>JAAHGL010000073.1 GCA_010692635.1 Symploca sp. SIO2C1 | reverse complement strand
ATATATGGAAATACTCAAGAGGTTGAAAAATTATATTCTTCTTCCTCAGCTTCCCCAGCTCCCTCAGCTTCCTCAGCTCCCCCAGCTCCCTTGACAACGACACTTTTACCTTAACTTGTCACCAATGGGTATTAGGTATTAGTTCCTCCTACCTTCTGCTTTCTGGCACTAGTATGTCCCGCTTTAATTTGATAGCCGTATAGGTGGCCATTTCAGTCCATAATCATTAATCAATTCTTGAGCAACTTCACCTCTAGGACGATAAGGATAAAGTCTATTAGCACTCAAACGGTTTAAAGTTTTTTTAAGAGCATATTCAGGATATTTTTGTAAAAAATTCAATAACTTATGTGCCATTTCATTTGTTTTTTTTGATGCCAAAATTTGCCTATAAGATGTAGAGGCATAACCATCTGCTATATAGGCTAATACTTGCTGTTTATTAATATTTTTTTTGAGTATTCGTGACTGCTCCGTTTCTACCAAATAATCAAGGTTAGCTTGGGCTATTGCCATGCATTTTTCTTGGCGTTGGAGAAGATTAGTTTGCGCGGTTGCCTGCTCTTCATATAGTCGCCAGGTTGCCAGCAATTTGGGCAGGTAAAGTACATCGGTAAATAATCCTAACCGCATTGTCCAATCGTAATCTCCAACTGACCCATATTTAGTGGGGAATCCCTTCATTTTGGTAATTAATTGACGTCGAAAAACTAGTGATGTAATAGTTAAGTACACAGCCCAATAAACAAAATGCATCATAAACTCACAGATGCCAGAGCGACGGTGGGCATATTTGTTATAGTCAAAATATAGATCGCAGTGATTTACTAGTCCTGCTGGGGGATTAATGATAGTACCTTCTCTATTAATAAAAGCAAACTCAAAATGACAAGCATCAATATCAGGATGGGCATCTAATGCTTTGGTTGTCGTTGAAACTAATGTGGGGAAGCAAGTATCGTCGCTGGTGAGGAAATAAAAATACTCAGTCTCGACATACTTTAAGCATTCATTCCAATCTGTGTACATGCCTTGCTGTCGTCCACGCAGGAGAAGAAAGCGAGGATCGGAGGCAAACTGTTCCATGTATTCCCAGCTGCCATCTGTAGAATAACCATCAACGAATACACACCGCCAGTCTTGACAATCCTGAGCCAACATACTCTCAATACAGGCAGGTAGGTACTTAATTTTATTGAGGTTAGGGATACAAAATGTAAATTTCGGGCTACCCATGATCAATTAACTAATTTTGTTTTTCCAAATGGTGCAGATATACTAAAATTAACGGAATACCAAAAAGCAACATAAAAAAAGGGTTACATGCACTTTTTACGCGCTGTTCTTTGAGGTTACGCCACAGATGTAAAAGTTCATTCTTGTATCGGCTCATGGTGAAGCTGAGGGGTTGCTCATAGCCAAGAACTTTTCGATGTTTATTGATATGATATGCCCAAGTTGAACAACGTTTAGGAATATTAGTGATTGACTTTTTTAAAGTAATCATCCGCACAGGATGAAAAACACGAGCCTCAGGTACAAACAAAATTTTTGTCAGTGGAGAAAGCCGTAGCTTTAGATCCATATCTTCAAAGGCAGCATAGGGGTAATTAGGGTCAAATCCTCCAACTGTTTCAAATAGCGATCGCGCCACGGCAATGCTGGCGGACCAAAAGCAGCCACCAGTAAGATTTACTGGACACTCAGCCATGTCCTGATTGGGGTTGCCCAATGGATGAATCGCACCTTCGAGGGCTAACACTCCTTCTTTGGTAGCTTCTAAAAAGGCACCTAGCCAGTTTGGCTCTGGTAGACAATCATCATCGGTGAAAGCGAGCCACTCACCTTGAGCATACTGTGCTCCGTTATTTCTGTTTGCTGCTGGACCTTTTCGGGGACTAGCCACCCATTTTACCCAGGGATAACGCTCACGAATCATCTCCTCTGCAGTTGTCTCGGAACCATTGTCGGTAACAATAACTTCATATTGATCTGCTGGCAGTGTCTGAACACCTGGTGCTAAACAATCTAAGCATTTTTCTAGCAAATCATTGCGTTGGTAGGTGGGAATTACAACACTTATTATTGGTTGGTTCATGGTGCATTTTGGTTTCAGAAAAAGGTTGTGCTCAATCAGTACATTGTTGAATCAATAAATAAATGTCAAACCACTGAGCTTAATGCACCATGCCGCTGCTGATGCCATTGCCAAGCGTGGGCAATAATCTGAGTGACATCAGGATACTGGGGATGCCAACCTAGGACTTTACTTGCTTTCTCACCGCTGCCCACTAAAATGGGAGGGTCACCAGGACGACGGGGGTGTTCTTCCACGGGAATTTCTCGTCGAGTAACCTGCCGCGCTGCTTCAATAATCTCTCTTACCGAGAAGCCATTGCCATTGCCCAGGTTAAAGGCATCGGTTTCCCCACCGTTGAGGAGATAGTCCAGTCCTAAAACATGAGCAGTTGCTAAGTCGCTGACATGAATAAAATCTCGGATACAACTGCCATCAGGGGTTGGGTAATCTGTGCCGAAAATGCTGAAAGACTTCCGTTTGCCCAAAGCGGTATGCAGTACTAAGGGAATGATGTGGGTTTCAGGAGTATGATCTTCTCCTAATAAGCCAGTGGGATCAGCTCCTGCGGCATTGAAGTAACGGAAGGTGACTGACTTTAGTCCAAAAGCTGCACCGAAATCCTTGAGCATTCGCTCCACCGTTAGCTTACTAGCTCCATAAGGATTAATCGGCTGTTGAGGATGGGTTTCGGGAATGGGAATTGTCTCTGATACACCATAGGTTGCGCAAGTGGAGGAGAAAACAATTTTCGATACCGATGCAGCTAGCATAGCTTCCAAAAGAGTGAGGCTGCCAGCAACATTATTGCGGTAATACTTGTCTGGATACGTCATGGACTCACCGACATAGGCGTAGGCGGCAAAGTGCATGACAGCAGCAATATTGTGGGTAGCAAAGATCTGGTCTAGCAGCTGGCGATCGCTGATATCTCCTACGATCAATTCTACCTGAAGAACGTTTTCGACCAGATCTCGATGCCCATAAACTAGGTTGTCGAGAACAATTACCTCATAACCGCTGCGTTTCAGAGCTAAAACTGCGTGGGAACCGATATAACCAGCTCCTCCTGTGACGAGAATTTTTGACTTACTTGATGACATTGATGATACCTACTTTGCTTAGAAATCGCTAGTGATTATCCAGGGATAATTAACTCATTACTCAAATGAATTGAAAATTGATAATTAATTTCACTCATTCTTAATTCTTAATTCTTCATTACTTCTTGAGTCGCCAAGGCAATTCCTCTTTGTTTTGCTTGGAAAAAACGACGCTTCCTGGGACTCATTCGCCAAAGTCGGTAGCATTCAGCTAATTTGTTGCTTGAAGAATTTGATGGCAGCTTACCTCGAAAAGAGTCCAAGATGATGTGAGAATAATATATCCCTTCATATAATCTAATCAGGTATTCTTCTTCTAACCGACTAGCTGGCATCAGATGAGTTAACTTTAAGGAGGCAAACTGTCCTGTACCTAAACCAAGATCACAAGCTGTGAAGGCTAGATCCGTATCTCCACAACTGATGATTGATGTCCCCTTGCGGTCTAAAGCTAATCTTTTTGGGTCATTACATACTAAATCCGCATACTTTTGGGCTACAATGTGACGCACACACATTCCCGCACCGCAAGGAGTTGTATCATGTTGGTGTAATAAGTTTGACCATTGATCCTGCTCAAACTCCCGAATACCTAAATACATCAAGTAAGGCTCTGCCCAATCTGGAGGTATTTGCTCAAAGCCGCCTCTAAGTTGTCCACCCCAAGCACCAATCATGGGCCAATCTCTACTGATTTGTAAGGTGATTTCAAGATAGTCCGAATCTAAGACATTATCATCATCAACAAAGATCAGGGTTTCCGCTTGAGCTTCCTTAATTCCTCGCAGTCGAGCAGGGGTAAGTCCTAGTTTATCTTCTCGAATGTGACGGGCTTGAGGATGCCAACTCAGGTCAATTTCTGAAGAAAGTAATCGCTCACTGGCGTTATCAATTAGCAATAATTCCCATTGTTCTAGGGGCAAAGTTTGAGACTTGAGTGCGGCTAGGACTTTGTCAATATAATTCTGCCGAGGGTTGTGGGTGCAGGTGATCACACTTATCGCTGGTTTCATAGTAAATTTTTTTAAAATTGCCGTAAAATAAACTATTGATGTAACCCTAGTTAGCGATTTAGTCGAATATTGCTCATGATTGAGCGAAACTTCCGTTTGAGCAATTTTTTAACAAATTTAGACTTGGTATCTGGAATTAATCCCCATCTAGGCATAAAAAGTCTCGGACCTAGTTCACTATTGATTTCTTGAGCTAGTTCTGGAAAATTTGGATGCCTGCCATGCAAGAGCTTGACAGTTCCACAAACTCCAACAGGAAACACAAAGCGGCAATTGTACTCAGGGGGCAGTGTTACTTTCTTCAAGTCACTCTGATAAAGCAGATTTTGGAAAGTAGTCTGATCGCTAGTTTTTCCGTGTTTTTCTGCCCATTGCTTGGTTGATACTAACCAATCAGAGAAAAATTGAGTAGTCTCTGGAGTTTTTTTGAATAAAATAACTCCAGTATTGTACATAGGATAGATCCAATTTTGATGAGTATCTTTAATTTTCTGATAGTCCCAACTATCTCCAGCAAATGTATAGGTGCGAGTTTCATTGAGTATGGCACCAATATCATATTTTTCCAGAAGTGTGAACAGTTCCGAAAAATCTTCACAGATGTATGTATCTGTATCTAAAAAAACTGTGTAGTCGTATGGAGATTGTGACATTCCTATATTCTTGTCAAGAATTCCATGTCCATAACTTTTGATAACGACACATTCATCAAAATAACTGGCTTGAACCTTTTGATCAGAAAAAAGAGTAACATGCAGGTCAGGCATCTTTTGCTTTAAACTAGAGGCTGAAATACTTGCCTCATCGATATATTGCTTGCCAGTGGCAACATAAACTACTCCTTTAGACACCATTGATCTAATTTCCAAAAACGACTGAAACCATCTTGTAACTTAGAGGCTGTTTTAAAAGTTGGAAAAGGTATAATTTGTCATTCTGAGTGAAGCAAAGTGGAACGAATAATCTAGGGTTTAAGCGATTACGTAGAGATGCTTCACTACGCTGCGCTACGTTCAGCATGACTTTTCAAACATCCTCTTAAACTGCTTGTTGTTTTACTTGCCGGAAAAATTGTCGATACAACAATCTTGCCCTTAACTTCAAGGCAGGGCGAATCACCTTCAAAGAAGAACAACACCGCAAAGCTTCCCTGATTTGATTCATAGCGGCTGTTGTATCACCATGCCCTGCTAATTTTTTGGCCTCATTGAGGGCATAAAAGGCATAGTTCTCCAGTGCCTGTTTTGACAGGCTATCGGCAGAGTCTTGGGGCAAGTAGTTCTTGACAATACCAATAGCTGTGCGAAAATCTTGAATGTTTTCACCAGTACGCACGGAACGTCCACTTAGAGACACTGAACCTATGCGATACAATGCTAGTGGTTCAACTTCGTACCATACTGGGTACTGGGCAGCGATACGAACCCACATCTCCCAATCTTCACCCCAATAACGGATGCGGCGGTCAAATCCTCCTAGTTTTTCATAGACATCACGCCGCACTACAATTGATGGTGTTTGAATGCGCTGTTGAACGGCAATTCTTTCCACCCAATTATTCAGAACACCACTCTCTTGCTGCTCCAACCAGGAGATATGTTGCCAATGGCTGTGTTCATCGATATGAATTTGGCGACAGAAAGCAGCACCAATCTCCGGTTTCTCCTCAAAAGCTCGCTGTAATTTTTCATAGAAGCCATGGCGTACACAATCGTCACCATGCAGCAGATGAACCAACTTACCCCGCGAGCGTTCTAAGCAAGTTTGAAAATTCTTGATGTGACCTCCATTCTGTGGCTGGCGGTAGAAGCCAACGCGACCCTTTCCTAGTTCTTCGACCACTACTTTGGGATCATCTTTGGTAGAGTAGTCATCAACTACCTCTATCTGCATCACCTCAGGACCTGGATCTTGAGCTAAGACACTTGCCAGTGTCTCCCGCAGATAATGGGCACAATTGTAGGTAGGAATCATTACCGACAATAGAGGACGGGATACTCCTTCTGGAACTGGTGGAATGGTTTCACGATAAGAATTTTGCTGATTCATTGTGATTTTAGAGGATTATTCAAGATTTAATGATTCAACTAAAAGACGTAAGCCAGATGCAACTGACCATTGAGGCGAAAAGGTTAGCAGTGAGCTGATTTGGGATATATTTGCTTGGGAATGTTTAATGTCCCCCGTTCGGGCTGTAGTAAAGTTAAGTTCTGAGTTCCATTTTCCAAAACAAGTTTTCAAAATATCTACTAGCTCCAGCAACGAAGTTTGTTTGCCAGTGCCAACATTGCAGGTTTTACAGGAACCAGGAGGTAGGGAAATAGTCAGTGCCTTAGTAAAAGCGATCGCGACATCTTTAACGAAAATAAAATCTCTTGTCTGCTTGCCATCTCCATAAATGGTAATGGGCAAATTTTGTTGCATTGCTTTAGTAAAGATAGAAATAACCCCAGAGTAGGGTGAGTTAGGTGCTTGACGAGGTCCAAATACATTGAAAAACCTTAGAGCAATAAAGGATAACCCTAATTGTTGAGCAAATAAATTGGTATATTGCTCACTCACCAGTTTCTGTAAACCATAGGGAGAAATCGGCGATGTTTCTTGAGTTTCAGAAATTGGTAATTGGGTTTTATCGCCATACACAGCAGCAGAACTCGCAAACACTAGCCTGGGAATATTTAAAGCCTGACAAAGTTCAATAACAGCAATCGTTGCTGAAAGATTATTGTGATGAGCCGCTAGTGGTTGTAACCAAGAGTCAGTAACTGACGGGGTGGCTGCTAAATGGGCAATGCCATCGATTGGTTGGATAAAATCTTCTGGCTGACAGTCTAGTATATTTTTATCTAATAATTTTAAACGAGGATGCTCAGGCAGGTTATTTAAACTACCAGTTGTGAGGTTATCAACTACAGTTACACTGTGCTCTTCTGACAAAAGCTGCTCTGTAATATGAGAGCCAATAAAACCAGCTCCCCCAGTAACAATAAAATGCATAATTAAAGTTTTCTATGAGGGTATTTGTTTGCTAACGATACAACCTGATTTCATATAATGGCTAATGGCTAATTGCTAATGGCTAATGGCTAATGGCTAATTGCCAATTGCTAATCTCTGAATAAACACCGAGTCTCCAAGTTAGGAGTGAAGATAATTGTTTCTTATCTTCTTTTTCGACACCGCATTTTACCCTGTTCACTGCGTTGTCAGACACTCATTACTCATTACTCATTACTCATTACTCATTACTCATTACTCATTACTTATTACTCATTACTCATTACTCATTACTCATTACTCATTACTTATTACTCATTACTCATTACTTATTACTTGTTACTTCAAAAAGCATATTCCCCTCAGCCATAGAACCACTGGGACAATTGCCTCGAAAACTCCTCCCCATCCCAATCCTTGACCTCAACGCGAGGTAACTGAAAACAGTCGGCATTGCGCTCAACTTTTTTGGCAACAGTGGAGCAAGCAGAGGCAAATCCAGCTTCCCGTACAAGAGCTGCTGTGGTTGTTGTGAAATCCCCATGGGGATAGGCAAAATTGTTTACCGGATGCTCTAAAAGTTCTTCCAGACGAGATTTGCTTTGCTGAATTTCCTGGTCTTGCACAGCCGGTGGTAATGCTGAGAGAAACGGATGTTTGACCGTATGAGCGCCGACTTCGATGAGTCCTCCCTTGGCTAGGGTACTAACTTCTGTATTAGAAAGGCAATAGTGGGTTGGGCGACCTTTAGCTTCAGCACCAGACCATGCCAGTAGCTCACTCATCAGCTGCTGACGCTCGTCTGGAAGCAAAGGCTGTAGCAGTTGATACAGTGAGCGGTAGGTACGTTGGCGGGGACTAGGATCAGCGTCCTCTTTAAGGTACCAATTCCAGGTGCGATCGCACTGATAATTGTCCTCGCTATAATCAGCAGCTTCACCTAAATCCCATTGATGGCTACAACCTTTGATGCTCAAACCCAGGGTTGTGGGTAATTTACCCGGTTGCAGCAGCAGCCGCTCGAGTTCATCCCACCAAAACTCCCGTTGAGACCCAAGGTTGCCAGTGGTAACAAACACCGTTGCCGGAATGTCATAGCGCTCCAGCAAGGGTTTGGCTTCATAGAGATTATCAACGTAACCATCGTCAAAGGTAACCGCGACTGCCCGATTGGGACGCTTACCATCCCGTACAGCTTGGACTAATTGTTGCAGTGGCATCGGGTTGCTATATTTTTTCAACACTTCCAGCTGTTGAGCAAAGTTACCCGGTTTTACGCACAGTTTAAATGGGTCTGATGGTACTTCAGCCACACGATGGTAAAGTAAGATCAGTCCTCCCGGTGCAAATCGGTTCCTTAACTGTCGGGTTGTTCGCTTCAATCTGCCTAATCCACCTATTCTCATGGCTTGATCTCCGGTTTCACCGCTCTGACTGAGATGATGACTTGATAACTGGGGTCGCGATACTCTAACTCCTCCTTGCGAAGCTCGCAAGCAGCTAACCCCTGTAAAAAAGAATTTGCTGTCAGCACATTTCCATAAGTCTCGATCCTAATATTTTCCTTGGGGAAAACTTCCTCAAAGAGCCGATGTGCTGATAGTTGGGTAAAACTCCAATACCAATAATCCTTCCATTCATCGTGGCTAATTTGGGTGATTCCTGGAAAGGTAATCAGCGCAACCCCACCTGGCTTCAGGATACGATAAATCGTCTGAAGAGCAGCTTTCACATCGTAAATTAGGTGAATCGTCTGCGTCAAAACAAGACAGTCAAAGGCATCTGAAGGAATTTGGTCAGCATCACTGAGGTCACCAACAATCGTTGCATCTGGGTTGCCTTCAACAACGTGGAGGACATCGCTTTTGCTGACGCGATCGCCCCCAAATTGCTTAGTGTAGGAGTTATCCCCAATCTCCAGTGCCCGCCCTTGAATATCAGCAGAGTTGCAGGCAAGAAAGTTCTCAACGTAGTAGCGATCAACAGGAAGACCTCGGTCAAAGCCGAATTGACGACTGAGAGGGGTTACTCTCCGCAGGTTACCGAAATTCACCTCCCCTACTGGTGGACAGTATTTAGATCCTCGCCATTGAGCTTGTACCTTATGCCGGATTGGTGCAGGTAAGATTTGCAGTGCGCTGGACTTTACTAGCTTTTTGAGCATTTTCATTTTGTACTTATAGTGTGTTGATAATTGATACAATAATGGATGTTGATAAGGCCATAATGCCTGTTGAAAAGCCGACCAAACCTTGGTGTCCTTAACCCCTTGTTCTGATAAATACTTCTGTAACCAGTTCAAGAAAGTTAGATTGGCAGGATTCGGCTTTAAGGGATGATATTCTCCTTTAGCCTCTGCTACATAACAAGAGCCATCACTGTGTTGCCGATATCGATCCCAAGACCCACTCTCCACGTATACAGGGGCTTTGAGGCAAACTTTGGCAAAAAAAGCTTGATCCTCAAACATACCCCGGAAGGATTCCTCGAATCCACCCACATCTTTAACAAGCTCCCGCCGCATCAGAACACTACAGGTGCCTGGTGTTTCGGCTTTGTCTTCTAGGAAGAGAGTAAGCAGCTTTGGCGGTTTCACCAGAGTATCGGGCTGAACACCAAGTGTTCGTCCCCGATCATATTGAGCATCTTCCGGATTGCCTGTCCAGCTAAACCACATCCAAGTTGAGCTATAAACCATGGCAGCTTCAGGCTGTATTCCTAAGATTGCTACTTGCTTCTCTAGTTTTTGGGGCAACCAAATATCATCGGCATCAAGTAAGGCAATGTATTCGCCCCTAGCATTTTGGATACCCAGGTTACGCGAAGCACTCATGCCTCGATTTTCGTGGTTCTCGTGTTCGAGATAGCGTACCTTTTCTGGGTATTTTTCTGCATATCGTTTGGCAATTGTTGTGCTGATGTCTGTTGAACCATCATCTACTAGCAACAGTTCCCAATGTTCATAGGTCTGAACCAATATGCTCTCTATAGCTTCCTTAAAGAACTCCTCACCGGCATTCAGGAAGATTGTAATTGCAGAGACCAGTGGTTTACTATTCATTATGCTTAGACTTAAAAACTATCGATTAGTGAGTAATAGCCGCCGCCCCATTGATTTCACAATCCTTTTTATCTGCCCTACAAGTTCTTCAATGCGTTGTTGAAGGTTATACAAGAGTGGATGACGATAAGGCAATAGCGCCTTTTGGAGAGCATGCCAGACTTCAGTGTTTTTGAAAGACTGCTCAGATAAATACTTCTCCAGCCAGTTCAAAAAAAACAGCCGTGCAGAAACTTCTTTTCCTGTATCCATCCCAACATGCCATGAGCTATCCGAATGCTGCCGATACTTGTCCCAGGATCCTCCTTCAACAAAAACAGGAACATTGAGAAAAATCTTGGCAAAAAAGACTTGATCTTCGTACAAGCTTCTGAATGTTTTATCAAAACCACCGATTTCCTGACATACTTTACGTTTAACAAGCAATCCACAAGTACAAGGTACAATTCCTGGATCCTTGAGACAGAGAGTAAGCAGAGTGGGTGGATTGAACAAGGTATTTGGCTGAACACCCAGTTTTGCCATAAAGTCCCGTTGGATATCTTGAGGATTCTCTGTCCAGCTATACCAATATTTGGTAGGTCCATAGACCATACCAGCTTCAGGCTGTGATTCCAGAATAGCTACCTGCTGCGTCAGTTTTTCTGGCAAATAGATATCATCAGCATCAAGGAAAGCAATGTACTCGCCTTTGGCATTTTGGATACCTAGGTTGCGCGATGCACTCATTCCCCGATTCTGGTGATCCTCATGTTCCAGATAACGCACTTTCCCAGGATATTGCTCAGCATACCGTTGGGTAATTTGAGTACTACTGTCGGTTGAGCCATCGTCTACCAGAAGCAGTTCCCAGTTGTTATAGGTCTGGGCAAATATACTTTCAATAGTTTCCTCAATGAATTTTTCTTCATTTAAGAAGATGGTAATTACAGAGACTAGGGGTTGACTACTCATTTGATTTTACCTTGACTTGAAAGTTGCATTAGTTTACCTCCAAAACATTAAAATTGCAGGTTACATAACCAAGTGTTTGCATGCCAAACTCTTCAGATCTAAAATTAACTACCTCGATTTCACAAGCAGATTCAATATAATCTAATGCTTGACTACCAGATTGACTATTGCCTGTTTTATCAAGCCATAAACCTAGCATATAAATATCAGGATTTAGATACAGATTTTCAATTCTAATTGTGACTATATTTTTGCCAGTTTTTAGTTCGACATTACGGCCTATAGAAATCGTATCAGCGTTAACCAATATAGTTCCAGTTTGATTATAGATACTAACTGCAATACTACCGACATTCATAGATATATCTGATTCAATAGTTAGTGAAAATTCCAGGGGGCCATTAGGATATGGTTTACAATAAACTGTCTCATTCAGACTACTATATTGAAGGGCTGCAAATCGGGCATCTCCTGTCCCCATTCGACTCACGTTTGATAGATCAATCCACTCATTAGGTGAAGATTGATAGGAATAGCTAGATATATATTTTTGAATAGTACTGGCAGTATCACTGTGGGTAATTAACTGTCCACGTTCAAGCATGACACACTGGGAACATAACCGTTGGATTGCATCCATATTATGACTGACAAATAATACTGTTCTGCCTTGATTTTGTGATACATCCTGCATCTTTCCCAGACATTTTTTTTGGAAATTTACATCACCTACTGCTAGCACTTCATCCACAATTAAAATTTCCGGCTCAAGGTGAGCAGCCACTCCAAAAGCAAGACGGACATACATCCCTGAGGAATAGCGCTTAACCGGCGTATCCAAAAACTTCTCGACTTCGGCAAAGGCAACAATTTCATCAAACTTCCTTTTAATCTCAACCTTGCTCATTCCTAAAATGGCACCGTTGAGATAAATATTCTCCCTTCCAGTTAACTCTGGATGAAAGCCTGTTCCCACTTCCAAAAGACTTGCCACTCGGCCTTTGATCGAAATACGTCCATTACTAGGCTCTGTAATCCTACTCAAAATCTTTAATAGGGTCGATTTTCCGGCTCCATTACGACCAATAATGCCAACTCTGTCTCCCTGTTTAATTTCAAAAGAAACATCATTCAATGCCCAAAATTCTTCACGAGTTGGGTTGGGAAAATTGGCTTTAGCAGGTTTCAGTAATTTGGAGCTAACAGATTTAGCTCCATCTGCGATGACATCACGTAAGGTCTTATAACCACCTTTTTTCTCCTGCTGATGAGCAAGAATGTATTTCTTGCTGAGATGTTCGACCCGAATAACACTATCAGACATAATTACAATTGACGATTAATGAGTAAGATCAAGTTTTCATTATCTATCATCATAAATTTAAGTAAATCCACCTAAATTACATCAGCAAAAGTGCGCTCCATATTTCGGAAGTACCGGATTCCGGTCAATAATAACAGTGATACCAAAGTCAAAGACAAAACAAAACCAGGCCAGTAAATATTTGATTCTCCACCTATTATTGCCCAACGAAATCCATCGATTACTCCTACCATCGGATTGAGAGAATATAGTAATCTCCACTGTTCTGGTACAACACTACTACTAAAACCAACTGGTGAGATATACAAACCAAACTGCACAATAAACGGCACGATATGGCGAAAATCTCGGAACTTAACATTTAGCGAACATAACCACAAACCAACACCCATTGAGGCAGCAAAAACAATCAGAATAAACAAGGGTAAGGTTATAATCCGCCAACTGGGTACGAAATTGTACCAAGCCATTAATCCCAGCAAAATCATGCCGGAAATCATAAAATCAACAAAGCCAACAATTACTGCACTACTAGGTACAATCAAACGAGGAAAATAAACCTTAGAAACCAAATTAGCGTTATTAATCATACTGTTGCTGCACTGGGTAAGGGAATTGGCAAAGAACTGCCAAGGAAGTGTCCCGGCAAACACGAGAATTGGGTAAGGTGCTCCTCCTTCTGAAGGAAGCTTAGCTAGATTGCCAAATACCACGGTAAAGACAATCATTGTTAAAAATGGTCGAATTAATGCCCAAGCCATACCAATGACAGTTTGCTTGTAACGCACCAGAATGTCTCGCCATGCTAGGAAGTAAAATAACTCTCGGTAGTTCCACAAGTCTTTCCAATACTGGCTCTCTGCGCGACCTGACTCAAGGATTAGTTCTTTAGTCTTCATTAACTTATTTGTGGCTTATTGGTATTTAAAATATGAACCCTCAAAATTGATGTTTGATTGTACTATCAAATCTGTATAACAATCTATTTTTTAATGAATTTGAGTTAGTGATTATTTGACCAACACAACCTTAACCGATTATTTTTTTAATTGCCAAGTGGTTTAACGTAAAATCTACCAATATTAATAATTAAATCAAAAAATAATCTACGAATTACGTAAAAAATACAAAATAGTACGACATGAACGTTGTATCATTTTTGATCAAAGCCTAAAGAAATAGATATTCAATACCACATCTAGATTTTTCCTAAGTTGTATACAATAATTTTGACTTGCCCAGGAAAATTTTTTCATAGAGACTGCCTTCTTGCACTACTTCCACCAATCATTCCTGGCAGCACCCTCAATTGTCGCTGCTCCGATTGACTGAGCAAAGCGGCTTCATCTAGGCTCCAGGGACGTGGTCCCACCAAACTCATCTCGCCCCGCAGCACATTAACTAACTGTGGCAGCTTATCCAAGACGTATTTAGACAGCCAGCCCCCCAAGGGTTTAATGTGGGCTTTCTGTTCAGTCTTGTGATGCCCGTTCTGATTACCTATCAACTGGTAATCCTGTGTTTGAGCATGTACTTTCATCCTGTGGAACTCGAGTAACTGAAATAGCTTTCCTCGTTCTCCCACCCGCCACTGCCGGGAAAAAATTGGCTCTGTCGAAAAAACACCCATCAGCAAGATTGCTACCAAGATAACTGGACTCAGAACCAACAACAACAAGGCAGCAATGTTCCACTCAATCACCCGCTTAAGCCACCACCTGATAGATTGCTCCTTACTGAGTAATTCCCGATTGCAGGGTATCCGGAGGAAGATTGACTTGTGAGCCTGTTGACAGGCATCAGCCCAAAGTCTCAACCTTCCCTCGCCCACATTCGGTTCGATGCAAACTATTTGCACCGGAGAGTGCTTTAGACAGTCTACCAACCATTCCTGATTATCTAAGGAAGGCAAATATGGCTCTTGAGGTTGCTGTGTGTAGCCCACCCACAAGCGTTTATATCGCCACTTGAGGGTGCAGTGAGCTAAGGGATTAACTGGCTGCTCACCAGAAGAACCTATCTCTAGAGTGGAAATTTTAGATGTTTTCAGTAGAATTTTGGAAATTGTTATGGGAGTATCTTGCATTTGTCTGCCGAGTAATTTTGGTAGATATTAATTGAGCTGGCAGACACACCCAGAATAAAGAATGAAAAATGAAGAATTAAGAATTGAGAATTGAAACAATTAGTTGTGGTAGCTTTCCAGTACTGTAAGTTATAAATAGAACTGCTATCAAAACCCCTAACACCTAACACCTAATACCTACTTATCTGTTTCCTGTTCACTGGCATTAAGAGCTAAATTTTCCTCCATAATGCTGGAAGAACCGTTGTGGTTAAACTCCTGAACATCAATAATCGGAGGTTGATAAAGTTCAAAAGAGGAACTACCATGTAGTTCTCCATAAGCTGTGGAACTATCCTTAGCCTTACTTCCTTCGTTGGCGATGATACCAATGACGTTAAACTTGCCCAACATCGCCATCGCCTCCGTTAGTTCTGATTGACTAATCAGGTTGATACGTCCTACCATCACTACCCCACTACAACAGGAGGCCGCTTCGATCGCATCTACTTTGCCGAGAATGGGAGAGGTATCTAGTAGTACTAAGTCATAAGTCCGTTCAAACTCTCCCATCAGTTCCTTCATTCTTGGGGAACTCAACAACATGACCGGGTCTATTGGTGTGGGTCCGGCAGTTAAAATATCGATATTTGACCCTGCTGGTGAGATCCTAATGGGACTGGGTACAGTAGTCTCACCTGTTAATAAAGTAGAAAGTCCTTCTTCATTAGGCAAATCAAGCTGTAGGTGCAATGTAGGATTGCGGAAGTTAGCATCAATCAGCAGTACCCTTTGATGTAAACGAGCAGCACTGAGGGCTAAACCCATGCTCAAGGTTGACTTCCCCTCCCCTGCTAGGGTTGAGGTAACCACTAGAGAACTAATACCAGAAACAGGATTGAGCAGTTGGATATTCTTATAAATTAGGTCTAGTGATTCCCGAAATGGTAACCAATAAACTGTTTGTTTCAGAGAAGATGTTGTAAATTGCCGCTTGCCAAAAGGTAGTTGAATGATCCCTCGGGAGGCTGAAGCTAAAGGCAGTTTCGGAACTATACCCAACAAAGGTACAGCCACCTGCTTTTTCAAATCATCAGCAGTATGAACAGCGCCATCCATTGCTTCCCGAGCAAAAGCTACTACCCCCCCTAGGAAGAACCCTACAACTACACCCAACAAGATATCCTGCTGAGGATTAGGAGCAATCTGCCACCCCGGTTGGGGTGCCTCCACTACCTGCCAGTTAAATCCTCCCCGGGCAATTTCTATCCCTAACTTCTGCCGTGCCTCCAAAAGCTGTTTAAGGGTTTGGCGTTTAATTGCTACTTCTGGTTGTAAGCGATTATACTCAGCTATTAGCATCGGGAAGCGATCTAGTTCTACACGAAGCTGCTGCTCAGTTTTTGCCAAACTCTGATCACGAGCCTGCAAAGTCACCAGTGTTTTTCTTGCTTCCAACAGCTCCTGAGCCAATGTCAGGTCAATCTCAGCCAACTGTCCTTCGCTCTGGAGTCCTTCTCCTATAAGATTCAATTGAGTAGGAACTCCCCCTAAAAGCCTTACTGCTTCCTCCTGCAATAAAACTAGCTGACTCTGACGTTGTTCGAGCAACTTTTGCACTCTAGGGCTGGCGTCAGTAAAAGTCAAACGTTGCTCTACTAAAGCCAGTTCGGTCTTTTGAAGTTCGTCAAGCAAGGCTTGGTAGCGGCTAGACTGCGTCAAACGAGAGGAGATGAGCGCTTCTTCTGGAGAAAGCTCTAGTTGTTCTTGTACAATCTGATAGCGAGCCTCAGTCTCTTGATATTCTGTCCGGATTTTCTGTCGCTCCTCCTGAATAGATTGGAGAGTTGCGCTGACTTTTGTTGCCTGTTCTGTAGGATCAATCAAGTTCTGGTTTTTGCGGAACTTTTCTAAAGCTCCTTCAGCTTGCACAAGATTTTGGCGAGCTTCTGGCAACTGTTGATTAATAAAACCAAGACCCTCAGTTAGGCGTTGTTTCTGTTGCTCTAAGTTGTAACCTTGGTAAACCCTTTGCACTGCCTTGAGTACTTTTTGGGTTTCCTGAGGATCCTTGCCGGTATAGCTTAATTCAATGATTTTAGTCTCGACCTCACCCTCCCCCAACTGATATACACTCAAGGAACCCTTAATCTCATCTACAGTAATATCGGGGTATTCAGAGCTCAGCAAATCCACCACTTGTTGCATCAGCTGAGAACTCCGCATCAAGTTAAGCTGAGTAGCATAGTCAACCTCAACACTAGGGTCAGCAAATTCCTTGGCGGCTTGTGTTCCACCTTGTTTTTCTTGATAATTAGACTCGACTAACAGTTGCATAGAACTTTGGTAGATTGCTGGCTTACTCAGAGCATTAAGGATGGCGATCGGCAAAACCAGGCAGAATACACCCAACAGCCAAAAGCGTCGGCGCAACAAGACTGCAAATAGTTGTCCGTAACCGGCATCTGTTTCAGTTGTTGCCTGGAGATTGCTGTCATTCACTGCTATACTGCGACAATTCGAGGGATCAATTGATCAGGTTTATTGCAAGAGTGCACCCTATCCACCTCTTCGATTATGCCCTTAACTTTACTGAAGAACACTTGTTCAGTGAAATGACTCAGGGCATGGTCTCGGATTTGGGCATGATCCCAAGATATCTTACTGGCTTCTATGAGTGCCACCTGTAGAGCTTCCGGTGTTTGCCGTTTAAAAAAGACTCCTGTTTTTCCTGGTATCTGAGTATCTAAGACACCACCAGCACCGTAGGCAATGACTGGTGTGCCACTAGCATTGGCTTCCACTGGCACTAATCCGTAGTCTTCTAGAGCAGCAACAATGACAGAGCGAGCTTTTGCCATTAAATGACTACGTTCAGCATCGCTGACATGTCCCAAAAATCTTATATTTTCTAACGCTTTAGATTCTAGGCGCTCCCGTTCTGGTCCCTCGCCAATAATCAACAATGGCCATCCCAACCAGTTAAAGGCTTCAATGATAATATCAATCCGTTTATAGGTGATCATACGAGATGAGACTAAATAGAAGTCTTCTTTCTGATCTGAGAAAACGAACTTACTGCTATCAATGGGATAATTAATTACCTTTGCTGGCTGATGATAGGTATTCTCAATACGGCGAGCCACTGTTGTCGAATTAGCAATGTAAAGGTCAGGCTCCTGGGCATAGCGTAGGTCTGCTTTTCTCATCGACTCGAAAGTTTTTTCAATCAGGGGATAGAAATATTTAAATTCATCAAACTCTCGTAAGTAGACTTTAGTATTCCACAGGAACCGGGTGATATTATGGCAGAAGCAAATATGTTTAGCTCCTGCTCTTTTGCGCACGGCCTTAGCAAAGCTAGCGCAACTACTAATAATCAGGTCATAGTCTTGCAAATTCAATGCTCGAAAGGCTGGATAATAAAAGGGAGCCAAAAGCCTAAAAAACTGGCTTGCCCTAGGAATTTTCTGCAATTTGGTGGTATTAACTACGCGATCGCTGAGGTCAATAGTTCGCTGAGGATCATACAAAGAGGTAAAAATATCAGCTTTTGGGAAGTAGTTGCAAAGCAACTCAAATACCCGCTCTGCTCCACCTCTTTGCGTCAAATAATCATGTACTAAGGCTATTTTCATAGAGAAACCTTTTCTTCCTGAGACCACAATAAGCAATACAAAATCTGCTTTGTTCTCATCAAAAAAAGGGTGGGAACCCGGATTTGATTTGAAACACTCATCAATAACTAGTGAACAATAGTAACCGCTAAAACTATCTCTCTGCCACGGAGGAGGGAGACTGTGAAAATTTAATTAATAAAGGCTAGCTATTTGAAGAGTAGAAGCACTAACCGATAACACTACTTTGAGTTTGTAACCTAAGACAGTTGCTTAACTGTCTTTTAAACTGTATACAATATACTCTGTTTTGTCAATAAAATAAGTGCAATTGTCAAAGGTATTGATTGTAACTTTTAATTTCAGCTATTTGTACGATCACGGTTTTTACTTAATAGCAGCAGAAACCGTGCGGCAGAAATAATCCGCCACTTTACAATCGGGTCTAATCTCATTATTTGAGATAGACTGTTTTCCTTTTTAAGTAAGTGTACAGAAGTCAATTTACATTGATTTATGCTGGTTTTGAAGGAGTCAAATAGCTTACATAGCAAGGCTTGTAGTTAAACCTTACTTACTAATTTACTTTCTTTTTTGACACCTACCTATTTATGCCTAGCAGCAATCAGCTGCGGCAACTGCTTTATTACTTAAGCACCCCAATATATTTTTAAAGTATGGCATTGCTGAGCAAATACTGAATTGCTTTTCTACAAGCTATACCAGTTTCCAATAATATCTAAATTTTTGCAATGTCTTGTAACAGTAAATTTTGTATTATTAATGAATAATTTGTGTGATTCAAATCACAAAACAATTAACTAATAAGAGACACTATAGTGTTTTTCGGGCTTATGAGGTACGATGTTAAACCACAAAGTTCCCCTTATTAAGGGGGATTATTGAGAGGGATAAAAATGTACCTCACAGATGGGAGAACTGCTATATATTTATTGAAGACCTCCCTAATTAAGTAGATTTTGTTTTAGAAAGTATTGTATAGGCATAATTAAAAGCTGCTAGATAAACAGCAGTCTGCAAAAAAACATAAGTATACTTAGATTCGACACTTGATTTATACATGATTAAAATGTAATTATAGATACATTATAGTTGAATTATGTTAATCTGTGGCTCCTAATTTCAAGTAAATTCACTTATTTTGCCGGAGCAAAATATTGCCTTTGCTTGCTAAACGAGATTTTCTGAGTGATTACCGCCTGATTAAGATGTGATTCTTGATACATTATAGTTAACTATGCTTGCTTCGTCACTAGGCTAAGACACATTTAAACTACTTAGCCCTAATCTCGGCGTCCGGTGCATCGGTACTAATTCACAATTTAAATGCATAATGGTTTAGTGCTTTAAGTAAATTGACATTTTTGTCCCAGAGCAAAATATTTTATTTCATTTTTAACTGTATTTTTCCTTAGTCTTATTTGTCTGATGACCCATAACAACCGACCTAAAGTTGTCGTCATTGGTGGCGGTTCAGGTGTTAGTACCGTACTCAGTGAATTTAAAAAATTATTTGATGTTACTGCTGTTGTCTCAATGATGGACAGTGGTGGCAGTAGTGGTAGGCTGCGGGATGAGCATGGTATTCTACCCCCAGGCGATGTTCTCAAATGTATCTCTGAACTATTACCAGATGATGAATACAGCCAAAAATGGCGTGATTTCATTAACTACCGTTTTTGTAAAGGGGATGGTCTTAAAGGGCATAGCTTAGGTAACTTGCTACTGGCTGCTGCCTATGATTGGGAGGGTGGCACACCCTTTGGTATAGAATCTATATCTAAGTTGTTAAATATCGAAGGTCAGGTACTGCCAGTTACTCTTAATGATGTGGAGCTGATTGCTAAACTGAATGATGGCAGCGACTTAATCGGTGAAACCCATATAGACTTGCGCACAAACTTCGAGCACAGGATTGAATATATCTATCTTTCACGTCGCGCTCAAGTTTATAAGCCAGTAGTACAAGCAATTTTAGAAGCAGACCATATAATTATCGGTCCTGGGAGCTTATTTACCAGTATTCTGCCCAATTTTTTAGTAGAAGGGTTACCAGAAGCCTTGCAACAAACTTCTGCACCTAAAACCTATGTAGTTAATCTAGTAACTGATCCAGCTGAAACTTATGGCTATAAGGCATCAGATTTTCTGAAAAAAATAGAGGACTACTACTGCGATCGCACTTTAGTGGATTTTGCTGTTGTGAATACTGAGCCGATTCAAGACATGATGCGGCGCATCTACGCAACTGAACACAAATTACCAGTTGAGTCAGATCTTGAGGCATGCCAGCAGCTAGTTAATAAAGAGGTAATAACTGGTAACTTTGTCAGAGGAAAAACCGTATTGCGGCATGATAGCCGCCGTCTGGCGGAGATTTTATTATCAATTTGAGAATTTGGAATTGGGAGTACAGAGCAGGGTAGAAAAAACATCGAATGACTATAACGGTAGTGAAGTTGAAGCTTTGACTTCATTGAGGACAATAAATGACTCCCTTCGTTCCCCTGCCTTCAGCAGAGGATAGATTGTTTTTTATTTGGAAGTTCCTTGGAGTTCCTCGACCAAGGCATCGTATGCTGGTTTGGGACGATAGGATTCATCAAACAGTAACGGTGAGTCCGGACGCTCAAAGAAATCGGGAATCCAGGAGTAATTGTCACTGATTCCCCAGGTTGTTAATGCTTTACAGTTGGGAGCATCTAGACAAACACGTAGTATTTTTCGATAAACCTCTGCTTGAGCAGCCAATTTCTCTTCTGTTGTCCCCTCACCATTGTAGATTCGTACATCCATCTCTGTAATCCGCACTTCTAAACCCAGTTCACCCAGACGCTTAATATTGGCCGCTATTTTTTCTGGATTGCGAGGGTTCTTAATATTAGTATGCATCTGAAAACCAACACCATGGATAGGAACATTGCGTTGTCGCAAATTCTTAACCAACTCATAAATCGCATTACTCTTTTTTCCTAGTCCTTCTGCCCCATAGTCATTGTAGAATAATTTTGCTTGTGGATCTGCTTCATGAGCCCAACGAAATGCCATCTCAATATATTCTGGACCAATTCCTTTGAGCCAAATTGCTTCTCTTAGGGAACCGTCGCTTTCAATTGCTTCATTGACTACATCCCAAGTCGCAATTTCTCCCCTAAATCGACTCACTACAGTGTAAATATGTTGTCGCAAAATATCGGTTAAATCTTCACGAGTCCATTCTCCTTCTTTTAACCAACTAGGTAGTTTTTTATACCAAACTAAAGTATGACCATGTACTTGCATCTGGTGCTCTTTTGCAAAAGTCACAAGGGCATTAGCATTCTTAAATTTATATTCATCACGTCCCCGACGCATGCGACTAAACTTCATGGCATTTTCTGGCGTTAAGGAATTAAATTCACGTGCCAATAGTTCCCGATAAGTTGAATCTTCCTTGAAGGGTGTCATGAGTACAGCGGCTCCTACTTCTATTCCTTGTTTTTGTGCTAAAGAACGTAGGTTTGTATTGGCTGCTTTTCTATTATAGACATTCTGATTGTCTTGAATTTCTGTTGTGTTGACTATTTCTGTTTTATTGCTCAAAATCAATTCTGTTTTCCAAACAAAAACTGTCAAAATCACCGTCAATAGCAGTATTGTGAAAAGTATCCATTTTTTATTAATTCGCATAATTGTACCTAATAGTAAAGCTTTAAATCATAGTAAATTAGGGTGTTAGAGTCAGAAGGTTTGCTGCAGGAAGTCCTACGTAAAAGCTCAGGAAATTTTCCTAACCTACCACCTACCACCTACCACATAACACCTAACACCTAACACCTAACACCTAACACCTATGGCAACCCGAAAATTACGACTTATTCAGGAAACCCTAATTACAATGACTCAGTAAACAGACGAATGCCAGTCTCGAAAGAATATTGGGAGGTAAACCCTAAAATTGAAGAAGCACTGGCAATATCACCTTTCGAGTGAACAATATCTCCGGGGCGGGAAGGTTCAAATTGGATATCTGATTGCCAAGTAGGAAAACAATCTTTCAGGATTTCCACTAACTGGAGTAGAGAAATAGATTTGCCTGTTCCGACATTACAAATGGAGCATAAGCCAGCATCAAGAGAGGAAGTTAAAGCTCTGTTACAGGCATCTGCTACATCTTTAACATAAACAAAATCTCGTGTTTGAGTCCCATCTCCGTAAATGGTAATCGGCAATCCTTGCTTTATGGCATCAGCAAAGATGGAGATCACGCCAGAATATTGAGACTTTGGGTTTTGTCGGGGACCAAAGACATTAAAAAAACGTAATGCCACCACTGAAAATTGAGTTTGCTTAGCGAACAAACTGGTATACTGCTCACTCACCAATTTCTGTAAACCATAGGGAGAAATGGGAGAAGTTGCATGCTTCTCAGAGATGGGGATTTCGATGGGATTGCCATAGACAGCGGCAGAGCTGGCAAAGACTAGCCGGGGAATGTTTAAGGCTTGGCAAAGTTGAATCACAGCAATGGTGGCAGAAAGATTGTTGTGATGAGCTTCTAGGGGTTGTAACCAAGATTCTGTTACAGATGGGGTAGCTGCCAGATGAACAATGCCATCGATTGGTCCAGTAAAATCTTCTGGTTGACAGGTTAGTATATTTTTTTGCAGTAGTTTTAACGAAGGATGCTCAGGCAGATTTTGTAAGCTGCCCGTAGTGAGGTTATCAACTACGGTTACACAGTGACCTTTTGATAACAGCTGTTCTGTAACATGGGAGCCAATAAAGCCTGCTCCTCCGGTAACGATAAAATTCATTATATCCTGGGATATTTGCTCTATTGACATTCCCTGCTCTAAAGAGACAGGGTTTTCGGCTAGATCAATAATAAGGGTTTAGCTTGATCGAATGACTATAACGGTAATGAAGTTGAAGCTTTGACTTCATTGAGGACAATATTAGTGCAAATCCGATCCACACCTGGGATTTGGGCAATAGCCTCTGACAGGAACTTTTCTAGATGCTGAGGGTTAGCAACAACTACTTTCAAAAGATAGTCAAATTCCCCAGTTAGATGGTGGCATTCTAAGACTTCTGGCAATCCCTTAACGCGATCGCAAAATTGACCGATACATTCCGGCTGATGGTGTGCTAGGGTGACCTGGGCAAAACAAAGCAGATCCAAGCCCAATGCCTCACGATTGACTAAAGTAACGTAGCGGTCAATGACTCCCTTTGCTTCTAGTTTTTTGAGTCTTTTTTGCAACCCAGCTGTTGAGAGATTGACTCGACGAGCCAATTCAGCACTAGTCATACGACCATTCTCTTGCAAGAACTGCAAGAGCTGTACATCTATCTCGTCCAGCTGTTTAATGCGCTCCGAGTTCCCAAATGTTGACTTTACCTTGATTGTGTTGTTCTTTGGCAACCTGTCTTCTCCAGTGCTACTTGTTGGTAGGGCTGCATGTTAGGGATACTATAGTTGATTATAGATACCAAATCAATATTTTTGGTTAATGATATATACTTAAAAGAAGAATAAAAGTAAATTTAGTTAACTTATAATACAGATTTGAGTCAAGGATAACCACTAAAATTTCACCAAATTCACGAGTCAATTACCCTTCTCTACGAGAAGCCGGAGAAGGCATCCATGTCTTTTGTATCAATAACCAAATGTCGCTTTCGGTGAGGTTTCTGGAAAGCGCCCGACGAGCGGCGCGCCACCCCTGATGAATGGAACCAAATCCTCTTCCCTTCTGCCTCCTGCCCTGGAGCCTCCTGCCTTGTTTCTTCAGAGCCGCCCCACTGGCGGCGCACCGCCCGCTACGAATGAAAGAAACAAGCCAAATCCTCTTCCCTCCTGTTCCCCTCCTTGGAGGGGTTAGGGGTGGGTTCTGCCTCCTGCCTCCTGCCTTGTTTCTTCAGAGGAGTAATTCAAATGGATAACTTTTGCCCCATTAAGCGATTCGATCACCTTGAGTTTTATGTTGGGAATGCGAAACAAGCAGCACTCTTTTACTCAAAAGGATTCGGATTTACGAATACAGCCTACAGAGGTTTAGAAACCGGCTATCGGAAAGCAAGCTCCTACGTAATGGAACAAGGGGATATCTGCTTAGTGTTGAGTACGGGACTGACTCCGGATCATTGGATGTCACAAAGCGTACTTAAACACGGTGATGCGATCGCAGTTATGGCTCTGGAAGTACCAGATGTTGCTAGCGCCTACCGGGAATCAACGGCGCGAGGTGCGGTGGGAGCAATTCCTCCAACTGAAGAAGAAGATAAATATGGGGTGTTGCGCTACTGTGCCATTCACGCTTACGGTGATACCTTAATCAAGTTTGTTGAGCGGAGTGATTATGCAGGCTCATTTGCCCCTGGCTTCGAGCCTCGGGAAGTCTGTAAGGGCAATGGAGTGGGTTTACAAACAATAGACCATGTAGTTGCCAACGTTGAACTAGGTGCAATGAACCGATGGGCTCAATTTTTCTCTGATACGATGGGCTTTGACCTTTTGGTACACTTTGACGATCAGACGATCTCCACGGAGTACTCTGCCTTGATGTCCAAGGTAATGCAAGATGGCACCGGCAAAATCAAGCTGCCGATCAATGAACCGGCTCAGGGAAAACGCCAATCACAGATTGAAGAATACCTCGAATATAATGGCGGAGCAGGGATTCAGCATGTTGCCTATGCCACCGATAATATTATTGAGACAGTCTCTAAGCTCAGAGCATCAGGTGTTAAATTTCTGCGTATCCCAGAAACCTACTACCAGAACTTAAAGGAACGGGTAGGAAAAATTGATGAGCCAGTTGAAAAGCTCGCTGAGTTAGGAATTCTAGTGGATCGAGATCCAGATGGGTATTTGCTCCAAATTTTTACCGATCCTCTAGAAGATCGACCAACGCTTTTCTTCGAGGTAATTGAGCGGCACGGTTGCCAGGGTTTTGGTGAGGGTAATTTCAAAGCTTTGTTCGAGGCAATTGAGCGTGAGCAAGCGCGGCGAGGAAATCTTTAGGTTTTTGTTGAATGTGTTTCTTGAAAGATGAGCTATTAGCCATTAGCCATTAGCCATTAGCTTTGAGCGTGTTTCTTAAAAGATTCAATCAGAAATTTGAGCTGGACAAGCACGATTGCTTGGAGAATCGCTGTTATTCTGATGATAATCTGCCAACCAGTGACAACCAATTTCCAAGAGCTGATCTAGATTCAAATTCCGCACAATCACTGTTCCATCTTCACTAGCAGAGGCTAACCACTTATCATCTTTACTATCTGTATCTGGACTGAAACTCACTCCATAAACTGCTTTCTTGTGACCTTCTAAGGTAGTAATTAAGTTACCAGCTTTACCCCAGAGTTTCACTGTTCTATCATCACTTCCAGATGCAATCTTGTTCCCATTAGGAGAGAAAGTTACCCAATTAACTCTACCATTGTGTCCTTTTAGGTTCCGAATAAACTTGCCGTTTCTCTCCCAGAGGTTTACCGTGCCATTATCGTTAGCAGAAGCAATTAATTTGCCATTAGGAGAAAAAGTTACCCAGTTAACTGAAGCATTATGCTTCTTAGCTAAAGTTTTGTCGGGTTGACTTTCCCACCCATCTGTACCATTGCGCTTCCAGAGTTTCACTGTTTTGTCTTCGCTAGCAGTGGCAATCAACTTTCCATCTGGGCTGAAACTAGCGCCCCAAACTAAATCCTTATGACCTTGCAATGTTTGAACTAGAGTGCCATCTTGTTGCCAAACTTTCACCGTTGTGTCATCACTCGCAGAAACCAGCAGTTTGCCGTCTTGGCTGAAACTTATACTATTGACTGGTTCTGTATGTCCCTCTAAGATTTTTTCTGGCTGAGTTTCAAACTTATCACCATTGCGCTTCCAGAGTTTCACTGTTTTGTCTTCACTAGCAGTGGCAATAGTCTTACCATCAGGACTAAAACTCACACTCAGTATCGGTTCACTATGAGCTTGTGCGATCGCTTGCAGCAATGTACGGTCATCACGATTCCAGAGTTTAATGGTTTTATCTTCACTAGCAGTGGCAATAGTCTTACCATCAGGACTAAAACTCACACCACTAACTGCTTCACTATGACCCTTGATATCTTGAGGCATACTCTGGGTATTCCAGATTTTGATGGTGTTATCTGCACTAGCACTAGCAAGAGTTTTGCCATCTGGGCTAAAGCTCACATCCTGAACAAAATTTCCATGGCCATTGAGAGTTTCAGTTTTTTCTGTTCCATCTAAGTGCCAGAGCCTGACTGTATTATCGTCGCTAGCACTAGCAAGAATCTTGCTGTCAGGACTGAAGTTCACACTCAGTACTAGTTTACTATGACCCTTGAAAGTATCGATGAGTTCACCATCTTGTCTCCAGAGTTTAATGGTATTGTCAGCACTAGCACTAGCAAGCATCTGACTATCAGCACTAAAGCTTACACTAGTCACAGCTTTCCTATGCTCGGTTAGAGTTTTGAGCAATTCACCGTCTTTAGTCCAAAGTTTGATGGTTTTGTCCCTACTTGCTGAGGCAATAAACTCACCATCTGGGCTAAAACTCACATCTAAGACAAAATTTTGATGCCCTGTTAGAGTTTTGAGCAATTCACCGTCTTTAGTCCAAAGCTTGATGGTGTTGTCCCTACTTGCTGAAGCAAGGGTCTTACCGTCAGCACTAAAACTGACGCTATTCACTGGTTTCCTATGCCCTGTTAGGGTTTTGTAGGGGACAGTTTCAAACAAACCCGTACTTTCATCACGCTTCCAAAGTTTGACTTGCTTATCAGCACCAGCACTAGCAATCATCTTGCCATCTGGACTGAAGCTAACACTATAGACTCCCGCTTGATGTCCTGGAAGATCTTGGAACCAGCTACCATCTTTCCTCCAGAGTTTAATGCTGCTGTCTCTGCTTCCTGAAGCAATAAGCTCACCATCTGGGCTAAAACTAACACTACTAACCCAATCGGTATGCCCTGTAAGACGGTTGCGTTCTCTAACACTATAAACTGCCTGCTGCAGGGTTGTTACTACTCGTGTCCGAGCTTCAGGTGTTGCCCACCATGACCCCTGTAGTCGTTTACCTGCAGGTAAACTGGTGAGTAGGGCATCAAAGGTACTGTTGGATGCCAGCAAAGCTTCTGAGGAAGCGCTCGAAGCAACCAACCGGGAATTATCTTCACCGATTAAGGCCCATGCTCCCAAGATCCCAGATATGACCGTTAATAACGCCAACACTACTGCCCGAATACGTTCTTCTCGCAATCTTTGTTGGAGAACTTGATTGAGCTGTTCCGTAAGTTTTTTTTGTTGAGCTGTTGCTTTGGCTAGTTGTGCTTTGAGTTCTTTTTCCCTCAATTCAGCACGAAGTTGTTTTTCTGTTTTGCGCAGCTCTTCTATTGCTAAGCGTAATTCTGCTTCACTGCTGGATTGCTTTTGACGGATGAATTCTACTAGATAATCATGAACTAATTGATAATAGTGATAATCAGGAATTTCTGAAAATAAGAGGAATACTAAGCCAGATTTTTCTAATATTTCTAGAATTAAATCTAATTTTTGGGATTCAATTCCTGATATTTCTGCCAAATCATTACGAGTTTTCAGGGGACGGTTGTGATGTTCATCAGTGAGTAAATAAAGGACTAGCCAAGCTGACTCTTCATTTTCTGGTCCACAGTCTTTAATTACCTTCTCTAAAAATCGCTCTACTAGTTTTGCCTTGGGACCATGTTCCTGATACTGAGCTAAGGTGGTGATATTCTCTGACTGTAGCTGTGCTCCTACCACCTGCAACTCAATGGGACGTATTACTGACATTTCTCCTGCCAGATCTCTAACCAATTCATCAATTAAATCTGGTTCTAAATAAAAATGAGCCCGTTCTGTTAGGTTGTGAATTACGGCACGGGCATCTGACAACAAAAAGTTATCTAAAGGATAACGAATCTTTTGGTCAAGAATATTGTTTTCAATTACCTCAAGATTGAACTGTTCAATCTCTAATAGATAGTGGAGTGATTCATTTCGTACTGTTAAAATTACTTTAACAAATGGCAAATTTAAACAAGCTCTCAGGAATTCATAAAATAAAATTCTTTGAGATTGATTGGTATAATTAAGGAAAAACTCTTCAAATTGATCGAAAATTAAAATTGTCAAGAAGTTGCCTTCTGCGTTGCGCTGCAACTGTTCTAGGATAACTCTAATTTGGTGTTGATTAATTTGATTTGCTTTTAAATCTAAATTAAGCAGTTCTTCTCTGTCATTAGAGCCAAACTCTAGGAGAGCTTTTACTAAACATTTACCCAACTCCCTCACCCAATCAGTATAAACCTGCACCACTACTGGCAAAGCAATGCGATCGCCCAAAGTTCGATTTTTGAGGGCAGGTATTAATCCCGCAGAAACAATGGAACTTTTGCCTACTCCTGACTGACCATGAATTACTGTTAGTTTATGATGGGCACGGCTCAAGCGTTCAATTAAACGATGCACATCTTGTTGACGTCCAGAAGCCGCAATTTCTCGCGCAATAATCTGTTGCTGCTCTTGAGCTGCTATTGGTTGGTTAGTCATTTGGTGCTGAGGCTGTAGGCGATTAGCACCAATGAAAGCTCGGAAGCCATAGAGTTGCTCTACCAAACGTTGTTCTTGCTTGAGGCGAAATGCCTCTAAGTAACACTTTTGCTCAAAGTAAAGCTTACGCAAGCTTTCTAATAAGTAAAGATAACGCTGAACCCGAGAATAATAATCACTTAACTCAATAGCTTGTTGCAGCTCCTGACAAGCTTGAGACAGCCGCTGACGAGCATCTACTTGCAGACCCAGTTGCTGCTGGGATTTTACCAAAAATAGCTGATATAACTGAGCTAATAAAAATTCGTGGGAATTGTTGTTTGTTGTTTGAGAATTGGGAATTGGGAATTGGGAATTGGGAATATCTTCCTTATCCTCCGTGTCTCCGTGTCTTTCGGGATCCTGAGCTTCTATAACATTTCTTAAGAGAGAAAGAGCCTTGAGAGCTTGATCTTTGGCATCTGTCCACTTTGAGTGCTTAATTGCTACCTCAGCTAAAAAGCCGTAATCTTGAGCTAGTTGCAGCTGTGAGCCATGAATTTGATGTAAGTTGAGAGATGTTTGAGCTAAAAGCCGTAAATTGTCCCACGCTTCTAGGTATTGCCATAGCTCCGCTAGTTGAGTAATAAACTGAGCTACTATATCTTGACGCTGAGCTTGCTCAAAAGCATCAATAGCTTGTTCGAGATAACGGGTTGCCTGTTGCCAGTGACGGAGTCTATGAGAGCGATGCAAATCAGCTTTGCGGCAATGACACCAGCCTATATATAGTAGCAGAAGTCCCTGTCCCTCTAAATTTTGGCTAGCTCGCCAAAAATTCAAACTTTGTTGGTAACGGTCTAAAGCAGAATCAATCAGGTCATGAGCATGATCATATTGACCAAGTAAAAATTCTAGACTAGCTCTGAGCTGAGGACCAATTAATTTTTGACGACGTTGTAAATCCTGCCGAGCTGCATTAAGTTCAAAACGAGAGCGGTGATCGGCGATCAAATTTAAGTTGGAATACTCAGTAGAAACGCACCACGAACTATTTCTCTGGTTACTGGGACGCAATAAAGTTGTAAACAGAGCATCTGCCTTTTGCCGCAGTAAATCGATTAACTCATTAGTCGTAATTTCAAATTTAATTGGTGCAGCGGCCCAACTAGCAAAATCTGGAGCAAACCGCACCAACTTTTGCAGCACCTCATCATTTACCCACAATACTAATGGGAAGGGCAACCGCTTGCGAAATTCATCCCGCACTTGATTGCTGGAAGTTAACAAGTCTTCGAGATCATTCACCGACTCCAAACCGAAAATGATCAGAGCAGGATGAGATAAGCCTGGAGTACAGGCGGTTCTGTGCTCGTAGTTTTGAATGGTGGTGTAGAGAGTAGTAGCTGATGATGATAGTTCTAACTCTCGAATGGTATAGCGCTCCTTCGCAAGTTGACGTAACTGAAGTAAGACGCGCTGTTGCAGACGTTGATAGTTGCAACGCACTAACACTAGAGAAAACTCCCCTTGGGAGAAAAACAGAGCTCGATCAAGGGCTTTTAAGGAACGTTGGTTGTATACTGCGATATCTGCTAGTTGTTTGGATTCGACCATGATTTAAATTTTGGCGATTCTGCTAAAACCGGGTTAATATCAAACCACTGCCCCTCGCGATCGCGGTATTCAAAGACAAACATACTGCGCAACAGAATCATTTGTTCGGTTTCTCCTCTGACAGTTTGCTCTTTCATTACCTGAAACAGTAACTCCCACTCATCATCGTCGATCGATGAAAGTAAGTAATCTCGGCGCTCTCGAATCACCTCTTCTAAACTATCTCGAGAGAAGGGTGGATCGTCTTGCATAACACAGCCTAATAATAACCCTAGCAAGTTCCGCAGATGACCGCCACTGATTTGACAGAGACGATCTAGGGTTTCGCCACTATCAAATACTTCTGGAATTAACTCTAGTCGTTTTTCGGGAGTTTCATTAGGAAAGGCTCTTACAAGTACCATTTGCCGCAGCAGAGCCATTCCTTCTGTGTGTTCCTCTCCATTTCGCTGTTTTACCGGCACCATCGGCAAAACTTTGGGGGGAACTCCGCCTCCTAAACGATCTTTGAGAATTTCACAATCATTGGAGAAAGTTAACCCTAGGGGAATCGTATAAACAACGTGGCAATTGAGTCTGCGTAGTTGATCACCCCGATCAATAAATAGATATTCTTGTTGCGATCGCCCGGAGGGTAGAGGACGAAAATCCACCCGATCCAAATTATCCACAATAACTACTAATCCAGCTTTACCTCGTCGCTTCAAAGTAGTATTGGCTTTGCCTAAGAGTTCTTTATTAATTGACTGTAAAATTCCACTGGTACGTGGTTCTAGGTACTCCCTTAATCGGCGTCGGAGTTTAGGAGCTTCTTTCGTTCTAGCAGTGATTTTGCCAATACCAATAGATAGTTCTGCTTCAGCGCCAAGTTCTATCGGTGTTTGCAAAAAATCAGCAATCTCGCCAAAGAGATTAGCAAAATACCCCGGATGCAACCGAATGTTAATTGCTTCTAGACTTTCACTAACCTGACCAGCAATACTCAGTAAAATATCTGTCACATCAACATCCGCCATGTCCAGATCTTGAGATGACTCAAAATAAACTACATGGAATCCCTCTTGCTCCAAGTCTGATTTGAGCCGGAGCAATTCGGTAGACTTACCACAGCCAATATGACCAGTAAACAACTGGCAAGTCGGCTCATCAGGTGAAATTAGGGCAATCCGACGCTTAAGGGACCTAATAATTTTATTGCCTCTAATGGAAGAAAAATCAATGTAATATTGCTGGTCTTTTAAAGGCTGACTGGGATTACAAGCCTTATAAAATCTTGGTAGATCTAAGGTCATAAAAAATGATTATCCTTCTTTATTTTAGTTAAACACACCTGAATTAGTTGACCACAAAAAAACTCTGACTAGAAAAAAATACCTGATCATTGCTCTTGATCGCATATACCTAGCCAATTGCATTTCTTGGTTGTGTTACCCCTTGCTGCCAGGTAAAGTGGTTCAGATGTGTTACTATTGAGTTTAGCTTGGGAATTACTAACTGTTCGTGTGATAGATGGTTTAGATAACAGAAAGTCGTCCCGATTTATGAGTTCAGAAGTTGTCACACTTTGACTTACTCCAAATATGAGCATAGGTAAGGTTATACTCATACTAAGTAGTTGTTTTTTCTTCTGTTTAAGATTAATTCTAGCTAAGTGTGACATTGAGAACTTATTCCGTATATTTACTCACCACTATTCTTGTATCTAGTCTGTCATCAGGAGGATTTTGTCAGAGTTTTGTAAAGAATAGATGTCGTATTTCCCTTGAGAATGCTATAATGGTAGATTAATAATATTCATCACATTTGATAGTGAGAAAAATTATTATCTATAAATGAGGGTATTCAAAAATTGATAATGAACAATGGATAATGGATAATTACCTCTCCTTGAAATAAGAAGCCCTCCTCCCACAAACTAATTGCTGTGCTAGATTCCCTATATATCCTTAACTCTATTTTACGACAATGGTAGTAAATTAAGTTTGTCAGCATAAAAAAGGTAAACTTCGACAGGAAACAGGGAACAAAGCAGGATGGGGATTATTTACCCCACCGTGGGAACTGTGCAACCTAATTACGGCAGCGTTATAATCCCAAGCACTCTCCCTTGCTTCAATTTGACAGCTAACAGAAGAGAAAGTTCCTCACTGCTCCCTGCTCCCTATTCCCTTATTTCTTAAAAGTTACAGAACAACAAGCAAAGCCCACCTCTTTTAAGGGTGGGATGTAGCGCAGGCACTTTTAAGTGCCGTCAGTCTTTCCCTTGAGCTTCAATGTACTTTTGGATGATCTAACTGGCAACATTACCTGCTGTTGAGACAAAACTAGTATTACTCAGATCTTGCACCTCAAAAAACAAAATTCAAAACCTCGTTCATTTAACCAGGGTAAAAGTAACTCTAATTGCTTCAGTTACTTCGTTCTCTGTTAAAATAGAGAACAATGATAACATCTATACC
>JAAHGL010000072.1 GCA_010692635.1 Symploca sp. SIO2C1 | reverse complement strand
GCTGCTGTTCAGGAAAAGGGTAGGAAGCATAGTACATTTGAGGCTCTGTGGCATAGTTGTTGAGAACGCCTAAGTCGTTAGATGTGTACATAACCAATAGCTCCTATGTAACGTTTCGTTAAGTTAAGTGTAACGAATTATTACAATCACTCTCTGTGACTTGACACAACAAATTGAGTGATACTCATCACTCAAGTACTTTATTTGCTAGTCTTGTTGCGAGAAGGTTGCTAATGCGGAAAGTTATAGATTAAGAAGTCAAAGTATATCGACCTTGTTAGGATTTTTAAGTGTAATTGCCGCCCTGTTAACTTTCAGATGTCAAACTTAACAACTCAAACCCCCATTCTCACTACGACAAAGCCATACAATCAAAAGGAGTGGGAGAAAGGCTATCAATCTCAGCCTAATGAATACGACTATTGGATTGATGAAATTGAAGGGGAAATCCCTCCTCAGCTTCAAGGCACCTTATTTCGCAATGGGCCAGGTTTATTTGAAGTTCATGGCACAGAAATTCGTCATCCCTTTGATGGGGATGGCATGATTTGCGCGATTACCTTTAAAGAGGGACGTGCTCATTTCCGTAACCGTTTTGTGCGCACGGAAGCCTTTATTCAAGAACAGCAAGCGGGCAAAATGTTGTACCGTGGCGTTTTTGGCACCCAGAAACCGGGAGGTTGGCTCAACAATGTTTTTGATCTGAAACTGAAAAATATTGCCAATACCAACATTATCTATTGGGGAAACAAACTGCTGGCTCTTTGGGAAGCCGCAGAACCCTATCGCTTAGCTCCGGGTACATTAGAAACTCTAGGAATCGATTATCTTGATGGACTCTTATCCCCAGGAGACTCCTTTGCTGCTCATCCTTGGATTGATCCGAGTTCTGCTTTAGATGGTGGCGAGCCTTGTTTAGTGAACTTTTCCATCAAATCGGGTATTTCCTCCAAAATTATCATCTACGAATTCGCCTCAACGGGTAAACTCCTGCGGCATCATACCCACGTAATTCCTGGGTTTTCCTTTATTCACGATTTTGCTATTACCGAGCACTACTGTATCTTTTTCCAAAATCCAGTTAGCTTTAATCCTTTACCTTTTATCTTTGGGCTGCAAGGAGCAGGGGAATGCGTCAAGTTTCAGCCTCAACAATCCACTCGCATTGTGGTTATTCCTCGGGACTGTAATTCTCCTGAATCGATGAAAATTATCGAAACCCAAGCAGGTTTTGTGTTCCACCATGCTAACGCTTTTGAAAAAGACAACCGGATTTACCTTGACTCCATCTGTTATGCATCCCTGCCTGAACTTGAACCTGGCGCCAAATACCAAGAGGTGAATTTTGAAGATATTGCTCCTGGACAACTGTGGCGATTTACCTTGAACTTACTAGAAGAAACCGTAGAATCGGAGCTGATTGAATCCCGTTGTTGTGAATTTCCCATCACCCATCCCTATTATGTTGGACGCTCTTACCGTTACCTATTTGTTGGTGCAGCGGCTCAAGAAAGCGGAAATGCACCTTTACAAGGGATTTTAAAACTCGATTTGCAGAGTGGAAAGCGTTGGTTACACTCCTTTGCTCGAGAAGGTTATGTAGGTGAACCAATTTTTGTTCCTCGTCCAGGAAGTGATGAAGAGGATGATGGTTGGATTTTAGTCTTAGTCTACGATTCGAGCCAGCTTCGTTCTGATATCGTCATTTTAGACGGCAGAAATTTTGATAAACCGCCCGTAGCTCGATTACACTTGAAGCATCATATTCCCTATGGTTTGCATGGAAGTTGGACTTCCCAGTGTTTTCTGTAATTGTCTTAGGAGCTCCCGGGTGAGCGAAAAAAGGGTGGGGAGCTGGGGGAGCTGGGGGAGCTGAGGAACAAGAGAGAACTTATAATTTTTGGATACTTAGCTAGGAAATCCCACCTCATATTTCGTTCACCCGGAGCTCCCCAACGGGCGGCGCACCACTCCCTACGAATGAAAGAAACAAGCCAAATCTTCTTCCTTCCTGCCTCCTGCCTCCTGCCTTATTTCTTAAGAGAGCCACAACCTTTGAGAGAAACTATGACAACAACTTATCCTCAGTCATACCAGAAAGCTTGGGCAAAAGCGATCGCTAAACCAGCCAAGGAATTTAATCTTACTCCTTTAGCTCTCCTCTCGGGGAAAATACCGGCGGGCTTGCAGGGTACACTGTATTACAACGGACCAGGGAGGCTGGAACGAGGAGAAAGCAAAATCGGTCACTGGTTTGATGGCGATGGTGCAATGCTAGCAGTACATTTCACCGAGGTAGGGGCAAAAGGCATCTATCGCTATGTAAAAACTAAAGGCTATCTAGCAGAAGCCGAAGCTGGTAAATTCCTCTATGGTAACTACGGCATGACATTTCCCGGACCAATCTGGGATTATTGGCGACGCTTACTAACTAATAATGATTTCTTAAAAAATGCTGCCAATACTGCGGTTCTGGCTCTACCTGATAAACTCTTAGCATTGTGGGAAGCAGGAAATCCCCATGCTCTGGACTTACAAACTTTGGAAACAAAGGGTTTGGATAATCTAGGGAGACTTGCTCGTAATCAACCCTATTCCGCTCATCCTCTACAAGACCCTCACACAGGAGAGGTTTATAGCATTGGGATTGATGAAAAGTCTACCTTAAATCTGTACCGGAGCGATCGCACTGGCAAAATTGTGCAAACAGCAGCCATGAAACTCAATGGTCTACCATTTCTGCATAGTTTTGTTCTGGCAGGGCAGTATCTCATCTTTTTCCTACCTCCCATCCGCTTAAATTTACCCTCCATAATGCTGGGGTTAAGTAGCTATTGTGATGCTCTGGAATGGCAAGGGAATCAAGGAACCGGTATTTTAGTCGTAGACCGCGAAACCTTGGAAGTAGTTAGTCGCGGTGAAACTGAACCTTGGTTTCAGTGGCATTTCGGCAATGGCTGTGTTGAAACAGATGGTTCAGTAAGGTTAGATTTAGTTCGGTTTTCTGACTTTGCCCAAAGTAATGAGTATCTTAGGGAAGTACCAACCGGTCAAACCCATACTGCTGCTAATGGCAGACTTTGGCAAGTGCGACTCAATCCTCAAACGAGCAAGATTATTGAGACGCAGGAAGTTGTAAATCGCTGTTGCGAGTTTCCCGTCGTGCAGCCACAGCAAGTTGGGCAACCTTGGCGCTATACTTACTTCGGCTTACTGGGACTCTCAAGGGAAATTGGCAAAGACTGGTTTGGTAGTATTGCTCGCTTTGATTATCAAACTAGTACCTTAACTGAAGCAGATTTGGGAGAAAATCGCTATGTAGTTGAGCCTATTTATGCAGCAGATACCCTTAATCCAGAACAAGGATGGGTTTTGACAGTAGTTTATGACGGTAATTTAAACACCAGTGAAGTTTGGGTGTTTGATGAGGCTAGTCTAGACGAAGAACCGGTTTGTCGGTTGGGTTTACCCGAAGTAATTCCCTTCAGCTTCCACGGTACATGGAGACCAGCATAAGTTTGACATAGTTTGTGTGAAGGTTTGATGAAGTTTATTAGCCAGCAAACTTCATCTAATTGAGTTGCTTAAAATCTTGATTAAGATTACAAAAAAAGGAGATTAGGGTTGATCTCAAATGGGATTATTAAGTTAAACCGAACTCCTGGTAGAAACGGATTTTCAGAATGAAAGTACCTTTAAAAACTATAAAAATAACATCAGTAAGCTTCTTTACAGCTCTCTTTACCACAGCTGTAATTGCTCAACCAGGGCAAACCACAACTCTATCTCCTACGCAGCAGGTAGGGCAAGTAGTGAAATGGTTCACTGGTTTTTTCACCAACAATGCACAGGTTGCGAGTAACTCTGATATCCCTTTCCTAACAATGGAAAATTGCTCTGCATCAGTTTTGGGTTCTGGAAATTCCACTGCGCAATACGTTCATCTAGAACAGTACATCGGTGGAGTCAGCCTGTTGCGCACTGCTGCTTATGAGTTTAGTCCCGGAGATAACGGCGTTAATCTTAAGGTTTTTCCTTACTTAAATGACTCAGCAGCCTTGGGCAGTTGCGATAGGGCAACTCCTCAGATAGATTTGAGTAACTTGGTATCCACTAGCTGCGATTTAAACCTAGTTTATAAGTCCAACCAATTTTTCGGAACCAATTCACCGGTGGGCTGTCCTACAAGTTTCCCCGTACCAGAGAGTACTGTGGTGTCAACGGTGACAATTAGTGCAGATGCAATTGACTCTTTTGATGAGTTTTCTACTCCCTTTGGCACATCTTTTGGTACCCCTATTGAGTTTCAAAGAGTGGCAAAAACTCCTGAACCAGGGATTAATGGTACATTAATAAGTCTTGGGTTAGTAGGGTTGGTTGCAATCAGAAAGCGTTAGCCCTAAATTATTAGGGCTTATCCCAACAGTATTGACTAGCCTAATTTTGCCACATGAAGGGATAATACTAAATCCGGTTTAGCTAGACCACTAACAAGTCAACTACAATCAATCTATATCAAGCTTTTCTTAATAAGATAAGTGATTTTTGATAACCGGATTTAGTATAACAAGGACTTCATTAGCTCCTGTACCACGGCAATATTTGGTTAAGATAAAAGCATGAGGCAATCAGCTAGGGTAGTCAATTGGGTGATCTTGGGTTCAGTTACCTTTGTGGTTAGCTGGATACTTGGCTTGTTTTGGAACTCAAACAAAGCTCTGCTTACAGGTGCGATTGCTGTTCCCGCTAGCTATGTAGGAGTTGTAGTTGCTCAAAAACGACGCATTAATGAGGAAAAGCGACTCAAAGGCTCTTTGGAGAATGAGATTCAAGTACTGGAGGAAGAGGAAATACAACTGCTAGAGTCTCTTTCTACAGCAACAGGGACAAGACAAAAACTAGAAGCCAGTATTAATGCCTTGCAAGCTGAACGCAGTCAACTACGCAATCGAGTCTCGGAACTGCACGACCAAAGAAGTACAATATATCAGGAATTAACTTATTTTCAACAGCAAAAGCAGCAGCAAGAGGAAGATTGTTACCAGATACAAAGCCAAATTCAACAATTTGAGGAACAGCAATTTGAATTAGGTCAGTCCCTCTCAACTAAAATTTTCCAAATCCAACAAACAGAAAATCGCTCTCAACGTTTGCTGGAAGAACAGGAGCAGCTGCAAAATGAAATTATCCAAAAACAGCAACAACAAGAACAACTGAACCAAGAACTAATTACCCTTGAACTGCGCAAACAGGACTTAGGAGGAAAAGCTTACGACTTACAGACACAAATCCAAGTACTTGAGCAACATCAGGAAGAATTGGATAGGTTTCTATTATCTTTGCAGTTACAGAAGCAGCAAGTTGAAGCTGATTTAACCTCAGAAAAAATTAAATCCAAGCAACTCAAAAGTCAATTTGAACAAAAGCAGCAACAACAACAAAAACTTCAGCAAGAAGTGGCTACCTTAGAAAAAGGAAAACAGCAGTTAGAATTGTATTTTCGCCACCTGCAAGCTCAGATTCAATCTCTGGAGCAACAGAAAATAGCAAGCCAGCAAAAGTCAAATAGAGAATTTGAGAAAGAAATTTCTTCGGTTTTACCAGAAGAATGGCGTGAGTGGCTGCAATTTACTCTTTCGCTCAATAATGATGACAAAATAGTCCTTAAAGCAATCTTAGAACAAGATGAAGCCACATTAAAGAGAGTTGCTGATCAAAAATCAACTATGCCCGAAGTTTTAATTGATTCTATCAATCAACAAGCGCTCGAAACTTTAGGGGACACAATTTTTAGTGTGGGTAGCGTGAAATCAGCCATCCCAGAAATACACCAAGAATATTATTCCATATTGGTAGAGCCAATTGAAGTTTATTTTAAAGACTTATTGACTATTGTAGAATTTGAAATTAAGAATTGTTAAATCCTCAAGCAAAAATTTAATGACTTCAACCCTAAAAAGCCAAATTCAGCAATTTTACGACGCCTCTTCTGGTTTGTGGGAACAGGTTTGGGGCGAACATATGCACCACGGCTACTATGGACCTACTGGTAGAGAGAAAAAAAATCGGCGTCAGGCACAAATTGATTTGATTGAAGAGCTCTTAAGCTGGGCTAGGGTAGAGCAAGCTGAGCAAATTCTTGATGTAGGCTGTGGGATTGGCGGTAGTTCCCTTTACTTAGCGCAAAAGTTTAATGCCAACGCCACTGGCATTACTCTGAGTCCAGTGCAAGCATCAAGAGCTACTGAACGAGCACAAGAAGCAGGATTAGTAACTCGAGTTCAGTTTCAGGTTGCTGATGCTCTGAATATGCCCTTTGCTGATGAAAGTTTTGACTTTGTCTGGTCGATGGAAAGTGGTGAACATATGCCGGATAAGGAACAATTCCTCAAAGAATGTTATCGGGTACTCAAAGTAGGGGGAACTTTTTTGATGGCAACTTGGTGTCACCGCCCAATTACTCCAGCAACAGGAGAACTGACAGCAGATGAGGAACAACATTTAAAGGAAATATACCGAGTTTACTGCTTACCTTACGTAATTTCCTTGCCAGAATATGAAGCGATCGCACGTAATCTATCTTTCCAAAACATTTGTACTGCTAATTGGTCTGATGCAGTTGAGCCATTTTGGGATATTGTAATTGATTCAGCTTTTGAGCCAACAGCAATTGTCGGGTTACTCCAAAGTGCTTGGAGTACTATCCAAGCAGCACTTTCTTTGGGACTAATGAGTCGAGGCTATGAGCGAGGATTAATTCATTACGGTTTACTCTGTGCCAATAAGGGTAATTTCTGCCCCGCTGCAATAGGATAAATTCTTCATTCCTTGTACTCTTGAGAAACACGCTCATGCGCTAATGGCTAATGGCTAATGGCTAATGGCTAATAGCTAATGGCTAATAGCTAATGGCTAATAGCTAATGGCTAATAGCTAATGGCTAATAGCTAATGGCTAATGGCTAATGGCTAATGGCTAATGGCTAATAGCTAATGGCTAATGGAAGAGAATGGAAGAGAATTGTTTCTCCCATTCAATTGGGGGCGCGAAGTGCTCCTGGGGAGCTCTCGAGAAACTAAAAATGACTGTGGGATGTCTAAATCCCTTGATATGAGTAGTTTCTGAATTCTTTTTAGTAGGGGAAACTCTTGTTCCTCCTGCCTCGGAGCCCTCTGCCTCCTGCCTTCTAATGCTTGTTACTTGTTCAGCAAGCCCTATTTATCAATAATTCTCTAACTATGTTATCAATACGTTTTTGGTCGTGGGCTATTGCTGGATTGCTGTTTGTAACTAGTTGGTCTGTAGTTCCAGTTCAGACTCAGTTACCAACTATCGATTTGAACCAAGTATATCCCAATCTGCTCAATCAAAATTCAGAGAACCAAGTGGTTGCCAAATGTGTTCGCCTTGATGGTTACTGTCTGTTGGAACTTGCTGTTCCTAAGTCTGATTTATCTAAGAGAATTGAAACTATTCAAAATAAATTAAATAAGATTAGTCAAACTTACATCAAAAACCAAGATGCTCAACTGGTAATAGAAATTCAAAAACAACCAGTCAAGGTTGAACTAAAAGAACCGGAAAAAACAGCACCACAAACAACAGAAAATCAATCAACAGTAGAAGAAGCTGTAGAAGCTGTAGAAGAAGCGATCGAAGAAGCGATCGAAGAAGTAGAAGAAAGAAGGTCACCAAATATCTATGTTTCCATCGACCAAGAAAAGATCAATCTCTTAACTGTTACCGACCAAGATGCCCTATTACAAGGGGTTGACATTGATACTAGAGCTGATTCAATACGCGAAAAGTTACAAGAAGGTCTAAATCAGGCAAGATATGAACGAGAAGTAGAGTTTCTGGTTCGCCAAGGATTAATGGCTGTTGGTATTTGTTTGGCTGTCCTAGTAAGTAGCTTACTCATCTATCGTTGGCTGGGTCAATTAGAACAGTCTAAAGCACGACTAACATCCCCTAATTCAGCTTCCTCTGAGACAATATCGACCCAGCTAAACCAACGGAAACTGTGGAATCTTAGAGAAGTTCAATATCGACTATACCAACTAGCTCTAATGGGATTATTGGGAGGGGGAAGCTTATTTGTATTAGGTCTTTTTCCCTATACCCGTAACATCCAGGTAATGATTTTTGAAGGTTTACAGATTCCGTTGCAAGTGGGACTTGTTTCTTTGATCATCTATGTATTAATCCGTTTGTCCTATGCCCTAATTAATCGCTTTACTTCAGCATTGGCTCAAAACTATTATTTACTCAACCCCGAAGCAGTTACTCGCCTGCAACTGCGGGTAACTACTATTTCTGGTGTAACTAAAGGTATTGTTACTGTTTCCTTGATCGCAATTGGCATCTTAGTTGCTCTGTCAGTGACAGGTATTAATATCGGTCCCTTACTAGCTGGTGCAGGTATCATTGGTTTAGCAGTATCTTTAGCTTCTCAAAACTTAATCAAAGATGCCATTAATGGCTTTTTTATCATCCTCGAAGATCAATATGCTATCGGTGATATTATTGTTGTCGGAGATGTAGGAGGTTTAGTGGAAAAGATGAACCTTCGGATTACTCAATTGCGTGATAGTAGAGGACGGTTAATCACCATTCCTAATAGTGAAATTAAGGTAGTTGCTAATCTTTCTAGCAATTGGTCGCGGGTAGATGTCAGTATTCCTATTAGTTATGAAACCGATGCAGATCAAGTAATGGCACTGATTGATCATGTTGCTCAACAAATGAGCAAGGACGAAAAGTGGCAGGAGCAAATTCTGGCTCAACCACAGATTTTAGGAGTAGATGAATTTGGCGATCGCGGCGTTTTTCTGCGAGTCTGGATTAAGACTCGGCCTCTGCAACAATGGAATGTAGAACGAGAGTTTCGCCGACGGATAAAAGTCGCTTTTGATGAGGCAGCAATCACGATTCCGGCGCATATCGACTTCCGAGGCGAATTCAAATACGATCTTTTTGAGAAAGCTGGGGAAGCTGAGGGAGCTAGGGAAGAAAAACCCACTGGATGATACCCCTCTTCTGTCAGACTCCGAAAAATGGGGGTCAAACCCTGATTCTCTCGTTAGGTATCGTTGGCTGTAATGACGGAATTTGGTGAGAATTTCGGAAAGTGACAGAAGAGGGATACAGCACTTTGCACCTTAATGAGGTACATCTTACTTCTGCCTCCTGCCTCCTGCCTCCTGCCTTCAAGCGACAAATTCTGTACTTCACTTAGATGAAAACCGCTGTAAAGGTGGTGTCAAAGGCTGATTTAGTCTCAAAGTTGCACAAATGATAAGTAAATAATTACAGTATTGCGATCGCGTTTAAAATCAACAGCAACAAAAGCGTAATTTGAGCTTTCAGTGAATAGGATCCATCCATGTCAGAAGAGATCACATCAGAAGTCACCACCCCTTCAAAACCACAATCCCCTTTAGAAATAGCTATTGAACATTATGCAGCTCACTTAGAAAGACTTGAATCCCCTGAAGCCGCAGGAACAGAGAGTAGCATTTATGAAGTCTTACTAGCTCGTGATTCTGTGGAAAATCTATTACTAAAACGATGTGAGAGAGCCGAGACTTCCTTGGCTGAGTTAGTAGAACTTGATCAACGCTTAAAAGCAAAGGAGGATTTGATTGGAGCAACCCCAAAACTGAACAACTGGCGAGAAGTCTTGAAGCCTCCTGAAACTGCTTGGTGGTGGTACTTTAGTCCAACCCCTGTTATTGATGTTTGGGATCAACTCGATTGGTTGTGGAATACCCTGACGGTTGCCTGCCTGGGGATGGTAGGAAGCCTGATGATCAACATAACTAATGCTATGTCAGCGGGGGGTGCTGTCCAATGGCCAGAAACCTTCATGACATTGATGCAAGGAACGGGTCTTGCTTTGGTGGCAGGCGGAACACTGACATCAAAAGGTCAAACCCAGGTGGAAAAACTATTAGAGAGATTGAATATTCCTCCAAAATTTCGGGCTGAGGCAACTTTTGTTATGGCCATTACCCTGCTGTTAATTTCCACTGGGATCTATAATGTACTACCCAAATATTTATTCTATTTAGGAACTCAAGCCTACGGTGACCGAAATTTGCAACAAGCATTAATAAGGCTCTCTCAGGCTAATCAGATACAGCCAGGGAATTCCGAAATTAGTATTGCTTTAGGTAAAGTCTATGAATCTTTGAATAAGACTGCTGAAGCCACAGCAGAGTATGTTAAAGTCATCCCTCAAGGTTTACCTGAAGCTTTTAATTCTACAGGTCGTGTACTGATCAAGAAAAATCCAGAACGTGCGGAAGCTATACTACGGTTAGGGATACAGCGAGCCTACATTCGCTTTAAGTCAGGTAAGGTGGGAGAAGAAGAGTCCGTTGATCGGCGATATCAGTTTCGTACTAATCTGGGCTGGGCTTTGCTCCAACAGGAACGCTATAAAGAGGCTCGTGAAGAGTTGTTACTCGCTGTTGAATTCAATAAACAATTTCCAGATAGGCAGTTGGGGAGTGGCATGGCTCAATGTTTTTTGATTAAGGCAAATCTGGCTTTGGGAAATACAACCGAAGCGATCGAAAATTGGTCTGCTTGCTACCGTCAATCTCGTCCAGAATTTATCAGTGAATATCAGTGGTTGATTGATAATGAGTATTACCAACTGACAACTTGTTTGGATACTAAATCGCTTTTGTTGGGTCTGGAGGATGTTAATGTTTCTGAGGTAGAGGATTGTCTGGAGCCACCTGAGTTTTTTCCTGAACCGGAGGGAGCTGGGGAAGCTGGGGAAGCTGAGGAAGTAGAATCAGATAGTTCTGTTGGAGCCTCGTAGTTGGGTTGAGGAACGGATTCTGTTGGCGAAACATTGCTTAATACGCGGAAAACCTTGATATTTTGCGATCGCATCTCAAAAAAAAGTAAAGTTCTGTAAAAGAGAATATGGTAATGAAAAAACTTTTACTTACAGGTGCTAGTGGTTTTTTGGGATGGAATCTTTGCCAGTTAGCCAAATCTGAATGGGATATCTATGGGACTTACTTTTCTCATCCTCAATCAATTTCAGGAGTAACTCTACTGAAAGTTGACTTGACAGATTTTCAGGCTCTCAAGCATGTTTTTCAGGAAATACAGCCAGCAGCAGTAATCCACACTGCTGCTCAATCCAATGCTAATTTTTGTCAGACTCATCCTCAGGAATCATACTCTATCAATGTCAGAGCATCCTGGAATATTGCAGGATTGTGTGCAGATTATGCAATCCCTTGTGTTTTTACTTCAACTGATCTAGTATTTGATGGCTTAAACCCTCCTTATCGGGAAACTGATCCTGTATCTCCTATCTGTTATTACGGTGAGCACAAAGTGCTGGCAGAGGAAGGAATGCTGGAGCGTTATCCCCAAACTGCTATCTGTCGTATGCCTTTAATGTTCGGCTTAGCAGCACCTACAGCTACTAGTTTTATCCAACCATTCATTAAAACCCTAACGGAGGGCAAGCAACTAAATTTATTCACTGATGAGTTCCGTACTCCTGTAAGTGCAGTAACTGCCGTTCAAGGACTTTTTTTTGGGTTGGAAAAAGTTCAAGGAATTATTAATTTAGGAGGTAAAGAACGGATATCTCGCTATGATTTTGGTTATCTCTTAGCAGAGATATGGCAATTACCAACAACAACTATTAAGGCTTGCTTACAAACAGACTTGAAAATGGCTGCTCCTAGACCCCCAGATGTTTCTTTGGATAGTTCAATGGCTTATGAGTTGGGATATACTCCTTTATCTTTGCGAGAAGAGTTAGAACATATCTGCAAACAAACTTCCTAATCTGAAAATAGACGCGAGTACGCGGGGACGCGGAGAAATTAATTTTCATTACTTTTATTTTTTGCTATTATTTTTTTATAATAGGAAAAGTGTGCGCCCATATATAAAATCTCTCTATGGCACTCAAACTTACAACAAATTTGCTCTGAGTGAGGTAGAGAAGGACAGGCAAGATGCCTATCCCACAAGAGTTTTATTATTGAGAGGGTGTACTTCATTTCCTTCAATGTGCTGTAACATAAGCCGTTTTGTTGTTGGGTGGGTTACGCTGGAGCCAACACACCCTACAAAATTTGCGATCGCACGACAAGATGGCAGCACCTCTCAAGAGACTTTTTAAAGTGGACTGAAGATGTTTAAGCCGATTGAGTTATCTTTAGATGACTTGAGCTATTAGCAAGGAACTTAAGTTCCTTGTGAAGCATGAGCTTTAGGTTAAGTTGACACCAATACCTCTACCCCCTAACTTTACCAACTCCTCAATGGTCTGTGCATCGGTAGGCAACCCAGCTGTCAGTACTTCTCCACCAGCTGTTGTTACTAAAACATCATCTTCAATACGAATACCCCGCACATCACTAAATTGAGCTAGTTTGTCCCAATTAACAACATCTTGATATTTTGACCGTAGCTCAGGGTTATTTAAAATTGCCGGAACTTGATAGAATCCAGGTTCAATTGTCACTAGCATTCCTGCTTGCAAGGGTCGATTTAGTCGCAAGAAACCCAAACCAAAGCGATCGCTTCTTTCTCTACCTTCTTCATAACCAGCTAAATCCCCTAAATCCTCCATATCGTGGACATCTAACCCCAACAAATGTCCAATACCGTGGGGAAAAAACAGGGCATGAGCATCTATTGCTACTAAATCTGCTGCCTGTCCTCGTAGAATACCTAAATCGACTAATCCTTGAGCAATTACCTCTGCTGCTAACAAATGAATGTCCTGATATTCCACATTCGGACGGATTTTATCAATGCAAGCATCATGAGCAACTAATACTAAATCATAAAGGTCCCGCTGAGTGGAAGAAAACTCACCAGTAGTTGGGTAGGTACGAGTCACATCTGCTGCCCATCCCATCGGGGTTTCTGCGCCAACATCGGCAAGGAGCAAGTCTCCTGGTTGTATTGGGTGGTGATACTGGTTATTGTGGAGCACCTCACCGTGAACTGTAACAATGCTGGTATAAGCACAAGTTAGATTGTGGGCAATAATTACCCCCTCCATTGCCCCCCGCACAGTAGCTTCCTGTTTCGCAGTTTTAGCAGCTGCCATTCCAGCTTTATGGGCTTCTATGGTAACTGCCGCAGCTTGTCGTAATTCAGAGATTGCCCCAGTATCATGGCACAATCTAACAGAAGCGATCGCTTTAGCTAAATCTCGGTCAATCCCTTCTGGGGTATAGGATGGAGTTACTGATCGATTCAGAATGTCAGCTTGTTGCTGGTAAGTACTAGCATCCTGGAGAGCAATTGTCGCTGCACCAGTTGCCCGTGTTGGCAATGCTGATAGAGGAAAGGCAGCATCTGCCCCGATTATCTGAGCAATTTCCTCTCGTTTAGGCATTTCTCCATGCCACAAGGCATTCTCAGCAGAGTCTTCGTCCATAAATAGTTCTAGCCTGCCGCCATCTAGGAAAATTGCAGCATTTTTTAGAGGTAAACCAGCAAAGTAAAGAAAGTGGCTACTAGCGCGAAAAGGGTAGTGATTAGCTGGGAAGTTGCGAGAACTTGAACCTCCTGACCAAAGAATTACTGGGAAAGCAATCTTTTCGGCAAGGCGTTGACGCCTAGTTCGGAGAGTTGTTGCTAGGGAACTATAATCGCTGTGAATTTCCATAAAGGTAGAATGGAGAATTTAGAATTTAGAATTTAGAATTTAGAAAAAAAATTGATCATGAACAATGGATAATGGATAATTACCTCTCCTTAAAAAAAGAGGATTGAACTTTAGGAAAATATGTTCCTCATAAATGAAGAGCTCTTAGACTAAATTAACCAATTATCAATTATCCATTGATAACTCCCACTTCAATTATTCTGGGTCATCATCATCAGTTGTATCCTTTCCTTCTTCTTCATACTTTTTGTCCGCCTCAGTCTGCGGTTCATCTTCGGTTTGCTGATCTACCTGTTGTTCAGTAGACTCGCTCTCTATATCTGATTCTTGGCAGGCAGTCATTACCAAGCCACTAGTCCCTAGCAGTAATGCCAAAACTACGAACCTTACCCAAATTAGTTGTTTTAATTCACGTTTTTCTACAGACATTAGTTATCCTCCGTAATTGTTAATTTCTCTTTCATTTTCAAATACCTAAGTTTGAGAGAAGAATCAGGATTTTTCAGAACTGGGGAAGTTTTAGACTCATCCGAGGAACTTACCCGTTTACCCGGATTTGTGGGTAATGGTGATAAAAACTATGAAAAAATCAGCTTTCTCTCCCTTGTCCTCCTTGTTGCCTTTGTCCTCCTTGTCTCTTTTTTTGGTTCAAGAGTAAAAAAAACTACACCTGTCAGACACTCCCCTCGCTCCCCTTTTGCCCATCCCCAATTCTGCAAAAACGAACATAGGTAATCCCAGAATGATAAGCTAACAAATGCATTAAAAAACTATCCGTGGTCAAGATTAGATGAATGGTTCAACCCAAGATCCTTACCTACTAAGGGCAGCTCGAGGTGAAGTGTTAGGCCGTCCACCGGTGTGGATGATGCGGCAGGCTGGTCGTTATATGAAGGTTTATCGAGATTTACGAGATAAATATCCTTCATTCCGCGAACGCTCCGAAAAACCAGAACTTGCCATTGAGATTTCCCTGCAACCTTGGAAGGCATTTCAGCCGGATGGGGTAATCATGTTTTCTGATATTCTCACACCCTTGCCGGCGATGGGTATACCTTTTGACATCCTAGAAAGCAAAGGGCCAGTTATTGACACGCCGATTCGCACTCAAGCTCAAATTGACCAAATACATCCTTTAGAGTTAGATAAGCTGCAGTTTATCCCGAAGATTTTAAAGGCACTCCGAGATGAAGTGGGTAACAAAGCAACGGTACTCGGTTTTGTAGGTGCGCCTTGGACACTAGCAGCTTACGCGATTGAGGGTAAAAGTTCCAAAAATTACTCAATCATCAAAGGCATGGCTTTCTCTGAACCAGCAATGCTCCATCAATTTCTGGGTAAGGTTGCTGATCAGATCGCTGTCTATGTCCGTTACCAAATAGACAGCGGAGCTCAAGTAGTACAACTGTTTGATTCTTGGGCTGGTCAACTGAGTCCCCAAGACTACGAAACCTTTGCTCTACCCTATCAGCAGCAAGTAGTAAGGCAAGTCAAGCAAACCCACCCAGATACACCCCTAATCCTTTATATCAGTGGCAGCGCTGGTGTATTAGAGCGAATGGGGCAATCAGGAGTTGATATTGTCAGTGTAGACTGGACAGTAGATATGGCAGAGGCGCGACAGCGCTTGGGTTCTCAGATGAAGGTTCAGGGAAATATGGACCCTGGTACTCTCTTTGGCTCCCAAGATTTTATTCGCGATCGCATCCTTGACAATATTCGCAAAGCGGGTAACAAAGGTCATATCTTTAATCTCGGTCACGGCGTCTTACCGAAAACTCCGGAAGACAATGTGAGATTTTTCTTTGAAACTGCCAAGCAAGTGGATCAATTGCTAGCAGTTCACGCCTAATTTATTTTGCCAATACCTGCACTGTGAACCCAAGCATGACCCCCAAGCGGATTTTTTTGACAGGTGCTAGTGGTTGCATTGGTCACTACATCACCGAAGCGTTGATCACTGAAACTGAGCACGAACTATACTTGTTGGTGAGAGACCCAGATAAACTGGGATTTGACTACGAGGCTCGTTCTGGCATCACGATTTTTCAGGGAGACTTACGGGAGATTAGCCAATTTGGTAACCTGCTGAAAACTATGGATGTAGCAATCCTAACAGCAACTGCTTGGGGAGGAGCGGCGGAAGTTTTTGATATTAATGTGATCAAAACTATCCGATTAATGGAATTACTTAACCCTAAGATGTGCGAACAGGTGATTTATTTCTCTACCTCTAGCATCCTTGATCGCAATAACCAATTACTTAGGGAGGCAGGTCAATTGGGAACGGATTATATCCGTTCTAAGTACGACTGTCTACGGCGATTATCGAAATTAGCGATCGCTCCAAAGATTACTACCCTATTTCCTACTTTGGTACTAGGGGGAGATGAGAACAAACCTTATTCCCATCTCTCCTCTGGTATCACAGATGTTGCCAAATGGGCTAGTCTAGTTCGCTGGTTCAGAGCTGATGGCAGTTTCCATTTCATCCACGCCCAAGATATTGCTCAGGTAGTACGATACTTAGTTGATCATCCTTATCCTATGGAGTCGAATGAAGAGACAGATGAGGAACCTACCAAGAGATTAGTCTTAGGAAATCAAGCAATTACGGTAAATCAATTTGTCGAGCAAGGTTGTGACTATCTCGGTCAAAAAATTTATTTTCGCCTACCCTTATACTCCTGGCTAGCCAATATCTTGATTGTTCTATTCCGAATTCAGATGTCTGCTTGGGATAGATTCTGCTTGAAGTACCGACATTTTACCCATCAAAACCCAATTAATCCAGGGACATTTGGTTTGCCAACTTACTGCCCTACGCTCTCTGATGTCTTGAAAATCAGCGGTATTCAACGAAGAAGGGAGCAGAGAGCGCGCAGTGGGGAGCAGTAAATAGGGTTTGCTGAAAAAGTCGTAATTTTCTGGTTTTGAAGTAAGATGAAAAAGCTTCCCTTCCAATCTTTCTTCCCTCCTGCCTTCTGCCTTCTGCCTTCTGCCTTCTTGCACTAAAGTGTTTGCACTGAAATAAGCCAGTCTAATAAAATTTGATTTACCTGCTCAGGGCATTCATCATGAGGACAGTGACCAGCATTATCCAACTCCACTAACTTCAGATTAGGATTGAGACTAGCCAAATAACGCGCTGACTTAGGAGGAATCATCCGATCCTGAAGACCCCACAACAAAAGCATAGGAACATTTATCTTAGGTAAAATAGTTCTGGCACTCGGACCAAAATGAGCAGAACTCATCCTCCTAACTATGGTGCTAAAAGTACTAGCAGCACCTCTATCTCTTGCAGGAACCGTTAGAATTTCCACCAATTCAGGAGTAATTGCCTCTGGATTAGCATAAGCAATCCCTGCCCACTTACGAACAAACCCTGGACGTCTTATTAGGTAAAAAAGGCTTTGGAGAACCACCGGTGATGCTACTAAACTTTCAATGGTAAAAATCACTGGTTGTAGCCAAGAGGGAATCATCTCCTCTCGCGCCTGCAAATCAGGCACATTAATCATGACAAAACCTTTGACCATTTCTGGATACTCTGCCGCTGCTGCCAAACATACCAATGAGCCGATTGAGTTACCTACCAGAACTACTGGTTGCCGGATAAAGGTTTGCCAAAACTCATGAACCTGCTCCACCCAGAGGCTAACTTTGTAATCAGCAGAGGCCTTCCTTGAGCCTCCAAAACCAAGCAGATCTAGAGCATAAATTGTATGATGCTGACCTAGGACTGCCAAATTATGACGCCAATGCCCAATTGAAGCTCCAAAACCATGCAGCAAAATTACGGGTACTGCTTTTGTGTGAACCTTTGGCGGCGAACGAAAATAGGTATAGCGGGTTTGCCAACCTCGCCAAACCCAGTCTCGTTGACTGCCCACTCTTTGCTGCCAAGGCACAGGGATTGTCACGAAAAGCCTCAACTTCAAAAACTTTTACAAATTATCTCCTATTGTAATCTTTTCCTGACATTGCCCAATTAGCAGCTATTTTGGCAGTAAAGTTAACAACTTAAAGCAACAAACCCGAAAAGACTAAGTAAAATAGCAAGTAAATAGTAAGTCTACCGCTGATCAACCTATCGATACTGAAGATTAATCAAACGCCTGTGATTGATAAAAGACGCCAACGGGATCTACCCCAAATTAATGAAAGAATCAGGTTTCCCAAGATTCGAGCCATCGGTATCGATGGGGAGCAACTTGGGATACTCTCGCCTCAAGACGCTTTGCGTATGGCTGAGGAAAAAGGGTTGGATCTAGTCCTGGTAAGTGACAAGGCAGATCCGCCGGTGTGTCGCATCATGGACTACGGCAAGTACAAATTTGAACAGGAGAAGAAAGCCCGTGAAGCAAGGAAAAAGCAGCACACGGCAGATGTCAAAGAAGTGAAGATGCGCTACAAAATTGAAGACCATGATTACCAAGTGCGCGTCAATAATGCCCAGCGTTTTCTCAAATCGGGAGATAAGGTGAAAGCCACAATTACCTTCCGAGGTAGGGAAATTCAACATAGTAACTTGGCTTTGGACTTGCTAAAGCGTATGGCGAAGGACTTGGAGGAAGTAGCAGAAATTCAACAAGCCCCAAAACGAGAAGGTCGCAATATGATGATGTTGCTCTCTCCTAAAAAATAACTTTAACCATGTACAGCCGTCCTTCTAGGACGGGGTTTCTAACCCATTTTTTCCATGAAACTTCAAACTCGTGCTCGCGTTCAGGGTAACTGGGTACGGAAAATCCTACAGTGGGTGAATCTGCGACCAGAAGAAGGTAAACGAACATTACTAATGTTTGTGTCCTACACCACTACCTCAGTAGGATTGCTTTGGTTTGAACAGTGTGCAACCGCACTTTTCTTAGATAAGTACGGTGTCGAGTGGTTGCCATGGATTTACATCGCCAGTGCCCTAATGTGTTCTGGTTTAGGGGTATTGTATTCCTGGTTACAGCGCATTTTACCCTTGAGAACTGTCTTGGTGGTAATTGCTCTACTGACGGCATTCCCCCTATTGATATTTCGCTTTGGCTTGGAGATTGATTATTTAGACGGAGCGATCGCTTTATTATCTGTTTTCTTATTACGTCTCTGGATGGATGCAGTAGACGTTCTCAATGACCTTAACTGTCAGGTTGCTGCTAATCAACTCTTCAACATCCGGGAAATTAAACGCACCTATCCCCTAATTTCCAGTGGTTTGTTAGTTGCTGATGTCTTATCAGGCTTCTCCTTACCACTATTATTACTGGTTTTTGGACTGGAAAATGTACTGGTTACTGCTGCAATAGTGATGCTGGTGGGTGCAGGCACCTTATTTTATGTATGTAAGCGCTATCAGCAAGCTTTTCCCGACGCACCGACAAGACAGTGGGAAGATACGGAGCAAGAATTTAAATCTCGCCGCACTAGTAATTCACTGCAACGTTATATAGTTCCTCTATTTGCCTTTTTTATCCTGGCACAAGCGCTACTTCTTCTAATTGAATTCCAGTATCTTGGTCAATTAGAAGCAAAACTAGATGCTTCGGAGATTGCTGGTTTCTTAGGGTTATTCAGCGGGTTTGTTGGGTTATTTGAACTAGTTACCCAATTATTTATCTCCAGTCGTGTCATTAATAAGCTGGGGGTTTTTGGTGCTGCCATGTTGCTGCCTGCCTCCTTATCGATTCTAGGCTCCATCACCCTCTTTGGCTTGCTAGACTCTCTCCGGACGCTCATCGTTAAGCTCGTTGCTTTCCCTGAGTGGATTACTGGGTTTTTTATTGGTCTGATTTTGCTCAGGTTTATCGACGAAATCTTACGCTACACCATAATCGCTGGTATTGAACCTATCGTTTTCCAACCCCTACCAGAAAGGATACGCAGCTCCATCCAAACTAATGTGCAGGCTATTGCTCAACCAGTAACCAGCGGCATCACAGGTCTTGCTATCCTAGCAATTATTGCTTTGATCCATTGGGCACTGCCAACAGAGTCAGAAGTAGTATTGGAGCAATGGCAAACCTGGGCATTTATCTTTGCTATTGTAGTGTTCTCCCTCATCTGGTTGCTGAGTGCTTGGTTAATGCGCTCGAGTTATGTGAACTTGTTAGTTGAGAGTGCAGAGCAAGAAGGACGTTTGGGTTTTTCTGATGTAGCCTTACGAGCCCTCAAGCGAACAGTGATCGAAGCTCTAGAAAAACCTGGTACTGAAGCTGATAAAAGCTCTTGCATTGAACTATTGGCTCAAATTGATTCAGAGAATGTAGGTGATGTACTTGCTCCTCTTCTACCTAGACTATCTCATGCTTTGCAGTGTAAAAGTCTAGAGGTAATGCTGGAGGATCCCAAACCAGCTTATCGGAATGATGTCAGCATACTAATTGAACAACAACCACCACCAGAAGTTTTGGCGTTAGCACTCCGGTATATCTGGCTGAGCCAGCCAGAACTGGATATTACCAATGTTAAACCTTATTTAAATGCTGCTGTTGATCCTATGGTAAGAGGCACAGCTGCAGCCTTAATTTTGCGTCTAGGAACATCCACAGAGAAGGCAGAGGCAACTAATATTCTGCGGCGAATGCTCACCTCAAAGTGGGAGAGAGAACGGGTAATCGGTACTCAAGCATTAGGAGAAGCAGACTATTTGCAAGCACTGCGGCTTTATATTCCTGATCTGTTGCAAGATGATTCTTTGAGAGTACGTTGCGCTTTACTCGATGTCATTGCCTCAACCCGGTTGCAAGAGTACTATCCTTCCTTGGTAAGAGGAATTTACTACAAATCCACTCGTGATGCAGCCAGAGCTGCCTTGGTGAGTTTGGGTAATGAAGCGATTACATTATTGGTAGATTTGGCAGAAGATATCCATAAACCAGATTTAGTGAGGTTACAAGCTTGGACTGCTTTAGGGGAAATTGGGACGCCAGAATCTCTGAATAAGCTGGTGCAACAGTTAATGACGAGTTGGGGTAGGAGGCGGCGCAATCTTCTGCGTATTTTGATTAAACTGCCTAACGAAGCAGGAATTGAAGCTGTACTCGACCAATTAGGTCGTAGTGGAGTCGAAACTTTAATCGAGCAAGAATTACTGTTGTTAGGTCAGGTTTATGCCGCAGTTTTGGATTTTACAACGGAGGAGGTTATTGGGGAAGAGGCAGATTTATTGCGACGATCTCTAACCGATTTGCAAGAGGATGTGATCGAGCGATGTTTTTTGCTGATGAAGTTCCTTTATCCCTTGAGTGCGATGCAAGCAGCAGTGTTTAACCTGGAGTCGGGATCAAGGTCAAATCGGGCAATGGGTTTGGAAATTTTGGATAATACCGTTGATATTCCTCAAAAAAGAGCTTTTTTAGGAATTTTGGACCGGCGTACCACTGCAGAAAAACTCGCTTGTTTGGTAGAGTTAGTACCTTATCAACCGATGAGTCCTAGCGATCGCTTGCGTCGGTTAATCGAGTTGCGCCATTTTCTCTCAGACTGGTCTTTAGCCTGTTGTTTTCACCTGGCAAGGGCTCAAAGGTATTCTTTGACACCGGAAGCCACACTAGTGTGTCTGCGTCATCCTACCAGTTTTGTCAGGGAAGCAGTTTTGTCTTACCTGAAAGAGGCTTCACCTCGTTCCTGTAGGGAGTTGTTGCCCATGATGGAGAATGATTCGGATCACTTAGTTGCTGCTCAAGTTCAACAGATGATGGTGGAATTGGGTTGAGATTTGAGATCTATGACGAGATGTGCGCTCACGCAAGCAAGCTCTGCAAGCATATCGCACTTTGATATTTAGGGTTTGCTGAATAAGTCAATATTGGTAAATTATTATCCTGTAGGGGCGGGTTCACCAATCCGGTAAGTACATTGACAAATCAATCTGCTAAACCCGACCCGGTAATGCTGGTAGGGCGGGTTTAGATAAATTATCGTCTGGTTGCCAAATTTCGGGCGAACCCGCCCCTACATAGGGTTTGCTGAATAAGTCGTAATTTTAGGGTTGCCATAGGTGTTAGGTTTTAGGGATTTTCCACTTGCGGTGCAAGGTTTTTGAACTAAAAGATACCATTTCCTTGCACTTGGGCTCGAAAAAAATGATTGAAAGCCTTTTCTAGCAGAGCTTCCAGACTTATACAGCAAGCCCTATTTATTGATGCAGTTGATTCACCAGATGAACTAGTTCTGGTAAAATCAACTTTTCTAGAGCGAGTTTAACCGCACCAGAAGAACCAGGAATGGAAAAAACTAGTTTCTGCCTATAGACACCAGCAACCGCTCGGGAAGCAATGGCTCGTGAGCCAATTTCTTGATAACTGAGCCAACGAAACACCTCACCAAATCCTGGCAAAGTCTTTTCTAACAATTTTTCCAGAGCGTCGTAGGTGGTATCTCGTGGTGCAATGCCAGTGCCACCATTGAAAATTACACCATCAAGTTCTGTTTGCTCTCCTAAGGTTTCCAACTGTAACTGAATCTGAGTTGGTTCATCCTTGAGAATCTGATAAAAAACAACAGCATGACCAGCATTGAGGAGTAATTCCTTAATCAGCTTACCACTACGGTCTGTTTCAAGCGATCGCGTATCACTTACAGTAATAACAGCACAATTGACTGTTATCTGCTTTTGGTCAGGGTGAGGTAGGTGAGACATATTTTGCTTTAATCAGGCAAGAAGAAATTTAGTACCGCTCCGCAGAATTAAGAATTAAGAATTAAGAATGCTTATAGAGTAAGGATTCTATCGATCTCTTTCCTGGTGGGTTATTTCTGCCGCACTGCACTTAGACAAGCAGGGGGAGCTGAGGAGCTGAGGAAGAGATAATAGTGCTTATCCCAGCAGTATTACTATCCCTCCCATTCCCCTGCCTCTTATTGAAAGTGCTCTACTCTGACTTACTGAATCCTAGATCATTAGCTTCCGCATATCGCTTCATAAAGCGCATGAAACGCTCCCATGCCTCAGCGGATTTCATGAAATGCATTACTTCTAGCGCTTCTGGCTGGCCATTGACAAATTTACCCTTTACGTCCCTTGTTACAATTTCACCTTCTTCATCGATCATGTACATTCCCTCAATACTTTCCTTTTGCGTACCGTCGAAAGCCTTAGGCTTGTCAAAATAGAAAGTTGCAGTACCTTGGCTACCATTACGAGAGCGGGTGAGGCGCACATCAGGGACAACTTCTTCTTTAACACCTCTAAAAAACTGAATTTCAGCCATAGCAGTCCATCAAAAATTTAAGAGTTTCTTAATCTATCTTCTCATCCGGTGACCAGTAACAGTTATCTCTGTATCTTTTTGTTTCCCCATCTATCCGCCTCCTAGTCCCCTTTAATTGTCACTGTTCAACAGTAACTCATCTACTCTTACCTCTTTGGCAAGATACCTAAACCAGGTGAAGTACAAACCAATGGAAAGTAGAAGGAACAGTAGCAGTAGGATACCAAAATTATCCCAACGTTTCATGATTAACATCATGCCCATCAGGAATAAGACTAGCTGCCAGGGAACTGCTATCAAGGTAGAAAGAATGTCTCGTCGATTCTCATTCTTGATTTTAGCCTGAATATTGGTTGGGAGTTGGCTACGGATTCTTCCCCACCAACCAAATGGTCTAGTCTGTTTGTAGAAATTATCCATAACTTCCATATCTGTTGGCTCAGTGAAAATCGTCCCCAGAATACATCCGAGGCAGGAGCAAACACTGGGAATCAAGAATAGACCATATTCGTTGAAATTAGGATTTAAGTTGGGTAAGATAACTGCCTTAGTAACTATCGCTGCTACCATGCCCGCAACTGTACCAACAGCAAATCCATAGCCGTTAAAGCGCCACCAATACCATCTAAAAACTAGGGGAACAGATAGTCCAGCACCAAGACCTAGGGTGAGCCATCCCCAAATGTCATTGATATTGGTAATATTGAAACTAAACAGTAATCCTACAACAACAATAACAACTGATGCCAAGCGACTTTGGAAGACTAGTTGTTGACTGGAAGCTTCAGGAGCAAGGTAGGCTTGATAAATATCTTTCACCCAGTAAGCAGCACTGGCATTGATGATCGAGTCAAAAGTAGACATTGCTGCTGCGATAAAACAGGCTACTAGCAGTCCTTTAATTCCAATTGGAACATATGCTGCAATGACTGTAGGTAAGACTAGTTCAGGGTCAGTAATTGCTTCTGTGGTAATTCCGTAATGAATACCTAGGACGGCAAAAGCTGTTACTAGAGGCCAGCGAAATGATAGCAATAAAATCCAGAACAGGGAAAGCAAGCCAGCTTCGCGATCGCTTTTAGCGGCAAAGTAGCGTTGAATCATATAGCCTCCCCCTCCCCCAAAACCTGCCATAAATTCTTTCAACAGGTAGAAGAAAATGACCCCACCAAACAAATTGAAGATGGCATAGTCTCCTGGTAGATCAATTGTCATGGGAGGCAAGATACTACTCCACTCGGTAAAAGTCCATTGTTGCAATTGCTCAGTTCCAGGAATAGCAACGGAGAAAGTATCTGGAATCGTAGCTGTTTGTAGAGCTAGAATACAAATATATATAATGGCAATAAAAACTAAGATTCCCTGAAATACGTCTGTCCAAACTACCCCATAAAAACCACTTAAAGTTGTATAGATTAGAGCTAGTAAGATGAGAAAAATGGAGGCATAGCGGTCATCAATACCGAGAAAGTTACCAAAGAATTTACCACCCCCAACTGCAAAGTAACTCATTGTACCAATGGCAAACATAATATTGGCAATTGCACTAATGATCCGGGCAATATTTCCTTCTCTACCTGAACCGAACCGCAAGCGCATCCATTCTGCTAAAGTCATTACTTGTGCCCGTCGGTTCCACTTACCCATAAAAATCATCAACATTGCCATAATTAAGACAACGCCACCTCGGATTTCAATAAATAATCCCTTTGTACCCAAGGCATAGACTAAGGCAGTGATAATCATTGTCCCAGCAAGGTCAGTATTGGACGCCATGCCAGAAGCTCCCAAAACCCACCAAGGCAGACTGCGATTTCCTAAAAAGTAAGACTCTATCCCTTCAGATGCTTTCCGCTGCAGAATAACACCGAAAATTACTATACCGATGAGGTAGATGATGACAATAATGTAGTCAATTGGATGCATTTATTTGTTGTTTGTTGTTTGTTATTTTTCATTTGTTGTTTTTCAATTCTAAATTCTAAATTCTAAATTTCTTTAAGAATTAGATGAACGTATCAAATTACGGACACGTCGATAAATCCAGGGACTAATTAGATAAATTAACAATATTACATTCAATGCTTGTTCAAAAAGACCAAACTCCTTGCCGTAGTAGCGATGATCCCAATAGCTGACTGGACTCTGAAATCTAATTGTCCACTCTAAGGGGAAAAATAACAAAGGACCATCATCTACATGGGTGAGAATATCTAAGATACTGTGCAACAAACAAGCAAGCAGAAACCAGAGCAACCAGCCTGTGGGAAAACTGTTATGGCGGCGGCGTAAGTACCAAACTAAACTTAGTCCTAGCAAGAGTATGACTGGAGAGTGGAGGAAGTTGTGGGAGCTAATCCAAAAGGGGTTTTGGAAAAATAATTCTCCAAACATATAACTGGCAGTGTCTCCAAGACTCCAGCCTTTGAGGAAGTGGTAGTAAATAATGCCGCCAAGGGACAAAATCCACAGGGGTAAGTCAGGAGCAATGGAGCCGAGCAAAAACGCACTCTTGATAATTGGTACTTTGGGTAAGCTCTTTTCCAAAGTAGCAGTTATCAGGAAGTGAGAAGGAGTGTTCATTAAGAATTAAGAATTAAGAATTAAGAATTAAGAATGAGGGATAGGAATTAGAGGGTGCTAAAACTAAATATCTATAATTATGTTTATTATGGAGATGGTTAGATAGAAGTTTCGTGACGCTTTAGGGCTAATGTCAAGCCATCTGCGATCGCAACTAAGCTAAGATTCACCCGCTGGTCTTGATGGAGCTTTTGGTTAAATGCTCTAATTGCCTTGGTGCTATTGTCCTGTACTTGAGGATCTGCTACCTTCCCTGACCAAAGTACGTTATCTACGGCAATTAGTCCACCTGGACGTATCAGTTTCAATGCCTGCTCGTAATAGTTTGTGTAATTACTTTTATCCGCATCAATAAAGGCAAAATCAAACGTGTCTGCCTGTCCCTCTGCTAGCAGTCGTTCCAAAGTTTCTAGAGCTGGGGCAATATGGAGTTCAATTTTATCAGCTACACCTGCCTGTTGCCAGTAGCGACGGGCAACAGTTGTATACTCCTCACTCACATCACAAGCAACCACCTTGCCATCGGTTGGTAGCGCTAATGCTACTGCGAGGGAACTATAACCTGTAAAAACTCCCACCTCTAAGGTGTTCTTAGCTCCCAGCAACTGCACTAGTAATGCCATAAACTGTCCCTGCTCGGGAGCAATCTGCATTCTACCCATCGGCAGCTGTGCTGTTTCCTGCCGCAACTGAGTCAAAATTTCCGGCTCTCTTAGAGAAACTGATTGCAAGTAGTTGTACAGTTGATTGTCGAGTCCTAGTGTTTTGTTTGCCATTTGTCATTTGTTATTTGTCATTTGTTGCTTGTCATCTTAATTCTTAATTCTTAATTCTTAATTATCCTCTCACCAAAAATAGTTCTTCCCAAACGAATCATTGTTGCTCCAGCTTTAACGGCTAATAAATAATCGCCAGACATACCCATGGATAATTCTTTTAATTGTAATTTACTATTTTCATTAATTTTGTCCTTCACCTTCCCCGTTTCTACAAAAGCATCAAACATTTCTGACTCGGATAAACCCAAAGGCAGAATTGTCATTAAGCCTTGAATATCTAAATACTCGCATGTTTCTACATCTGACCAAGCAGCTAATAAGTCATCAACAGACCAACCATATTTATTAGGATCAGGTAAAATTTTCACTTGCAGACAAATCTTAGGTCGCTTATTTAACTTACCCGCCAATTTATTGAGATGCTGTAGCAATTTTAAATCGTCAACGGAGTGAATCCAAGGCATTGAATTTAATACTTGTTTGGCTTTATTTTTTTGTAAGTGACCAATGAAATGCCAACAAATATCCTTTAAATCTTGCAAGTGCTGTTGTTTACTTAAAGCCTCCTGTATTCGATTTTCCCCAAAATCTCTAATCCCTGCTGTATATGCTTCTCGCATTTTTTCTACCGAGACTTGTTTGGTAATCGCAACTAAACGCACATCAGTTGTTAACTGTTGACGAATTTGTGCAATTTTTTCAGCAATAGATATTGTCTGCATGGAAAAATTCATGATTTGGTTGTGCAGGAGGCTAAGTTTATTGGACGAATAGCACGCTTGATAAGTGCCAACATGGGTAAATTAGTTTGGGTTAAGTCAAACCCTTACTATCGATACAATTTCCACGGCACCGCCAGTGGAAAATTCCTAAAACCTACCACCTCAAAACTCACCTAACACCTAATATCTAACACTTAACACCTATTCAAAACCGAAAATTACGACTTATTCAGCAAACCCTAGTTAACTTTAATAGTGCTGCTCCTCTTAGGTCAATGCTAAATGCAGTTTTATGGCAGCATCTACTAATTGCATCAATTCTTCTCTCAAATTTCCCACTACATCTCCAATCATTCGCTGTGTAGAAATTGTCCTAATTTGCTGTGCTTGGACCTTAGAAGGCTTAGGTAAACCACTATCTTCTGGCTGTAGTAAAATCTCAAAAGGATAAACACGACTAACATTTGATGTGATCGGTAAAATCGTCACCGTACTGGCTGCACGATTGTTAATATCATTGCTTACTACCAGCACCGGGCGTCGTTTAGCGACCTCAGAACCTACTGTCGGGCTGAGATTAGCATAGTAAATCTCACCACGTTTCATCAACTAATCCATCTGTAACTGTTACATCCCAAGCAGAATCAATTTCTTGAGAGGCTTCCCTATAAGCTTTCTCTAACTCTTGCTCTTGCAATAATTCCAGCGCCACCTCAATCACTTGAGAGCGAGATTTGCATCCTTGAGTGCTCCTGTAACTCTCAATAAATCTGACTAGGGACAATGGTAAGGATATCGATAACTTTTGTGCCTGCATGGTACTACCAATCTGTACTCAAAGGTTGTCCTACTCAATTATAGTTCCTTGCCATCACAGACGAATTAAAGCTGTTTAATTGCTAGTTGAACCCGGGTGCGCACTGTCAAATCTGTATCGGTTGCGAGCATTTGCTCAAGTTCATCTTTAATCTCACCTACTAAATCTGGCTGACTAACTCTCACAGAATTTCCTAGCCCTTGCAAGGCAACTGTAGTGGCATACCGAACTACCCATTCCGGGTCTTGGGAGGTTACTTGTAGGGTTTTGAAGGCTCGCTTTTGGGCAGGGTTTACTTCTGAGGGTAGCATTTTAGACCAATACAGGTTGCCCAATCCTCTGGCTGCGGCTCGACGGACACTCATCGCAAAGTCTCCTTCCGCAGCTTCTAGCAAGGTTTCTAAGGCTCTGGGGTCAGCAATTCCAGCTAATGCCCGGATTGCCCAGGCTCTGCCTCCATAGTTGTAATCATCCATTAAGTTAAGTAGTGGTAGCACCGCTGCTTCCCCTAATTGCACTAGTCCAATCACAGCTGCTATTGCTGGACTTGGGTTGTTGTAGCTAAGAACCTCAATCAAAGTGGGAATACCCGCCTCTAAATGAGCATTTGCTAATGCTTTCACCGCATCCAGTAGGCTGGCGGTTGAATCAGCTTGCTCAACGGCTCGAATCAGTTCTAGGGCATTGGTATTACTAGTCATCGCTCACTTGCAAAATTTGGTCATTGCCAGACTCTCTTCAACAAAATTGTATTCCTCTTCCTCAGCTTCCCCAGCTCCCTTGACAACTACATTTTTGCCTTAACTTGTCACCAATGCCTATTCGCTATTCCCCATTCCCAAAACCCAGAACGAAAGTGCCTCGTCCAAATAAATCCTAACTATAACAATTTATCCATCAAGTTCATTAAGTGGGTAGCTGTATCCGAGATAGAGGAAGACTCCGGAGAGTAATTTTTCACATGATGCTCTAGAAGCCCTTTGAGGGCAATAAGCTTGAGATTATTTTCTGTTGATGTCTGGGCGATTGCTTTTGCCGCAGGTAGATAACCGATTGCTCCTAGATCAGAAAGTGCTGCACGCCGCAGTAACAATTTTTCCCCTGCTAAAGCCTGAACCAAGCGTTCTGCATAGATGGGGTTTTGAGTTAACTGGTACATAGCTCTTGCTGCTGAGTATTGTAGCAGCTCTACAGAATGTTCTAGGAATGGTTCAATCAAGTCGATTGCTTCATTAGCACCAAGGGAACCTAAAACTTCCATAATTAAGTTGTAGGGTTGTGCCAAGTGGGGAGAGCCTGGAATAGGCTGAGCTACGGCTAATCCACCTTCTAGTAATTTCATCAGTTCTGGGACACATCTGCAATCACCTAACGTACCTAACGATTGAACAGCGGCTTCCCGAACATAAAAATCTGAGCAGTCCAAACAAACAATCAACGCTGGTACTGCTTGACAATCTCCCAGTTTACCTAGTGCCCTTGCTGCATTCCGTCGCAGGGGATATCCTCCTAATTCTGTCCGGTTCGTTTCATCATCTAATGCAGCAATTAGTGCCTCTATCACCTCTGGTTCCTGGACTCGGAACCTACCTAACCACCATGCTGCATAATATTGAAGTCCTTGATCTTCCCCTTTTAAATTAGTGATCGCTTGCTCTACTGTTAAACACTGACAATTATCAACTTCAGTATAATTTTCAGGGCTAGACTCCAACATGGGTCAACCAATTTTTAATTTTTGATTTTCAATATATACTAATTCTCGTCAAGCGTGAGATAAATCCAAAAGTAGCATTAATAAATTTAGATACAACAATGCCCGGACAGGTAAACAGATACTAAACTACTGACTAGTACCTGCTTACTTTTCCGGGCAAAAGGAGCAACTAGCTCAGAGCATTGATCGCATAGTCGATATAGGTATTTGCCTCACCAGCTTGATCACCACTCAGGCCATGGCTAGCCTTAATATATTTGAGGGCTTCGACGTACCAGCTAGGAGATAGTTCAAAAGTGCTGTTGATTTCAGCCAATCCAGCAATCAGGTACTCATCCATAGGACCTGTACCACCAGCAACCAAGCAGTAAGTAACCATGCGCAGGTAGTAGCCGATGTCACGAGCACACTTAGCTTTCCCTTCTGGGGTAGAAGAATAACTAGGCCCCTGCATAGTGGTAGTGTAAGGGTATTTAGTGTACACTGCTTGGGTCGCACCATTGATCAAGCTTTGAGAATTGCCGGCCAAGGCTTTTGCGGCTTCTAAGGCTGCTGAAGCCCGCTGGAAACGACCAAAAGCGGCTTGAATTTCGGTATTGCTCAGAAAGCGACCTTGAGAATCGGCAGCAGTAACTGCTTCAGTTAGAGGTGTCTTCATTATTTAGGTATCTCCCTATGATTTTGCAAAGTTTTCAAAGAATGGAGGTGTTAAAACTTCCACTAGCCAGTTTTCTGCTTGTTATTTAGGCAACTGCAGCTGCTGCCTTATCAAAGTAGGTACCAATTTCAGCCATCAGAGAGCTACAATCGCCAGAGGTAATACCGTTGCGGTCATTAGCTATCGCGATCGCAGCATCCTTCATCTTTGCTACACCAACAGCAACGGAAGCACCAGGAGTACCTAAAGCTAGGTAGGTTTCCCGCAGACCATTGAGGCAGCGATCTTCGAGTACACTGGCATCACCGGCATAAATTGCATAGCTGACATAACGCAAGATGATTTCCATATCCCGCAAGCAAGCAGCCATCCGACGACTGGTGTAAGAATTACCGCCAGGAGCAATTAACTGGGGCTGCTCAGAGAACAGGGAACGAGCAGCGTTAGCCACAATAGTAGAGGAGTTGCCGGTGATACGGTTAACTGCATCCATACGCTTGTTACCGTCAGCAACCATAGCAGCTAGGGCATCTATTTGGGAAGCACTTAGATACTCACCCCGTGCATCAGCTTGGGAAACTACCTTAGTGAATGCGTCGAACATACAAAAATCTCCGTACTTAACTTAAGTTGGATTCAAAACTGTTATTAGCTAAGCTTTTTCAAGCTGCTTTGAGTAGCCTGGAGAGGAGTAAGGCAGACTAGCCATAACATAAAATTGTTTCAGTAATCGTTTTCCTTAGACTCACTGCTCTGCTACTTATTAACCAATGTCTGGTGTTACAGCAGATTTTCTAATAAAAACTGAAAAAACTTCATATTTTTCTTAGAAACTGACCTAAGGTGAGAACTGGTTTATGGCTTGCTTTTCCCTATCCTTTTTAAACCTTCCGGTAACTTTTATACAATGATGTCGAGCGTTTATTTGTTACATCTTGTTAAGAAAGTATTAATTCATCCACACCCTCGTTACATTCTCAAAGAGTCCTTTGTCAGCTTTGACCAATTGCTAAAGCAAGCTTTCCAACGCTGCTCCCACAACTCGATGATCCTCGTCCTGCTTGAGTCGGTTGAGGGCATCCCTAGCTTTGGGTTCGTCAAATCTTCTCAGAGCACGAGCAACCCGCCACCGGATACGCCACCACTCAGAATCTGTTAGCGCTAGCAGTTGCTGTAAAGCATCAGTATGTTTAGGGGAACCAGCCAGGAAACTTAATCCATCAATTGCAGCCTCTTTCACTGTTGGTTCTTCGCCTACCAATGCACAAATACAGACATCAAACAGTGCTTCAGGATACTCCATATCCATTAAAGCCGCCAGGATGCTGCGCCGCAGGAGCCAGTGCTTGTCCCTTTGAAAGGCTTGAACAAGATGAGATGCCGCTACTTGTCCAAACAGGGATAGAGAATTAGCTGCTTCTGCTCGCACATTTGGGTCTCGATCTAACCTCATCAACTCAAGTAAAGCACTAAAAGATGCTTCTGTCCGTTTCTTTCCCAATCCCATTGCCACAAACGAGCGCACCACAAACTCTGGATCTTGCAGTTTACTAGTCAGTAGAGGAACTGCAACCTCTGAGCTATAGTTCCTCAATTCTGTGAGTGCTTTGAGGCGATCATTGGAATTAGGACTGTTCAAAGCCGCTTCGATTTGATGGATGTCCATGAAGGGTAGGCAAGGGGTTTATATTTCTTAATAATTTAACAACAGGTGGCTGAATTTGGGAAGATAGGAGGTAGGAGGCAGGAGGCAGGAGGCAGAAGGCAGGAGGTAGTCCTGATGAAAAAATTTCACCACCAGGTTTTGATTAAGTTGCTATTTGTTCCTTTAACAACCCAGATTTCTGATGACTATTCAATTGAGTGAACACGTTAAAGAACTAATTGCTAAAGCGAGAATTGTCAGCTTTGCTAGCTGGAAAGGCTCCTATCCTCCAGAAGTGATTCAACTGTTCCAGGCAGCGGACGACGAAAGTCGTTATCTCAGTAATGAAGATTTAGAACAAATTCAAGCAGTTGCCTCTCCAGCAGAGAGTTTAATTAGTACAGCCCGATTATTGCGCGATCGCGCTCCTGAGATTATAGATGAAGCGAGGGCGCAAGTTTTGACTCAATTTCCCAATATTACCCAACCAGGAGGAGGTCTTTATCCACCGAAGCGAGCTGAAAATTGTTGGCGTGATTTCTGGCACTTCCTCCGTTGCATGACTTATGGTATTGCTGGGGGTAGCAGCCAGTTTACCAGTTCAGAAGGATTGCACCATATGAACTTGTTGTATCAAGAATTACAAGTACCTTTAGATGCCATGGTGGTGGGATTAGAAGGCATAAAGGCTGCTAGTTTAAAGCGGGTGTCTGACTTGGAGGCAGAAAATCTAGCACCCTACTTCGATCATTTAATTACTCAGCTCAAAACTTTCAATTATGATTAATAGGGAATTGGGAATTGGGAATTGGGAATTGGGAATTGGGAATTGGGAATTGGGAATTGGGAATTGGGTAAAACTTTTAAGGAACAAGGCAGAAGGCAGAGGGCAGAAGGCTCCAAGGAAAGAGGGTTTTGCTTGTTTCTTTCATCCGTTGCGGATGCGCTCGCGTCCGTAGGGGGCTCACATCTTGCACCAGTACAGAAATACTTAGGGCTTGCTGAATAAGTAACAAGTAACAAGTAAAAAGTAACAAGTAAGAAGGAATGAAGCATTTATCCTCGTGGGTGAGCACTTCCATTCTCCAAGGTTACTCAGGGATTTCCCATGAAAGTGCAAGGAAATTGAACCCATCGATACAAT
>JAAHGL010000071.1 GCA_010692635.1 Symploca sp. SIO2C1 | reverse complement strand
GTTCTGCCTCACGAGCAGGGATCATTACCGCCCCCGCTTCAGTTATTGGCGCGAAGCTAACACGAAGAATTCAGCCTGCATATCCCCTTATTTTGCGGTGCTTTTGGCGATGCGTAGAAAGCACATATGATGTAGGAATGCCAGAACCATACAGGAATGTCATTAATTACTCTACTTCTCATCTGGTAAAGCGGCAGAAAAGTTGTAACCTATAGTTCAAACTTTAGACTATAAGATGTTGCCTGATTGCTTAGATGGAGAAGAATCCTAATCCTCAGCCTCCAACGTCCCCTGTCCTACTTGGGATTTACGGTCAATTTTTGCGATCGCCTAACCTGACGACTACCCCTGAATCACTACCAGTGAGGCAGATTAAAAACCAGGTGCTGCGGCTGTATAGTCTGCATCTGTTGGTCATGATTGCGATCGCTATTGTCATCGGGCAGGTGATTAACCCGCAGGATAACTTTTTGTTGGAGTTCTTTGCTGGGACTTCTCCTTGGTTCTGGTTCACTATAGCAGTTATCGCTGCCCCGTTGATTGAGGAAAGTATTTTTCGGCTACCGCTAAGAGGATCCGTATTTAATTTGACCCTATCCATGTCTTTAGTGGTATTGCTGGGGATAATTGGGTTCAGTCCCTTCAATCGAGCCTTGGTGATTGGCATTGGGGGGATGCTGGCAGGCTTAAACATCTACCTCTGGTTTGCCCAGCCTAAATTTCCAGTGCGCCTCCAAGCAGCCTATACTCGATATCCCCGTCTTATTTTCTATGGATTAGCCCTTTTGTTTGGTGCTATTCATATTACCAACTATCAGCCGCAGATGTTGCCTTTGCTGCCCCTGTTGGTATTACCCCAAGTGGTGGTAGGGTTATGGTTAGGGTTTATTCGCCTACGTTATGGTTTTGGCTGGGCAGTGCTGGCCCATGCATTTCACAATGGATTACTATTGCTACCAATTCTCCTCATTACTGGGTTGGGTTCAGCTCAGTTACAAGCCCAGGGTTTGGACAATATCGATCCCGAAACCCTGCCTTTTTCAGATTCCCTGTTAATTTTGGGGATAGGATTCTCTTTTCTGGGTGGGCTAATCTTCTGTGGAATACATGCTTGGGGGGTTGTGCGGGAGTGGCAAAGAAATAGAGCTTGCTAAATAAGTAGGGGAAAAAGACGATAAGTAATGCAAGTATTTAGCGGTTTTGGTGCAGATAGAGGGTTGTTTGCAGTAAGTGAAAAACTTACCTAAATATCTACAAACTTACCCATATATAGCGTTTCTCAAGTGGATGAAGTACAGCAAAATTTATAGGATGTATCAAAAGAAAAGACTGTGCAAATTCAGGTGTACCTCACGCAAGCGAGAACCGCTATAATACTCTATTATAGAGCCATGGGTAAGTTGTTAAGCATAGGTGAAGCCGCTAAACTCAAAGGTGTTTCCCCAAACACACTAAGGAGATGGGAGGCTCAAAGTAAATTAATCCCCTAAATAACAGCAAACGGACATCGCCGTTATGATATCAATTAGCCAAAGGTGTTTTAGAGATAATCATTGTCTTTAGCGCGAGACTATATGGCTCTCGTTCACACAAAAACAAGAAACTTGTGGAGGAATTGAGAGATGTTACTCAAAAGTTTCAAGACTAAATTAGCCCCCAACAATCTTACGCGCACACTATTTGCTAAACATGCGGGAACATCACGCCACGCTTATAACTGGGGGCTAGCTATTTGCCTAGAAGCGAAGAATAAAAAGGAGAAGATACCAACAGCAATAGACTTACATAAGCGCTTAGTTGCAGAAGTCAAATCTGTACATCAGTGGTATTATGAGGTATCTAAATGTAGTCCTCAGCAAGCCCTCAGGAATTTGTCAACTGCCATCAAAAGATGGTTATCACAGAAAGTATCCAAGAAACCTCGTTTTAAAAAGAAAGGTCATAGGGATAGTTTTTACCTAGAAGGGAGTATTACTGTCAGTGGGAACCAGATTAAGCTACCACGCATTGGCTGGGTAAAATGCCACGAAATCTTGCCAATTGAAGGAGTAAAAAATGTTACTGTATCCAAATGCGCTGATGATTGGTACATCAGTTTCAAGTTTGAACCTGAAGTCAAACCCACGGCTAAAGTTAGAGAGTGTATAGGTGTTGATGTGGGAATCAACGCATTAGCCACTTGTTCAGATGGCACTGTATTTCCTAACCTCAAGCCTTATCGTCAAGCCAAACGTCGATTGGCTCACCTGCAACGCGCTGTAAGTCGTAAAGTCAAAGGTTCTAGGAACAGACTCAAGGCAATCAAGCAACTAGCAAGACAACATCGACGTGTGAAGAATGTTCGTGCCGATAGTCTGCACAAACTCACTACATGGCTAGCCAAGAACCACAGCACCATTGTTATTGAGGATTTAAATGTAGCCGGGATGCTCAAGAATCATAGACTAGCATCAGCGATAGCTGACTGTGGATTCTACGAGTTTAAGCGTCAGTTACTCTATAAAACTGAGTGGTATGGAGCGAAATTGATAGAAGTAGACAGATTCTATCCGTCGAGTCAGCTATGTTCCAACTGTGGAAACAGAACATATATGCCACTATCTTCTCGCACATACCAGTGCGGAAACTGTGGTATGAAAAAAGATCGGGATTTTAATGCCAGTCTTAATTTGGAATATTACCGAACCCCAAGCTCTGGGGAGATTGCCTGTGGAGACTCAAGTCAACCCAAGAGCATTGCTCAAGGGGAGCCAAAGAAGCAGGAAGTGAACGTCAAACCTACGGCAAGTTCAGCTTAGTCTGTTCTATTCATCAAGTTTGTGTAAGTTTTTCAGAGCGGAAAATTAGTAAGTTAGTCCTAAGGAAAAAGCCATGGTTGCAAGCTCGAATGTCAAACAATTAATCAAAATCTTGATTGGTGCGGCTTGGATAGACGGCAAAGTGCAAACAGAGGAACGAGAATATCTCCATCGAGTGGCAAAGCAAGCAGAAGTTGCTGATGATCCTGAGATTCAGCCTTTGTTGAACGAGCTGAGGGCAGTATCAGCTGAGGAGTGCTATAGGTGGGTAGAGGAGTATTTGGGGGATCGCCCCAGTCAGGAAGATTATCAACAGATGATTGAAGCGCTAAGTGCCTTAATTTATAGTGATGGCGATGTTGATACAGAAGAAGCAAAACTCCTAACTCGCTTACAACTTCTAGATCCAGCTAATGAGTCACAAAAATCAGCTTCCAACAAAGTCCTCAAAACTGTACAAAACATCTACCGTCGATGGATTGACAAGCAAGCCTAAACTCGAACTATAGTGCGAACCTCGGACTTTACCCTAGAATACCGAAACTTGGACTTGCGTCCGAGTTTTGGTCTTAGGGAAATGCCAAAAATATCCGGAAGTCTTTCTCTTCAGCTTGTAGTATTCTTATACCCTCTACCAACTTAACCTTGGGTTTTCACTAAAAATTGTAGTGATAGATAAATTCAGATATAACCTGCTGATAAATACTCCAAAATGATGGAATCAAAAACGACAGAATCAAAACCACGCACACTCAAACAGACAGCGCAGCTATTGTTAGGAGGCGCTGGTGCTGGAGTGATAGCCTTTGCTCTGTTTGGTGGTATATGGCAGGTTAATCATTTTTGGTGGGTGATGGCAGCAACCATTATCTGCTGTAGTCTGTTAGCTTTATGTTTCCGCCAAAACTTTGAGAGTATGCTAGATGCTTTGGCAGACAATATACCCTGGCTCTGAAATTTTAATCACTTGAGCGCCATTGAAAAGGCAGATCAATAGTCATTCGCTGTGTCGAAGGATATTCGATAGTACTGATAATGACCAATAAGCAATGACTATTGACAAAGCACAAGATGTCCTCCAACTCATTGCAGGGGTTAGAGGACATCTCCCTTTTGGAAACGAAGAATGCTGTTGAGCGGCAACAAATTCACCAACATCAACGTCTTGCCAAACAACCTAATACCTAAGCCCTTAAGATTGTCAATCGTCACAATCAAGGGCTTTAAGGTTTTAATTTGCAAAAAAAGGAATTTTAGAAGTTTTAGGAACACTTTCCTTAGCCTCATGTCTATTTACTTAAACATTGCAATTTTTTGGAGAATATAATCAATGTCTAACTTCCAGCCTTGGCAATCACGAACCGCTGCTTTTTTAGCTTTTGGACTATCTGTTAGTGCAATGGCTCCTTTGGTAGCTTCGGCTCCCAGTTTTGCCCAAGCATCTCAATTTAACGATGTCTCATCCAGCTATTGGGCAAGTAATTTTATTCAAGAACTCTCAGATCGGGATATCATTGCCGGATTTCCAGATGGTTCTTTCAAACCCAATGCACCGGTGACACGAGCGCAGTATGCGGCAATGTTGCGCAAAGCTAACCAATATTTCAACAAGGCAGCTCAGCGAAACAGCATCAATTTTGTTGATGTCGCCTCGAACTACTGGGCAGCTTCTGCGATTCAGGAAGCTTACACCACAGAATTTTTGAGCGGTTATCCTGGCCGTGTTTTTCGACCGCAGCAAAATATCCCCCGTGAGCAGGTCTTAGTTTCTCTAGCAAGTGGGCTTAATTATTCCCCTGTTAGTTCAATACCCAGTACCCTGAATTACTACAATGATGCCTCAAGTATTTCTAACTACGCTACTACTGGTATTGCTGCTGCTACAGAAAAGAATATAGTGGTGAACTACCCTAACCTCAGCTTCTTGCGTCCAACTCAGAATGCCACTCGGGCAGAGGTAGCTGCTTTCATCTACCAAGCATTGGTTAGCCAAGGCAAAGCACCGACTGTTGCCTCCCAATACATCGTTGATACAACACCAATAGCCACTGAGTTTACCATTCCTTCTGGCACTTCCCTTCCCGTAAGGTACGAAAAAGAAAAAATTCTCCTGACTGAAGATGAAACAGTGCCTCTAACTCTAACAGTAGATGCCAATATCACTACTCCTGGTGGTCAGTTATTAATACCAGCTGGAAGTCAAGTTGAAGGTGAGTTGCGTCCCGTTACTGGCGGTACTCAGTTTGTCGCACAGACTTTGAGAATCGGTGGTAAACGTATACCAATCAGTGCTACTTCTCAGGTAATCGACACCACTGAAACCATTACTAAAGGTATTAATGTTGGGAATCTAGTGAAGAATGCAGCACTTGGTACAGCAGCAGCAGCAGCCATTGCCGCTGTTACAGGAGACCGAGCAATCGCTACAGAGGAACTGTTGATTGGTGGAGGTGCTGGTGTTGTGGTAACGTTGCTCCAACGCTTCCTCGGTCGGGATCGTGTTGATCTGCTGGTGATTGAACCGGATACAGATTTGGATCTCACTTTAAACTCTGACTTAGAGATTAGCACCAAATAGTTATAGTTAGATGCTTGCTCATGACTAATTGTTCATCTCCACAGTGGTGCTAATCTACCGGGACACATCACTACCATTAATGAAATTATTGCTCCTAGTCAGGAATAGGAAACAGTAAGAGAGACCATGCTCAGGGGGTGACAAGCAAGCTGAATGCTTGATAAATCAAGATTTTCACCCCATTAATATTCTCAAAAATAACTCTTATTGACATGCTTATTGAGAAGAGCTTGGGCAAGTCTGTTATTGATTGATACCAAATCCGGAATACATAACTTCGTTATCTCCAGACTGTAGAGACGTTGCATGCAACGTCTCTACAGTGTTTTGTCCGAATTAAACTTTCCCTGTGACACGGATCACTTATGTTCTTGTGTAAAGTCACTGTTACAAACATTTACATTTCGTTACAGTTGTTAACAAGAAAACACACAAGAAGAACTTAACTATGTTTGCACCCATCGTTGCTACTGCTAGTCGCTTAATTGGCAAAAAAGAGTTTAACCAGCTCAGAGGCAAAGTCATTGGTCTTCACTGCCAAGCCATCACCAAGTTTTGTAACGCTGTGGGCATCAACAGCAAAGAGCGTCAAAAATTAATCAAGCTAGCCAAGTCTAATGGTAAAACCCTAGGTCTTCTAGCTTAGAAGGTGATTGTGAAAGTTTTCACCGGAGTGTGTTGATTGCTATCACATCAGCAATTGTGTCAAGTCACAGAGAAATAACGTAACAAATAGTTACAATTTTACAAACAAAACGTAACACAGGAGCTATCAATTATGCGCACTTATTCATCCTCAGGTATCCTCAACAACTACGCTACAGAACCTCAGATGTACTATGCTGTCTACCCTTCCCCTGAGCAGCAGCGCCGTTATGCCTTACTCGGTGGTTACGCAACTTTGTTTGTTACTGCCTTAACGTTAATTGCACTAGCTGTGAGCTAGTTCCCCATTCATTACTTTAGTGTTGGTAACCAGACAATAAAGGTTGTACCTCTTCCCTGAATATTTTGCTCATAGTCATTTATAGAGTCTGTAGTTTGTTTAGCCCAGAACTCTTGTGCTGGGCTAAAAACTTCGATTTTACCCTGCATTTGTTCCACTAACTCTTTAGCGATCGCTAGGCCTAAACCAGTACCAGGAATCGTACTTGAAGCTTGTACACCCCGATAATGCCGCTGAAAGAGATGCTCTAAGTCTTGGGGGCTAATTCCAGGACCATTATCACTAATAGTAATCGCGATCGCTTCATTGATTGGGAGGGGGTGACTGAGGGAATGGAGAATGGGATAATTTTCTGGGGGGTGAACGAAATATGAGGTGGGATTTTCATTCTCCGCGTCTCCGCGTCTCCGTGTCTCCGTGTCTGCTGACTCGTTTCCCCACGCTTTTTTTCGCTCACCCTTTTCTGGGTATATACCTTGCTTGCTGTTGATACCTACTCCAATATCAATCTTTCCTCCTGGTGGTGTGTACTTTAGTGCATTATCAATAAGATTGTTCAATACCTCCCTTAAAGCCCTGACATTGCCTTGTACTAATGGCAAGTCCGTCACAATATCAGCTTGCAAATCTAGCTGGCGTTCTTGAGCAATGGCTCTAGCAGATACTAGGAGTGGTTCTAAGACTGTCGCTACAGCAAATGATTCTAGAGTTAGATCCATACCAGGGAGTAAAGAGTTGCTCCCTGGGAGTGGAGAGACATCAGTAACAGTTGCAGCTGGAAGTGCTAGTGGTGCTAGTGCAATGTCTTCTTGACTCATGTCAATGCAGGCATTGAACTGCAGCAGCAACTCTTGGAGGCGATCGCTCTCCTGCACTATACTTGAAGCAACTTTGTAGTTTTTATCTTCAGGTAACAGTCGCTTCAACAATAGCTTGCCAAAGGTTCGTATAGCAGTAAGGGGATTGCGAAATTGATGCAGGAGATTATGGAGCAGATCCCGCTGTTGAGCTTGCAGACTTCGCTGCTGAGTCAATCGCTGCTCCGACCAAGCTCGACGCTGATCTATGATGTAAGCGATCGCTAAAGTCTGAGCAATTCTCTCAATCGTTCCTTGTTCTTCTTTATTCCAGGCTCTATCTTCTCTACCAGTCACTAACAATCCCATCACCACCCCTTCATGCATTAGAGGCAAAACAATTTGGCGCTGCCTACTTAGAGAACTTTCTTCCCACTCTGGTGAGGTTGAACCCACTTGTTGATCATAGTTAGTTGCTTGGGGAAGTAACCTCGGTGAGACTTGGGAAAATCTGGACATTGTGTTACTGGAACTTATCCGCTCAGGTAACACTAAGTCAGACTCCCATGAATTTTCGTTCACAACGAAGGATGAAAACTCTGGCGTCTCCGCGTCTCCGCGTCCCCGCGTCCCCGCGTCTATTTTCAGATTAGTATTATTCTCATTTTCGACAGTAGTTGTTTCTGGATAAACCACCACAGGAATTAGCTTAGTTTGAGCTCCTTCTACCAGTTCTCCTGTTAAATACACCGCACTCAAAGCTGCTCCCAACCCTTGAGTTAATACTGCTACTTGCGATTGACACAGAGTGACAAATTCTGAACTGGCTTGAATGTACATGAGGTGTAGGATGAGTTTTGGTAACCGGATTTATCAAGAAGGAATCACTACTTCCTATCTCTAATTTAGAACCAGTACTTGTACTATGCTTGTCAACGGTGACTCTAGAAGTTCAGCGTTTGAGCGAAGCGATCGTAACACACCGCTCCTAGAACAGTTAAAGCGGAAGGGATTAGTCGCGTGACATGCCTAAGACACCATTTTAGCTGTGCTACTCTAGAAGTTCAGCGTTTGAGCGAAGCAATCCTAACACAACGCTCCCAGAGCATTTAAAGCCGAAGGGATTAGGAGTTTTGCAGATTTACCACAGGATAATGCAATAATGCAATTATTTTTGTGTTAAAATATCCTAATAAGAGTATACTTTTGTATCAATAGTCTACCCCGAGTTGCGATGAAGACATTATCCCCAACCTTATTTTTGAGGTAATAGGAGAGTTTACATCCATCAATAAAAGGGTATGACAACCATTTGATATTTTTAACTGAAGCGGATATAATTGCCACGGCTTTTGTAACCATCATTACAACTGCCAGCAAAAATAGGAGGTAAATGAGGTTGGCAAGAAGACGCAAGCGCAAAAGTCGCCGTCGCCAAGAAGGGCGTAAGATTCTGGAGCATGTGCCTCAGTATAATCTAGAAAGCGGCGAAGATAAACCAGTTACAGCAGCAAGAAAATATATTCAATCATTAGGGATTGTTCCACCCGCTCTGCTGTTAGTCAAGCGAAATGAACATACTACAGACCGTTATTTTTGGGCAGAGAAAGGATTATTTGGTGCTCAATATGTAGAAGAAAATCATTTTCTCTTTCCCAGTCTGCGGGTAATTGATTCACCTGTGGAACGGTCTACGGTGGCAGTTCCTAGTCGCTGATATATTTCTGGTAAAACTTGGTGATAAGCGTTTTTACTTAACCCTACTCAAATCTTTGCTATTGAGTAGGGTTACCCTTTTATTTTTTGGTAGCCTAACCATTCCGCTTGAGTAAAATCCCTCTAAGTCCAGCGGCTTTAGCACCCTCATAATCTTCTTTTAAGCTGTCACCAATGTGCCACGCATTCTCAGGATTACAGTGATGTTTAGCTAAAGCAATAGCAAAAATTTGGGGATCAGGCTTAGCAAAACTAGTTTCCGTAGAAATCGTGACTGAGAGGAAAAATTCTTCTAGTTTTAGTTCTTTTAAAACTAAGTAAATACGGGAATCAAAATTAGACACGATACCCAGCTGAATTCCAGTCTTTCGCCACTGTTCCAAAGCTGGGAGAATATCGGGATAAACAAACCAGGGTTCAGCAGTAGCAAAGTAGTTGTAGAGATGATCAAAAAAGTCAGTGAAGTCGGCAAACTCGCTGAGAACACCAACTTGCTGGAAAGTGCGCAAAGCAATCACTCGCCACCATTCAAATTCACATAGGGGAATCTCGTCAGGATCAATACCTGGGAAAGCTGGGGGATCTACTGAGGCAAAGGCATTGTAGAAGGCTTCGTTCAACTTTTTAGCTGGAACTCTCACTCCAAACCTTTGAGCAAAAGCACTATAAACTTCTCCCACACTCCCCCGAACATTAAACAGAGTACCTACGGCATCAAGCAAAATGACTTTTGGTTGTTGCTTAGTCATTGGTTATTGGTTATTCCCTATCTAAGTTGTGCCCAAATTAAAGGCTACATCCTCTGAGTCAACTAAGGATAGCCAACTTAGTTAATTCCTTAAACCAATTGATTAGCGATCGCACGCTTATTCAGAAAAACCACAAAGGCACAAAGTTCACAAAGGTTTTTCATTGGAGAGCTTGCAGCTATCTTCAATATCCTGTGGAACAGGCATCTTGCCTGTCAGACCCTTTCCCCTACAGACCTAAACTTATCCTATCATGTAAAAGAATACCACCAAAGTCAGAGCATCAATAATCTGCTTAGGAACTGACAAAGATAATACCATCTTCTCATCAGATGTTGCAGCGTTGTAATTGCTAGGAAATTGAGATTGAGCTGCTTCCTGGCAATAATCTAACAGTTGAGCGAGAACCTTATCGGGAATGGAGCTACTTGGTTTAACGAAGAAGACAGAAGACACGAGTCACGAGCGAGAATTAAGAGTGTTTTTTTGAACGAAAATAAATTCTAAATTCTAAATTCTAAATTCTAAATTCATCATGGCTCCTCTAAAGTACCCAAAATTGGATAATTTATTTATTGCAGTTCCCTAAGAAAGAGAGCAATTCCCTACGACATTAGCTTCGCTGATCACCTAAGTTATAGTAACTCTCATACTGAAGTTAGCACTCTATTTTGAGACATACAGATGAATATCCGCATTGGTAACGGTTACGATATCCATAAGCTAGGGACAGGACGGCGTTTGATTATTGGTGGCGTAGAAATTCCTCACGAATTAGGATTAGTAGGTCATAGTGATGCCGATGTCTTAACTCATGCAATTATGGATGCCATGCTAGGTGCTTTGAGTTTGGGAGATATTGGTCATTACTTTCCCCCAACCGACCCCAAGTGGGCAGGGGCAGATAGTCTAGTATTATTAACTCAGGTACACCAGCTAGTGCGATCGCATGATTTTTCGATTAGCAATATTGACTCAGTAGTAGTAGCAGAACGCCCCAAGCTCAAGCCTCATATTAAGACAATGCGCGATCGCTTGAGTACAGTCCTAGAATTAGCACCCAATCAAATCGGTATTAAAGCGACCACCAACGAAAAGCTAGGTCCAGTAGGAAGAGAAGAAGGTATCTCTGCCTATGCTGTAGCACTATTAGTGGGTAGCCAATGAGCTGGGGGAGATGAGGAGACACGGAGACGCGGAGACAAAAGAGAAATTCCCAATTCTCAATTCTCAATTCCCAATTCCCAATTCCCAATTCCCAATTCCCAATTCCCAATTCCCAATTCCCAATTTAACAATGACTAATTGGCCGAGCCTACTACAACAACTACTTGACCAACAATCCCTATCCAGCAATCAGGCATCACAGTTAATGCAGGGATGGCTTGATGAGTCAATCCCACCAGTTTTATCCGGGGCGATTCTTGCCGCTATTCAGGCTAAAGGTGTTTCAGCCACAGAACTAGCGGGGATGGCTCAGGTGTTGCAATCCCAATCTTTACAGCAAAAGGCAATTGAGCACACAACACCAGTAATTGATACTTGTGGTACAGGGGGAGATGGAGCCTCAACTTTTAATATCTCCACTGCTGTGGCTTTTGTTGCTGCTGCAGCTGGTGTTCGGGTTGCCAAACATGGCAATCGTTCAGCTTCTAGCAAAGTCGGTTCAGCAGATGTTCTAGAAGCACTAGGAGTTAACTTATCAGCCCCACCAGAGAAAGTTCAAGCAGCACTGCAAGAAGTAGGAGTGACTTTTCTCTTTGCTCGTGGTTGGCATCCAGCGATGAAAGCGGTAGCTCCCCTGCGGCAAACTTTGAAGGTGCGAACGGTGTTTAACTTGTTGGGACCCCTGGTAAATCCCTTGCGTCCCACGGGTCAGATAATCGGAGTATTTGACTCCCAGTTTGTGGCAACTGTCGCCCAAGCTTTGTCTGAGATGGGAACTCCAAAAGCTTTTGTGCTTCACGGACGAGAAAAACTAGATGAAGCGGGATTAGCAGATGAAACTGATTTGGCCCTACTGTCGGCAGGTGAGGTGCGTCTATCCACCCTCAATCCTCAACAGCTAGGCTTAACTCCAGCACCAACAGAAGCCTTAAGAGGTGGGAATGTTGAGGAAAACATGACAATTTTGCGGAATGTGTTGCAAGGGAAAGGGACTCAAGCACAGCAAGATGCAGTAGCGTTGAATGCTTCATTAGCCTTACAAGTGGGAGATCTTGTACCACTGGAAGACCATGAAGCAGGTATTAAGCTAGTTAGAGAAGTGATGACTAGTGGAGCCGCTTGGTCAAAGTTGCAACAACTAGTACAGTTTTTAAATGTTAAATGAAAGAAACAAGTCACATCCTCTTTCCCTTCTGCCTTCTGCCCTCTGCCTTCTGCCTTGTTTCTTCAGAGGCATGAGATAATAACAGGCTAGCTATCAGCTTTGTAATCCTTCCCTAACACCTAACACCTAACACCTAACACCTAATTATGCCTATTTCAGCTGCAACACCGGCTCTGCTCGTACTGGCAGATGGTACATCCTACCAGGGTTGGTCTTTCGGAGCTACTGGTACTGCTATTGGCGAGGTAGTGTTTAATACCGCCATAACTGGTTATCAAGAAGTGGCAACGGATCCCAGCTATCGTGGTCAGATTGTCACTTTCACCTATCCAGAATTAGGTAACACTGGTGTCAATCCCGATGATGAGGAATCAGCATACCCTCAGATCCGAGGCGCCATTGCCCGTAATATCTGCCACCGTCCCAGCAACTGGCGCTCCACTCAATCTCTTCCTGACTACCTAAGACAACACAACATTCCTGGCATTTATGGTATTGATACTAGAGCATTAACCCGCAAACTACGCTCTGCTGGTGCTATGAATGGAGCTATTTCTACAGAAATCCTTGATACTGCTGAGTTACTGATGAAAGTGCAAGCAGCTCCCAGTATGGCAGGATTAAATTTGGTTAAGGAAGTTACTACCCAAGAGATTTACGAGTGGTCTGAGCCTACAAATACCAGTTGGGAGTTCAGCTCTACTGTTGCAGCTTCTGGTGGTGCGCCTCTAACAGTAGTCGCGATCGATTTTGGCATGAAACGCAATATTTTGCGGCGTCTAGCTAGCTACGGTTGCCGAGTTATCGTTGTTCCAGGTGATACACCCCCAGAGGAAATTCTTAAATATAATCCTGACGGCATTTTTCTCTCCAATGGACCGGGAGATCCTGCCACAGTAAGAGAGGGAATTGCAACGACAAAAGCCTTGTTAGCAAGTCACAAACCTATATTTGGCATCTGTATGGGACACCAGATTCTTGGTCTGTCCCTCGGTGCTGAAACCTTTAAGCTCAAATTTGGTCATCGAGGTTTGAATCATCCAGCTGGTTTGCAGCGACAGGTGGAGATTACTAGCCAAAACCACGGTTTTGCGATCAATCCCGATTCTTTGGGTGCAGAGGTGGAAATTACTCACCTCAACCTCAATGATCGTACCGTAGCAGGATTGCGACACAAATCCTTACCCTTCTTTTCAGTACAGTACCATCCAGAAGCTAGTCCTGGACCTCACGATGCTGACTATCTATTTGAGCAATTTGTTAAGTTAATGCGTGAGCCAAGGGATAAGACTGAAGGAAAGTTCATGCAGACAAGCAACTAACCAACAACCAAGCAGCGGGCAGCTATCCCTCCCATCCCTAAAGGAATGGGCTTCCCGCCGCTTTCGGAGAGAAACTCTGTTCCAACTTAGCAGGTATCAAGATAGCATGAATACTCATTGCCCCAATACTGCTCGGATAAGCCCTAATCCCTCTTCCCCAGCTCCCTCAGCTCCCTCAGCTCCCCCAGCTCTCCCAGCTTTTTAACCGATAATTTCTCTTAACCGAGCAGTATTGCTCCTTGCCCTGTGTCTCCTTGAACTTCTCACTATCCTCTTCCCTACCCTATTTGCCTGAAACCGAAAGATTAATCATCTGTTAAGATAGGCAAGATCATCTGAAAAACTTTCTGTTCAAGTCTGAGACTTGGCAGTGAAAAAATTAAAGTGATGGTATACACATGTACAGCTAGGAGGGTGTTATTCCTGAGCCACTAACCCTGACAGTCAGCTTAAGGGGCACTCGCGAAGTCAGGGACAATTGCCAGCTTTTCCGCCTCACTGGATTGTTGGATGCTTTTTCGGAAGCTACTTTCCGTAAAGTGATCAGCAAACTTATTGATGAAGGTCCAAAAAATGTTATTTTAGACCTTTCCAAAATCGACTTTGTCGATAGTTCTGGTTTGGGCGCATTAGTGCAGTTAGTGAAAAAAGCTCAAACTGAAGGTGGGAGCTTGCAAATTGTCACTAATCCTCGTGTGACTCAAACGGTTAAACTAGTACGCCTAGAGAAGTTTCTCTCGCTGCAATCTTCTGTTGATGTAGCCTTGGGGAAAATCGAGGGTGGCTAACAAGATCCAACTTACGGATTAAGGGGCGGGCGCCAAACCCGCCTTTAGTTTGTCTGGTGAGAAGCTTCAGGAGGTTCTAATACCAAATCCGGGTTTAGTTCCCTCGTTTTGAGAAAGCTGGGGGAGAAAAAACCACCTGATGATAAAGGGGGTACAATAGGCGGATTTAGTGTAATCCTCTTCCTCAGTAGGGGTGAATTAGCATTCGCCCCTACTCTTGCCCCTTACCTTTGTTAGAGTAGCAAAGCTAAAATTTTAATATAGGGATTAAGCAGAGATTGTGACATCAGAGGAAGAGCAAAATTTAAACTTCCGGGAAACTGACTCGGCAATCTCATGGACAGTTGCTCGATTCACCCAATTGAGTAGCGCTGCTGATTCCTTAAACCAAATTCAGCAACTCTCACCAGCCTCTCTAGCATATTTAGGAGACGCAGTATATGAACTTTATGTCCGAACCTGCTATCTGCTGCCTCCTAAACGTCTGAAGGACTATCATCATCAAGTCGTGGCTCAAGTGCGAGCGGAAACTCAGGCAGCAACCCTGCGATCTCTCACACCTCACCTCACTGATAATGAACTGGAGATTTTGCGGCGGGGACGTAATGCAGCTACTGGTAGTCCTCGGCGTCTAGCTCCCAAAATCTATCAACAAGCTACTAGCTTGGAGACATTGCTTGGCTATCTCTACCTTAGTGATCCCCACCGCCTAATCCAATTATTGGCACATTTAAAACCTGATACCCCTTGATCAATTGATAATAAAAAATGGCTAACCACAATCGCCCTTCTCACACTGCCAATAAGCCTAAGCTAAGAAAATCCTTGCGTCTCCAAAAAAACAAGGGTCGAAAATTTTCTCCTTCTTTAGACAAGAACACTGAACCATTAGAATCTACTGCAGAGGAAGAGAGCGATCTAATTTATGGTCGTCACACTGTTCTTGCTGCTTTAAATAAACGCCAGCTCAACCGGGTTTGGATCCTGCCTCAGCTGCGCTATGATCCCCGCTTTCATTCCTTACTGCTTCAAGCTAAGAGCAAAGGTACAGTAATTGATGAAGTGGAGCCACGACGCCTCAGTCAAATTACGGAGGGAGCTAACCACCAAGGTGTTGCAGCCCAAGTAGCTCCTTACTCTTATCTCAATTTAGGTGAACTGATTGAAAAGGCAAAATTCACAGCTGAACAGCCAGTAATCGTGGTGTGTGACAGTATCAACGATCCCCACAACTTAGGAGCAATTATTCGGACAGCAGAAGCCTTGGGGACTCAGGGTTTAGTCATTCCTCAACGTCGAGCTGTTGGAGTAACCTCTACTGTAATGAAAGTAGCAGCAGGAGCTTTAGAAACTTTACCCATTGCCAGAGTTGTCAATCTTAGTCGTGCCTTAGAGGAATTAAAAGCAGCAGGATTTTGGATCTATGGTACTAGCGCTAATTCTGGTAAACCATTACACAAAGTTGAGTTGAAAGGAGCAGTAGCATTAGTTGTAGGTTCAGAAAGTAATGGTTTGAGCCTTCAAACCCAACGAGGCTGTGATGTCTTAGTTTCGATTCCTTTACAAGGCAAAATCCCCAGCCTCAATGCCTCGGTAGCAGCAGCAATGGTTTTGTACGAAACTTATCGCCAGCGTTGGTCAGATCGTCTTTATCTTGACACTGTGTCCCATAAGATGATGAAAGAAGAAATGTAAAATATTATGAAAATGTGTAAATAATTGTAAGAGTACAAGATCACGATAGAATCCTTCCTACCAGATAAGTACCATGAAAAACCTCATTACCAATACCAAAGAAATCTTTACCAGTGTTCTCCGCTTCTCGGGATTGGCTTATTGGGTGCAAATAGTCACCGAGAACCCCCGGTGTACCTATTACTTTGGACCATTCTTAACTACTCAGGAAGCTAACGAAGCTAAGGCTGGATATATTGAAGATTTAGAAGATGAATCTGCCGTCATCATTTCCGTTAATGTTCAGCGCTGCCAACCAAAGAATCTAACAATTTTTGATGAGCTCAGTGAACTGCCTGATCCCGAAATCAGACCTACTTTTAGTGGACAATTGTCTTAGAACTAGTTTCCCAACTCTTGTTAGGTTTTAGGTTTTATGGACAGATCTGGAGTTTAGACTAGTCTAAACTCCAGTAATGAGGGTCGAAACTTTTGTCAAATCCTCTTCCCTTCTGCCCTCTGCCTTCTGCCTTCTGCCTTGTTTCTTAAAAGCAATTAGCAATTAGCAATTAGCAATTAGCCAGAGTGTTTCTTAAGAGCCACTGTAAATTTCACCTCACCCCCTACAAGCTTTCTTCCCTCCTGCCTCGGAGCCTTCTGCCTTCTTACACTAATCCGACTTTTTTGAGGGCATCTTCAGCAGCACGTTTGGTGGCATCTTGTTTACGGCGACCCCTACCAACACCATATACTCTGCCATTTACCCGTACTTCAGCAATAAACTCTTTGGCATGATCCGGTCCAGATTCACCAATAATCACATACTCAGGGTTTTGGACAAATCGCTCCAGTGTCCATTGTTGAAACCTACCCTTGGAGTCTACAAGGTTTTTGGGCTCGGCATTGGATTCAGAAGAAATGAGATTTTCAGCTACTGTCGCAAAGAGTGGCTGGACAAAATCACGAACCTTTTCGATACCTGACTCGATAAAGTAAGCAGCAATATAGGCTTCAAAAGTATCACTAAGCAAGGACGGGTTTTGACGACCTCCTTCTTTGATAGCTCCTCTACCGAGTAGTATGATTTTACCCATACCTAGCTGAGTTGCAAATTTAGCTAATTGCTTCTCATCCACCAAATTAGAGCGCATACGAGTCATTTCAGCTTCACTCATGTTGGGGTAATGCTTGTATAGAAACTCACCTACTAGAAAACCCAGCACCGCATCACCGAGGAATTCTAAGCGCTCATTGTGTTCTCCTACTTCTGGGTGTTCATTGACATAGGAACGGTGAGTCAGAGCACACAGTCGGAGTGTTTCATCTTTGATAGTTGGTAATTTGTGCATTTCTCTATTTCAGGTTGCAACTGTTATCAACCTTCTCCTTGAACCCAATGCTCTATCGTAGTGGAACATCGACAGTATTTCACTCATTAAGTTCTAGTAAACCAGCAGGGGGTGTAATCTCAATCCGACTATTTTGAAGATCTACAACTGGAGCAATTTCCTTGACAAAGGGAATGAGGACTGTTAGTGGTTTAGGTTTCTTGCGTTTGGCTTTGCGTATCTTACTAATTCTGTTAGGAGTAGGAGCGTCTGGTTTTGCTGGTGCTATTTCCGGTTGCTGATGCAATTGTACTTCTAGGAGGGTGTTACCAGCAGGGATTATTTCCACCACCATACCGATTAGTTCCCCTGTAAATTGGTTAAAGACTTCCAGATTGAGTAAATCCCTTACATGATATTCATCTTCCCCTAGTTCTGGGCGATCGCTAGCTGGTACGAATAGCTTGGAACCCCGTAATGCTTCTGCTTGGTTGCGATCACTAACTCCTGCTAACTTTACAACAAATAAGCCTTTGCCCTGCAGAAAACGCCCAGCTAACAGTTCCACTGCTTTAGGTTGAGCCTCACCCGGTTGCTGTAACCAGCGTTGTCCTGGTTTTTCAAAGCGTTCGGGGAAGTCAGTGTTAGGGTATACTCGACACTCTCCTTTGAGACCTTGAGGGGAAACTATGGTACCGATTTCTAGCCAGTAGTCGTTATCCACACAGTAGCAATTTATCTATATTTTTGTATCTTAGGATATTTCCGGTATTATTGGTCATTATAGATCTGAAAACCCAAGAGAGGAAATTGATGGGGAGATCAATCCCGATATCCCTGCACTGCCAGCCATTTTAACCACTAGTGCAGCGCGGCAAAAGTAACTGACCAGTTTGAGATCGTTAGAATCCTTACTCTATAAGCATTCTAAATTCTAAATTCTTAATTCTTAATTCCGCGCAGCGGCACTAGCTAACTCTCCCTCGATAAAATCTTTTGTTTGTGATAGCAACATTGTTGGTAGACTTAAAACTTCTCCCAGTAAATTAAGGGAATAGCTTGTAGCTAACCTTTAACCAATGTTAACCAGTGTAGAGCGTCTATTGTTTCTCAGGGCTGTCCCAATTTTTCAAGAACTGCGGGATGATTTTTTGGTAAGGCTAGCCTCTGTCATGGAGGAACTATACTATCCCGCCGAGCATACCATCTTTACCGAAGGGGAGGAGGGGCGATCGCTTTATATCGTTGTCTCGGGTTTGGTAAGGGTTCACATTGGCGATCGAGAGTTGGCACAACTTAAGCACGGAACCTGTTTTGGTGAGATGTCCCTGTTTGATGCGGAACCCCGTTCGGCATCAGTCACAACCCTGGAAAATTGTGAATGTCTCATGCTAACCCAGCTGCAACTTTATGATGCGATCGATGAGACACCGGGAATTGCGGTTAATATAATCCGTCTACTTTCCCGTCGTATTCGTGAACTTAACAATAAGGTGAATGCTTACGAAATCAAAAAGCTAGCACCAGATTTCAGTGGTGCTGGTAGTTGGGGAAGGGAATTGGGTACTTCCACATAAACTCTCGTGGTACAGGCTTCTAGTACCGCTGCGCGGAATTAAGAATTAAGAATTTAGAATTTAGAATGCTTATAGCAGTTCTCCCATCCGTGAGGTACATATCCTAGGGTGAGGTGAAATTTACAGTGGCTCTCAAGAAACATGAGGCAGGAGGCTCCGAGGCAGGAGGCTCCGAGGCTCCGGAGGAGGTAGGAGGTAGAAGGAAAGAGGATTTGACAAAAGTTTCGACCCTCATTACTCATTACTCATTACTCATTACTCAAAAAAGCTCTCCCACACCTTTTTTCACCTCACCCCATATCCTATTTCCCATTCCCCATTAACAAATCATGACTATTACTACTAAAACTACTACCAAGCCTTTCAGTTTACCTACTTCAGGTCCTGACCATACCCAATTACCAGAATCAGATGGAACGTTTGTGAAAAACTTTGCTGAACATCCCCAAAGTATCCTTCTTACTGACTCTATTGAACCAGTTCTGGAAAGAATTCATCCTGATGGACAATATGCTATAGGTCAAGATTGTGGTATCTACTGGCGTCTCACTGAACCTGCATACAAAGGAGCCGAAGCTCCCGATTGGTTTTATGTACCGGGAGTTCCTCCTAATCTGGATGGTGAAACACGTCGTTCCTATGTGATGTGGAAAGAAACTATACCCCCACTAATTGCTCTGGAATTTGCCAGTGGAGATGGCTCAGAAGAAAGAGACCAAACACCATTATCTAACACTGAGGAAGGGGAAGTATCTAAACCAGGAAAATACTGGGTCTATGAGCAAGTTATGGGCATTACGTATTACGGCATCTACGTCATCCAAACAGGAGAGTTGGAGGTATATAAACTGCAAGGAGGTTCCTATCGACAAATGAAGCCTAATCAGAGAGGTCATTATCCCATAAAAGAATTGGCAGTAGAGTTGGGAGTATGGCAAGGAAACTATCTAAGCCGTTCTCAACAATCGTGGTTAAGGTGGTGGGATTATACAGGAAAACTTTTGCTCATTGGCAAAGAACGAGAACAAAAAGAAGTTCAGGCTCGGCTTGAAGCGGAGGCAAAAATTTCTGAGTTTCAACAGATCCAACGGGATGCTGTTTGCCGCTTACGCAACATGGGATTAACAGCTGAGCAAATAGCCCAAGTTCAGAGCTTGTCTGTGGAACAAGTGATGCAGATTTTAGAGGCTAATAATTAGCTATCAGCATTCAGCTATCAGCACCTCAGGCTGCTTGTTACCTCTTCAGCGCGATCGCACTAACAAATAATCTTCGGGGGTTAGTTGCGTTTGCTGTTATTTTTTGCTATGATTACTTTCATAATGGTTAAGGTATGCGCGTATATATAAAGTACGAATTGTAATGTCTTCAAAGCATAGGCTCTTGGACTATCCCGATAGTTGGGTTTCGTTAGCTTTGTAGGGTTTCCTGATTCCTACAAAATCGCTACGCTAAGGTTAACCCAACCTGCGGGGAGATGCGATCGCACTCTGTGAACTCTGTGACTGGTGTGGTTCGCTTTGTGCAACCTTTTATTCCTCCTTGACAAACCTCACTTTCTGCACCCCCTCAATCATTTGTAAGCCAAATTGACCGGAAGTAAATTCATCTAGTTGTAGATGCTCATTCATTTGTTGAGCTAATGCTTCTAAATTAACCACTCCTTTCTCTTCATTCCTCAAAGGAACCGGATCAATCACCGTATCCGTGGATTCACCGTCTTCTGTGCGTAGGTTTTTTGTCCAGTCTGCCAAGACATTATCCCTGGCATCTAAGCCAAAATGCATGGATTCTGGCTTGAGGTGAATATCAAGGGTTTTGACTTCTCCTTTAAATAAGCAAATTAGGACATTTTTCGATAAGGTTTCCATCCGTAAGAGGGGCAACATTTCCCCTTCGGTAGGATCGATGGAATCCAAATCGGTTACTGCTGTATCATAACCATCGATGATTAAACCCGGCCATCCGGCAACGACGTGAGAGCGCATAATAATGCCGGTAATCCTCCGGTCTACATTTAGGTTAAAATCCTTTGAGGCACGGATTCTTTGGTCATCTGTTACATCTGCACCGGTTACCCTACCGATACTGAAGGCACCGTCTTGTAAACAGTCTACCCATAAAGGGTCTACCCAGAAGAAGCGGATTGATTCTGGTGGCAGTAATCTGGCGTCGGGGATTAAGTAATTGAAGGGTATGCCTTTTAAAAGTTCTATATTGTGAAACCACTCTTTGAGGTTATTGGGAATTAGTTTGAGTCTTTGAGTATCGGAACCGTTAATTGCAGGTAAATCTTTGATTCCGTCTAGATTGGGTCGGGAAATTAATGGTAAGTTGAGGACAAGTTGTTCTAACCGTTTCAGGTTTTGGGAGTTTTCCCGTTTCCAGTTGAATAATTCTGTGGCTAATCTTTGATTTTCCAACATCAACATGCGTCCTAGTTGCCAAGCGGCAGCGTAGGAGATATCAAACATGCTGATTTCTGAATCGTAACGTAATAGTTCATCGGCAGCTTTAACAGGAAATTCGTAGGTTTCGGTATTCTGAGCTGCCATTAAAGGGCCACGATACCAGGAAACGGTTTTACTGCCTTTGCGTAGGGCGTGGGGTACGGTTATATAACTATTGGCTAGGTATGCTTCTGCTTGTTGATTGTCACTTGGGGGAAGTCTGGGGGTGGAGGGAGTGAGGTTGAGATTTTCTAATGATTTAGTAAAACTGCGCAGGGGATCGACGCAAGAAAAACTCCAGTTGGCGAGGCTAACGAAGCGGATTAAGTCCTCATCCCCTGCTCCTAAGTAGTTAAACTCTTGATTATCATTGTACCGTTCTTCCATAGAGACTAAATAAACGATACTGGTTCCCCTGGGTTCCGGCAGACGATTGGCAATAATGGTGGCATATTCATTCCGCAAGGAGATTTCTTGTAGCTTTTTGATGATTTCTTCTACTTCTTCATTTTCGACCATTTCCCCGGTTTGGGATGATGTGGCTTTGCGGACATGGGCAAGGTAAGCTAGGTCTTCGTGGAGAGGGATAATATCGGTTAAGTATTTCTTTTTAACGTCTATTACTGTAACTATATCATCTTCCTTTTGCCCTAATTGCCGTTCTATCCCCTGGGGGTAAGAGATGCCAGGTTCTCCGGCGAGTAATTCCCCTAGGGTAATGTTTTTGGGTTTAGGTTTATCTGCTTCTTCTTCAAAGTCGGAATCTCTGAATAAAAGTAAGACTAACCAAGGGAGATTTTCGTCTTCTGTGCCTGGGTAACGTTCCCAAGGTAGGGTGCTTCTTTTAACGGTAATATGGGGAAGTACATTGGAATGTTCTCCCAAGTTTTCCGGGGGAGGAAATACTGCATAAATAGCTTGGGGAGATAGGGGTTCAAATCGTTCCCCTTGTACGGTAAAGGTAAGTTCACGGCTATAGGGTTCTGGTTTTTGTACTTTGCCCCTTGTATCACTAATAGTCTGTTCAACTCTGAGGTGGTAGTCTCCACTTTCTAAAGCGGGTTGATGGAATTGAATAAATTGAACTTGGTCTTTTTCTCTGGTTGGCATGGGACTTGTTCTTGGTATTAGAAGGTGGTGAATTGTGAAATTTACAGCTGTGTAACAGGCTTACAGACTGTGATTTACTCTTGTTTTAAGAGAAGAGGAACAGCCCTGAGGGCTATTCCTCAGGGCTATTTCACAGATCTACTTTCATAATGAAGCACAAGGCATAATAAGGAGGTCGGTTTTCATGTGGTAGACCCTCTCCTGTGCTCTCAATAATAATATTTGTTATAGCTTTTTCTGTGTTAGCATCTTCAAGTAGGCTGCCACCGACACGTGTGTCATCAGAATTACTAGAGAGTTCATATTCGCGACGACTGAAACTATGAATATGACCCGGATCGTAAATGGTATGATTGTGTGAGGGCATTTCGTTGGTGCTTAAGGTAACAGTATCAGAACCCCCTGTTTCACTTACTGAGTAATCACCTCCTGCACCGACTATAAATTTATCTGTTAAATCCGGTGTTAGATTACTGCCATTACATAGTTCCCAACCGTCGGGAATGTCATTTACTGATCCTGACCACATCAAAATCATGCCAGTGAAAACAGCTCCATCTCCTAGAATCTTGCGCGCAGTTAATGTATCTACTACGTTAAGATTTCCAGATGAATCTAATGCCATTAAAGGAGCAGTTTCGTCCTGTTTGAGAAATTCAACCAATGACCGATCACCCGTTTCATCTGTATCAGAACGGAATAGAAGAGAGCCTGGATTTTGAATTTCTGCCGTATCCCCAATCTGCACTTGTCTGGTTGAATTTGAGGACTCCCCAAACACCAGAGGTGCTTTTTCAATTTGACAGGTAAACTTCCCATCCTGATAACCAACAACATTTTTATAAAATAAGTACAGGTTAGTCTCTCCACTGGGATGATTCGTAACAATGTTGATCAAATTGATTAATATTGTTTCTTGGGCTCCTAACACCACATCTTGACCGTCGGGGACAAAAGTCCATTGTAAAGCTTTAACGATGTTTCCTACTTTAATTTGCTCCACACTGCCGTTTTGTTGCCATTGATCAATCTCAATGGAAATTCCATTAACTTCATCTTTCGTACCTAATGCCCAAGGAACATCTGTTACAGTTCCCACCTCTAATACCACTATCAATTCAGAGGAAAAATTGAGCTCAGGATCGTACTTGAAAGTGATACTGGTTTTTGGAACGGGAGGAGTGGGATAAGGGTATATAGGGGCATCAGGGTCAGGAAATGGACCGGGATTTCCGGGAGGAGGGCCATAAGCAACACGACTACCAGCTGTAGATATATCTACAGAAGCCAGAGAAGGGTCAACAGTGCTGGGAAAGTTAGTATTAGTGATCCTGAGTTTCAAACTACTAGATTGGTCATTAGTATTGAAAACTTTATTACAGTTAACAAAACCGACAAACAGAGGGATATTGGATTTTCCTGTTGCTTTGACCATTTCTAATTCCAGAGTAAGGTTGTCATAGTAATCGTCATTTTGAGGTGGAGGAAGCCGCAGTTTACTACCAATTGAGATCGCTTCCACCTCGATCTGTTGAAATAGCCAACTAATGTTGACTTCAATGTCGCCACTTGTCGCGGTTACTTCATAGTCAGCTGCTAACTGTTTAGAGTTAACAGCTAATCCTTCTAAAAGAATTGTTGTAGCTTCCCCAGAAGAGAGAGTAATTTCTTTCTTCCCGATCCAGAGTAAATAAAGATTATCGCTACCTTCATCGGTTTCAGCCGCAATAGACCAGTTTTCCGTGTCAACCGCAATCTGCTTAATATCTGCTAACAGCCCTATATTAAACTTGAGTCGAAAGTGATAATTATTAGTGTCTGCCTGGGTTACATCCTCACTAGGCACAATAGTGATGGTTTTGTCTGAGAGGATATTGGTAATCTCGAGCTCAAGGAGAGGAACTTCTTCGGGAGTTCCAATTAACACACTGTTGCAGATTTCGTCTTCACCATCAGCTACTGATTGATAGCACCAACTAATACCAAAAGGCATTTGTTGTTCTTGAGCTGCTGTTGACAGACTTTTTGCTTGTGGTTGGGGATTATACTGAGGGAATAGCTGACGGACTAGCTTGCTGAACAGATTGAACTGGGATGGTTCTGATAAAGCTCTCAGCAATTTTTGTAGCATTAATATTTACCTCACTTAAAGTAAAAGCTTCTGATTTAAGCTAGCAATTAGCAATTAGCAATTAGCAATTAGCCATTAGCCATTAGCAATTAGCAATTAGCAATTAGCCATTAGCCATTAGCTTTGAGCGTGTTTCTCGAGAGAGAGATAATTTACTTGACTTGGGGGGCAAAGATAAAGCTCTTAGCTACTTCTTCAGGATTAATAATGTCTACTTCATCTAAGTCCACAACCAATGCTTGTAGGATGTTGTCTCGTTGAGTATTTTGCTCGACAGTTTCTTCAATACGGTCGCGTTTTTTCTCCTCATTATTATACACTGAATTAGGGAAAAAAGGTTGTAAAGTTTCCCAAATATAGCGGTCTTCAACTGCTTCCGTTTCATATTGCAAATGTTCAATGCCCACCACATGGGATTTACCCGGAATAGGAGGCTCAGCAGGTACAATACGGAAACCATAGAAAACATTTTCAATAAATGGATCTTGACCAACTGCTGGTGGTCTGATGCGATCGCCTGCCATATTGGGTCTACCCCAAGTAGCAGTTGAGGCGAATTTGGGGATTGGTTCAAAGGTAAACTTGTATTCTACATTTTCTTCATTATCTCCAGCTAAGTCTTTGACAATAGTTACCCGATGGCTAGTGTGTAACTGAGAGATTTGTACCCCCATAGAATTAATACCAAAATTGGTATTAGTCTCCAGAGTCAATTCTTCCTCGCCCTCGCCTTTAAAAGCTGTTTTCGAGGGAACTAAGCTATCGGTAGAAAATTCAAAGAATTGAGGATTAATTACCCAGACTTCTTGGTCTTCCACCACAATTTGCTTGCGCAAACCATCAATGGCGGTGATACTGCAAACATCCTGCTCTTCTGGTAAGAAGGTCTCCTGAAACTCACCCCAACCAATGGGGTAAGGATAAATAGAACTTTGATCGCCAATCTTGATCGTGATGGGAACAATCAAAATGCGGATCTTGAATTTACAACCAAAGTCAGGACCCCAAAAATGAATATCGATCCCTAAGCCAACACTAACGGAACCGATACCCGCTGCCACATGGGTACGAAGTTCAACATCATAATGATAAGGAGCCCAACCCAAGAGAAAATCAGCTCCCGCATCAAAAGCAGCCCAAACTGAACCGGCTTTATAAGCGATCGCAAATAGACCTCCTGCCATAATGCCATGACCACAGAGGGCATAATATATTTGGGCAGTGGTATAAGCATGGTTGTCAATTTGCCACTCCATACCGATTCGTGGAACATCGGGATAGAGATCACGAACTTGGAAGCGAGGATGGTAGCCTCCTTGGGAAAAGACAAAATCTCCGGCACGGGAGCCAGCAAACCATAACCCATAGGCAAAACCCCCCATCAGGACGCAATTGCGACTAAAGATATAGGAATTTGGGGTAAGTTGTCCCCGAATCATCAATTCCCCATCCAGGGGAGCAAACCTAGCTTGTAAAGCTACCTCCGCTTGCGCAATGGGCTCATGACGACCTAGGGTAGTGGGAAGTTGCAGCAAACCAATACCGATTAAATTTAGTTCAAAATCACTTTGACTAATCAAAAAGGTGACTAAACCAAAACCGTCGATAATTTTGAAGCAGGTAAAGTCCAAACCCACCGCACCCCAGCCAGCACCAATCAGGGGTGGTATATATTGATCTAACAGCTCTAATTGGTCAGTAATAATTGTTTCCGTATTACTGGGATCGATGGGAGCCATTCCCTCCACTGCTTGGGCGACAAAGGGAAATTCTCCTACTTGCTCTAGGGGAGGGACAATTAAATCATAGTTGTAGCCCAAGCCTCCCGATACACCAGTGACGAAGAAGAAGGGAGGGCCACCAAAGGGAAAGTCAGCGGCTAAGTAGATAAATAGGGCAAATTCGTCTTGGTCAGCATAATCAGCAAAACCGCCAATCGCGGAAAGAGATAAAGCGGATTTACCTCCTCCGCTGCTCAACCCGACGGTAGCTGTGCCTAAATATTCATCATAATTGCTCCCTTCCTTCACCAGGAAAGCCCCAGCTATTTCTAAGCCTCGACAAATTACTCGTAAACCAAAGCCTTGCAGATTAAAGTCAGGCTGAAAATCAGTTAAAGGAGAACTAATCGAAAGTCCATTAAGGGAGAGCAACAAGGAACAATTTTGAATAACAAATTGAGGGGTGAGGTGGATCTCTCCTTTTTTGTACACCAGTCCTACCTTGTCGAAGAAAATCGGACCAAAGGACTTCTGAATCATTAACCAAACGCCGTTATCAGCGATGGTAATCAGATTGTCTTCGTTGGCAGTAGTGCTGGGGGTGGTAGCAGGAACCAGTGGGGAAGCTTCAGTTGTTGGCGTGACATTGGCACTTTGAGCATCTTTAGTCTGGGGTGTAACCTTGGCACTGCCACCCATCAAGCGATTAATCCCATCCTTTAACCTTGACAACCAGGCTTGGATACAACCCCAAATACCGCCTTCCTTCTTAGCTTCTGTCTCCAGTTTGCTGTTAGTGGCAGCAGGAACTACTGGGGAATTTGGTGTGATATCATCTCCGGCTAAAGGCTTATCATATCCTTCTAACTTGTAACTTTCTTCCTTTCCTTCTGCCTTCTGCCCTCTGCCCTCTGCCTTGTTTTCACTCAAGTGTAAGTATTCAACCTGATATGATGTGACATCGGCACTGCGACTAGCTGGAGGTTTACTACTTGAAGTACTAGTACGCTTTAAGGGAGTTAACCAAGCTTGGATATAGCCAGCAATATCAAAATGACCACCAATACTGGCTCCCCTAGGTAAGACATTGGTGGTAGCAACCGGTGGCTTAATAGTCAGGGGTAACTCTAATTCTTCCAGTAAGCGATTAATGGTTTCTAGGTCTTTCTTGCTATATTCTTGTAGGGCAACGAGAAATTCAAAGGCAAATTCACTATCTAGTAACCCTGAAGGCAGAAAATCTGAAACTAGGGGAATATCGTTAAATTTAATCTGAGCGTTAAAGCCAATACTAAACAGTAATCTCTTTTTCCTGGATGTACCAGGTTGAGCGATACTAGGTTGATCAATGACTAAAATCATATTGGCTTGTAGTCCAAAGCCACTCAACAGTTCCTCGGGAAACAATTCTCCCAAACCAGGGGAAATCTGACTGACTAATTCCCCTAGATTAAACTGCTCAATATCGGGGTTTTCCGTCAAACTCAATCTTCCCACAATCAGGTTAGAGCTGGAAGTTTGACCTGCTGGTTTTTTGCTCTGAAAATACAGGTCAAAGATGAGTATTTCGCTACTATCATCAGCAATGGGAATCTCAATTTTGCCACCGTAGAGCCTTTCATTATTGCCTCCATCCTCGAATCTAATCGAGATTCTGGCATTAAGTTCTTGTTCGGCAGCGTCATCTCCCTCAGTTTCTCCAATGGAAATAGTCGCGACCAATTCAAATTGATGTAGAAATGACTGAGTATCTTCATTTTCAACATACAAATAACTAAATCCCTGAATGGTGAAGTTATCAGCGATGGTTGTTATACTCGGATCACTACCAATTTCAAGACCAAAGGCATCACCAATGAAGTCTATTAACCCGTTAAGGTTTTCCAGGCTATACAGAACAGCCAGTTCATCAAGAGTCAAGCTACCTAGACCCAAACCCATTTTTTTTACTCCTAGTGAAAATTTTTGAAGCGATAGAATAGAATCCTTAGTCTAGTCAAATGTCTTGGTTAAGTTCGGCGAGCACTCATTCTTGCTTGCAAGAACATGGTAAATGCTGTAGCAGTATGTGAAGTCATAAATTGCTTCTTTTGTTCTGCTGAACCTTCTATACCAGTCTTTTGCTTAGCCAGTTTTATAAGTGCTTCTAGAAGCTTATCTTTGTTATTTGAATTATTAGCTTCAGTAATGATATTATTAACAGATAAGGTTATGACTGTTTGCATTTCGCCTTCTGCGAATTTTGTAGGTTTCGTTGTTGGCCATTCCCCAATTTTTTCCCACAAATCAGTATGATAGAATCTCATATCATTCCAATAAATAATTTTCCCAGACTTATCTTTTTGTGGGACAAGATCTAGATCAGCTGCAAGTGCGGTGTAGTTACTTTCCTTATTATCTTTAACACTATAAGTCTTGCGACTTTCTTCCTCTACCTCATCTTTAAGAGTATTTACATAAGATTGGTTGTGTTCTTTCTCTAAGTTGCCCCCAAACATGGCAGGAAAACCACCAGCAAATGAAGGTTTTGGAGGTCTTGAAGGTCTTTTCTGAGAATCTCGAAGCCATATATTTACTGTAGCTTTGAAGGGAAAGATTATCTCGCTTAGGTCTTTATTGGTAAGCAACACATAGTATTTTATTTGTACTTTTTTGCCGTTTATATCTTGTAGATAACCTGTTGGTTTTTTTGTAGGCATAGAATATGTATCCAATTTGAAAACAATAGATTGTATGAGATTTCAGGTTGAGTCAAGTGAACAAAACGCCACTCCCTAGGTTTTTGTTTTTGGCATATATCTAAATTTTCTCCTACTGCTTAATGTTTGATAATAATTAATTTGTGGAATAGGCTTCCAGTCTGTTTGTTACTTCTGCAACTTTGAGTCTTGATTCTGTCATCTCATCCTCAGAAGTTATCAGTAATTTCCCCTTCTATCACATCTCTTCCCACAAGCTTCCAGCCTGTTCCACAACAACATTCAAGAGGATGCTGAAAGTTAAGATTCCTCTTCCTGATTAACCCGACTCAGTTGTAACCAACCTTCAGAAGCCTGCTGGGATTTAGAAAAAATGGCTTTGTAGTTAACTGGTTTAATTTTAACTTTCTCTGACCAATTTTCCTGAACCAAAGATAACCAAGACCAAATAGCACCAGGTTCTTCAGATAAAGGAATAGCAATTTCATCGCGATCGCATAATACCGGAGTAGAGAGAAAATTAACCTCAAGGGCCTGTAAAGCTTGATTATAATTTTCCGCCGGTAAGCGCAATTCTTGATTGGGTAAAACTCCACAAGTAGCATGAACTACCCCCCTCGGATCAATCAACATTGTCACCCCCTGAGGAGGGGCATCTACAGTTTGCTCAAAATAAACTAACCCTTCGGCTTCTGTTTGAATCTGGTGATGATTTACTAGACGACTTTGGGGTGCATAGAAGATCTTGTCCTCATATTCATAATCCCCCTCATTACCCACCGACTTTTCTTTCCAATACCCCACTAACCCATCATTGAGTTGTTGATAATCTCCTAAACGGATAGGAATTTTAACTTCTGTAAACCCAGAGGTAACTGGTACCTGATCTTCATCTTCAATTTTCACCGTCGGGTCCCAAGCTGGTAACCCTTGCACTTCTAAACTAAAAGTTGCCCTAACTATAGCAATCGGTCTACCGATTAACAAAGCTAAACTAGGATGTTCCGCAAAGCTTTCCGGATCGATGGTGGCTAAGGAATTATCTAAAGTAGACAAGAACTGCTGCTGAAAGTCAATCCCTTGTTCCAAAAGATGGTGAACTAGCTTTTGCAAATGGTGATTAGATAGTAGAGGACGATAACTGCCATCAAGATCGATAGTCACCTCTGGAGCATTACGCCAGTTACCCGCGCGATCAATAGAACCTAAACTCAACCCTTGATGATCGTAAATTGCCAAGTTACTATCAAGATTATTCGGCAGAATCCAACCACAAACGGGAGTCCTCGCTGGTCTTTTGGTCATTTCTACTGTCTGGAGAGCATTAGCTGCTAACCAGTGGAAGTTAATCCTAGCCGGTTGTGCTAGGCGAGGAGGCAAAAGAATCTTATTGTCAGCACCAGAAGCAGCGGGAGTCATACGGTAAGTAGTGACAACTTCAGTGGGTACTTCTTGTCCAATTACTTCTTGATGTTGTCCAAAACTATCAACCAACCACAGTTGATTAATCTCCATTTTTCCACTGCGGATGGGATTAAAAATATCTCCAGGGAGGAACTTATACTGTAAACTATCCCCCAACGTCCAACGCACTTGCTCATGGAAGACCTTAGCCGTTTCATCCAAACTAATAGGATCGTCTACTTCTAGTTGTAGAGTTGGTTGAGCCAGCAAGAGGGTATCATTAAAACCACCGATGGACTGAGCCATAGATTCCAAGGTTTGCATTTCTTCATAAGCCCATAAGGCGACAAAGATGGGGTCTTGAACTTGTAATTCTTGGTCTTGCTCATTTAACCCAGTTTCGCTATAGTACCAATCCCTAATCTCCTCAAAATGGTCTATAAAGTAATTCGATGTGCGGTCATTGACAGGAATGCTTTTAGCAACGTAGTAGCTAGGCAGTAGTTCCTCTGTCAGATAATAAATGAGCCGTTCGATTAAATCTACCCCAATGGACGGACTTAACAGACTAAAACCGGTATAACTATTGCCATTAGGAGTAAAACTGCTTTCCTTTCCTGCCTTGAGTTGGAGCTCGATGGCATTGGGTTCTAAACTATAGTTATCGAGAATTTGATTAGGGTGATAGTCTTGAGTTACACCACCTATCATGTCACGACAGGGATAAGCAAGTACTGACCAATGGAAGGCAAAGGGATTCCAAGGTTGTTCCTTCCAGGTAATAAAGTTAATGGAATCTTCCCCAGGTTGAGGTTGAAGACTGTTAATTTGTTCTTGTAGCTGCTCAAGATGATCGATAATTGTGGCTACATCGAAGTCTAAAAGCTGACATTCCAAGTAATCATCATCCCGTAACCGTCCATCTTGTCCAAACCGCAGTGGAGCCTTAGCTGCATCTCCGGTTAATAAAATTACTGGTTCATTGGCACGCCAGTAATTCTGACTAGGAAATCGACAAAGATTATAAGAGGTAGCTAAGTTGCCACTAGAAGCCATGGCTTCCCTTAAATTATTCATGGCGCTGACAACTTGAGCAGCAATTTGAGATGGATTGGCAGGGACATAGATATTAAAGATACCCCCTTCTACCTTCACATCATAAATTTGTCCTCCATCCTCTATTTGCCAAGCTTCACCGTCAGTAATGGTTGTCACCGTGGGACTATCAAATGTCACTCCACAGTTGGCATATTCACCAGTTATATAATCCCAGTCATCAAAATCTCCCTCCGCAGCAGCTTGAATGGCATCAACATAATCATTAAAATGTCCGTTCAATTGGGAAACAATACCAAAGGGCAAAGAGTTTGCTGTTATACTGGCATTGCCCTCATCCTGAGTAAATTCTAATGCTCCTGCTTGAGCGATCGCTGTTCGTAAAGGAACCAGACAAGCTGTATTGATCGTATTGTAGAAATTGCCGTCATCTTCATCCTGGTTGTTCATGAAATAATACCACTGGCTATACAGCTGACGGCGCAGCGATTCCATATCTAGCCAAGCCTGATTATATTCTTCTTGTAAGCGATTGAGTTCATTGAGAGCCGCTGCCAAATTTTCCGGTAATCTCTGGTGATGGGGTTGATTAGTCTTCAGTTGGTTGTCACGGGAAGTTTGAGGTAAAATTGTCCACAGATAACCATCGTGTTGCGTCCCAAAAGTTCGTTGATGTCTTCCTTCGAGAAATTTGGCATCAACATCAAGTTTCCGTGACTCCAACTTTTCTAATAGCTGCACAGCTTCTAACTTATTTTCAACTGCTTTGCGAACTGTTTCTCCCGTCTTATTAAGTTCACTATTGAAGGAATGAGCTAAATAAGCAGCAATAGCATCTTGAGCAGAATCCGCCACAGCAATGCTGGGTTGAGATAAACTGTTCACTCCATCGGTTGCTGAATTACCTGACCCACTAAAAGTAATTCGAGAATGATACAGCGTAGTCTGAGGAAATTCTCCCTCGATTTGCTCTAAATCGATAGTCCAACCAAACTCTGCTTGCAGAATTTCTAGCAAGCCTTCATTAATTGGTAATTGTTGGTCAATGTCGTCTTGATTCTCCTCCAAGAACAGTTTCAAACAATCCTGTTCTTGGTCGCTGTAATAACCGATAACATCGTATTGCAAGCCAGGGGGAGGGGTATTAGTGGAATAATCGCGATCGCAAAAGCCAAAAACGCTGTGACAATTGGGATAAAAGGCAGCAAAAGTAGCTTTAACTTCATCAAAAATTGGTACAGTTACCCGATTACCAATAACTGTTAAAGCCTCCGCATGTTCTTTAGTCCCGTCTGCCGAAGACCATTGCCCCAATTCCCAACTTCGTCCCATATAGCGATAACGCTGATATTGATAAGTACTGGCGTCATCAGGATCGACAGTAGCTAGATCTGGCGGTTCTATAAGAACATTAATCGGTCGTGGTCTTGCCGATGGCTCATCAACCACGGGATAGAGATAATCACTTTCAATAATCCATTGCTTCTCCCCTTGATCTCCCCCTTGCCGTAAAATTAACCAACGATTGGGTACTTGGCGAAAGGTTGTTCCTGTCTCATCATGTTGTCCATTCGTTAGGGCATCCGGTAAAGACCAATGGAGATGGATTCCCGCTTGCAGTTCAAATTCTTGGTTAAATAAAGGAGCCAGAATCTGTTCACTCAGATTATCCTGTCCCGCTCCATGGGTTTGCTCTTGAAAAACGTAGGGTAATAGTTTATAGTCAGCCATTGCCCTGAGGGCGTCTTGTTCCTCCTCTAGGCACAGGGCATCAAGATGGATGGGAACGAGTAGGGTATCGCTCATAGGTTGTGTCCGATTACTATCGGTTTTCTTTCTCGAAGAAGAAAAATCCTAACCAGAATTTTCATTCCTCTTACCTTAAAGACGTT
>JAAHGL010000070.1 GCA_010692635.1 Symploca sp. SIO2C1 | reverse complement strand
AGCTGAATCACCTGCTCCAAGCTTAGACAGTTTGATATATTTGCCTAATTTTAGAAATTTACCCTGAAGTAACCATCTTTCTCTATGGTCAGATTCCATCATCTTCCTTAGCAATTAATGTAATATTCTCTTCTGGAGGATATTACTAGTATAACCATCAAAAATTTGCTTCCCCTCAGCTTGTATAGCAATATGAATCAGCGAAGCCTAGATAAGAAAGAGTTTCAAGGGAAAAACTTGAATCAAAAAGATTTAAGTCTTGATCTGGAAGACTCTATCTGTGGGCAAAAAACATGCACTTTTCTGACCTTAGTCTTACTGATTCTGATAGCTTGCCTAGCAACATCTATAATTCTAGGTCTCTTGGTAGCAGACATGAGTCTGGTGTTAATTCTCAAAAGAGAAGATTGGCTCACCTCAGCATTGGCATCTGTGGTTATTGCTGGTTGGCTGCTGACTGCTGTAACCCAGAAGCAAATACCAGGAGTCTCAGTAGTTGTAATCGGTTTGTCTGCTGTTACCCATTGGTGGGAACCAGTTCCGTTTTCTCTTGATAAAGTATTGGCAATAATACTAACCACTCTTGTTTTTTGGGCAATTACTTTTGTTATTTTCTATCTAATCTGTTTTTTTATTGCTGCTTTGGATATCTTATTTGAACGATCACTAATAGTCAGAATCTTAATTGCTTGCAGTATACTCTTGGGAACAATATCAGGAACAACCATTACGCTCCTGTTTGAGACTACGGAAGTTCCGTTGATAGCCAAAATTGTTGCCATTTTGAGTAGTACCGGGTTTGGATTAGCATTAATGCTGAGTGGTTGGTGGCTTAACCACCGCCAAAATATTCCCTGGAAACATCCAGATCCCCTGAGAACTCTGGTGCTCACGGTAGGCTCTTGGCGGGGAACTTCGTTTCATAATCTGGATCTCAGTGGAGTTAGCTTCAAAAGAGCAAAGTTAGCCAATAGCAATTTACAGGCAAAAAAGTTTTACCGAACCTGTTTCCAAAAGGCTACTGGTTTGGAAAGAGCCAGGGTTGATAGTCAATATCTAGATCTAGAAAATCTCAAGGTTCAAAAATTATTGACTGATGCATCTAGCCAGGATCAAGACTTTCGAGGACTAAACTTGCGAGGTGCCTATCTTCAAGGTGCAGATATGCGGAGTTTTGATCTCACAGACGCGAATCTGACAGGTGCTGACTTCAAAGGCGCAGATTTAAGCGAAAGCATTCTTATTCGTACCCAACTTGCAGGAGCAGATTTCCAAAGAGTTGACTTAAGCAATAATATCTTGATTGATGCTAACCTCACTGAAGCCGATTTACGACAAGCAAACTTACGAGATTGTACTCTCGTTCGTGCTCAAGTAGCACGAGCTGACTTTTCAGGAGCTATCATGACTGGTATCTGTATTGAAGATTGGAGCGTCAGCAGCAAAACTTGCTTCAGGGGTGTTCGTTGTGACTATATCTACAGACGATACCAAGATCAACAACCGACAGACAAATATCCAGTCGATCGCAATTTTGAACAAGGAGAATTTGAATCTCTTTACCAAGAAGTTGGCAATGTTGCTGAATTGATTTTCAAAGAAGGAGTCAACTGGCGTGCCTTTGCATTTACTCTGCAAAAACTACAACTAGAGGATGAGGGGTTAGGCTTACAACTTAAAGGCATAGAAAAACGAGGTGATCTTTGGGTAGTAAAAGTAACCCACAATGAACACATTCCCACAGCTCAGGTAGAACAACAACTAAAAGCCAACTACGAGAACTTACAGCGGCAACTCGCTAACAAAGAACAACAAATTAACCAGTTACTCGGCATTGTCTCCAAGCAGACAGAGTGGAAATGGTCTAAGGCTAATGAAAAGTCCCTAGCACAGTTTGTTAGCGATCGCACGAAGGAATTGTTACCTAAACTGTCTACTAGTTCCTTTGATTTGGTTCAAACTCGTGATGGTAGGCTCAAGTTGGTGCAGAGTATTTATGAACAACTGCTGAACCAAGGGATTCAATATGCTTACGAGAAGTATCACCCTGAAGCCGAGACTCAGCGGATAAGGACTCCAAAAGAAGTGCTTGACACTCCTGGGGAAGGGACTTGCCTCGATTTGGCGCTGTTGTTTTGTGGGTTGTGTTTTGGCTATGAACTGTTGCCGTTGTTGATTGTCATTGAGGGTCATGCATTTGCGGCAGTTTCGCTGAACCATCAACGGCGAGAATGGAACGGTTTTGCACGGGAGCGAACTTTGTTCAACTCAACGGAGTTATTTCGGGGGGATGAGAACCACAGAGAATTACAGAAACTCATTGCTGATGGAGCCTATGTGGCAGTGGAATGCACAGGCTTTGCTCAGACTCGGAGTTTTACTGGTTCAAAGCCGGAAGCTGTAGGACGAACACCCCAAGGTACACTTACCTTTGAACGAGGGATTGCTGCGGGAAGAGAGCAATTGGAGAATTCAGGGAGAGAGTTTCAATTTGCGATCGATATTGCTGTGGCTCATTACAATTGGAAGATTGAACCTGCTGCGCTATCGGAACAACCATAGTTCTAGCATCCGTAAGGTACATCCAATTGTGATGAGCCCATTGCCTGTTGCGGGTGAGGTGAAAAAAGGTGTGGGAGAGCTTTTTTGAGTAATGAGTAATGAGTAATGAGTAATGAGAGAAGAAACTTTTGTCAAATCCTCTTCCCTTGGAGCCCTCTGCCTTGGAGCCCTCTGCCTTCTGACTTATTTCTTGAAAGCCACTGTAAATTTCGTTCACCCGCCTGTTGCCTAACCTCACCAATATGTTGGTAAAGTGGAGTCGTTTGAGGGAAAATAATGGAGTGGAAATGGTCTAAGGCAAACGACAAAGTCCCTAGCACAGTTTGTTAGCGATCGCACTACATTCTTAAATTCTAAATTCTAAATTCTAAATTCTAAATTCCCTAAGCATCTTGACTTGGGGATGGAGGTTCCGGAAACCATCTTACCTTACCTTTTATCTCACCATCACCTTCGTCAGATATCAGATTATGAGCTCGTGTGTGGTTGCCACCATCATCCAATCGCCAGTATCCAACCAAATCTGACCAATGTTGCTCTTCTTTATTCAAGCGTCGAGCCATATTTACTTTAATCTCACCTTGGGAACGAGCAGTATTCCAAAGGCGAACCTCTGCAATTGCACCGTTAAAGTAATAATCATGGTTGTGACTTCGACCAATATTTAGAGCCAGATCGGATTTGCCAATCGGTCCTTTAAAAACTCCAACGTTTTTGTACGAACCATCTATAAGGCGGCTCTTGGAATGACTAGAACCAACAGAGATAATATCTTGTCGCTGAGCATCAATATAGATATCAATTTCCTGTGATTTTCTATCCCAAGTGAAAGCAATATGATGCCACAGAGAATCATGTGGAGCATAATCCTTAGTATCAATTGTAGTTTTTTCCTGGCGCTGTGTATCTTGTAACTCTATGCGAATTCTTCCTTGACGCCAGAATAGACAATATCCACTTTTCTGCCAACCGCCTCCTTTACTGACAATTAAACCGTCACCAAATTTATGCTTGACCCAGACTTCAACTGTAATGGCTTCGGTAAGGTTTAGCTTTTCACTATGAGCACATTCAACATAGTTGCTCTCACCGTCAAATAGTAAACTAAAAGGTAAAGGCAAAGCAGTAAAGCTAGAAGCGACTAGTCTCTTTACTCCAAAAGCTAGTCCTTTGGGATAATTAGGTAAAGCATTATTGATGTTATAGATTTCTTCTGAACTTTGACCTCCCTCTTCAAATTTCCAATAGCCAATTAAGCCACTTTGGCGCAGTTCTTCATCTTTCTCGCTTAATCGTCGGTACATATTAGGCTTAAGATCTGTCTCTTCCAGTGCCTTATTCCAAATTCTTACCTCAGCAATAACTCCTTTAAAAAAATTAGAGGCAATTCGTGTTTCTCGAGAATCGACTTGCCCAGATATCTGTTTGCTCACAGAAGCACCAATCAGAAGTGGCAAGTAAGGATCAGCACTTTGCTTACCAGCTTCGTAAGCATTTTTTTCAACGATGATATTACCATCTTCATCTTTCTTCTCTCTTGTGTCTTGCTCGCCATTGAGATATACCTTCATCAAGTTACCATCATAGGTTGCAACAATATGATTGAATTTTCCAAATGTAACCAATAAATTTTGGGTTTTAAGTGAAAATTCTTCAATTTCCGTCCCTTTATTAAAGAATCTAGAAAACACTACGTTTCCTTCTTGAGTGATATACAGAATATACTCACCCTGGTCTAAACCACGAGCTTTACTAACAATCACACCTCCTACACCAATACTGACGGGATTGATCCAAGCTTCAAGACTAAAAGGTTTGGTTCCACCAAAGGAGTAATAATTCTCAGGGCTTTCTGCATTAAGGAGTTGCTCATTCAAATTGATTAAAGGATTAAAACTAACTTGAGGTCGATCCTCGAAATTTAAGTTGTAGAGCAACTGACCACTAGTAATGTTCCAAATTTTTACTGTGTTATCTTCACTAGCAGAGGCTAAGGTCTGATTATCGGCATTGAACTCAATCGTTTTAACTGGAGCAGTGTGTTCCATTAAAGTATTACGCAACTGCCACTGTCCTTCTTGATCTTTGCTCCAGAGTTTAACTGTTTGGTCAGCACTTGCTGATGCCAAAATCTTGCCATCTGGACTAAAATTTACTGTCCAAACCTCATTAGTATGTCCTTCCAAATCTTTGAAAAATTCTAAGCTTTCCCCATTCCACTTCCAAAGCCCAACCTTGCCATCTCGACCGCCAGATGCTATAAGTTCGTTATCTGGGCTAAAGCTAACTGTCAAAACCGTATCATCATGGGCAGTTTTGGTATCTAGTAATTCCCAATTATTTAAATTCCAAATACCAATCTTGCCAACTGCTAAGTTCTCAGTACCTCCTGTAGCTAGAAATTTACCATCTGAGCTAAAGCTGTGACCTCGGAACCACCAAGTCTGATCGCTGTTGTTTTTTTCAAGATTTTTGAGTAAAGAGCCATCTGGCATATTCCATAGTTTAAGAACAGGAGACATTCCACTAGAAGTAGCTAAAATCTTACTATCTGGACTGAAAGTTAACCTGTTTACTCCATAACTATCTGCGTACCAGGAAGATAATGATTGTTGTGAACCACCTAAAATTTTGTCTAACTCCCAAATTTCAACAATACCCTCACCTGAATATAGATTTATTGCTAACCACTTGCCATCTGCACTGAAGCTAAGATATTCTGCGAAGCCTTTGCGGATTGAAAAGGTGCCGATTTCTAAACTAACAGAACTCCAGAGTATAACTTTTGTTATTGTTACAGAACTGAAACTCTGAGTATGAGCGGTCACAAATGCAACAGGAACGGATTTTTGTTGTCCGCTCAGATTAACATAACTACTAATTCCATCAAATTCCAGGGCTGCTGGTAATGGTGGATAACTCAACTCTTCTGCCGTAACCACAAAATCCTCAACAAAGTTTCTTAGTTTAGGATTGTTATTACCGCGACGCTTCAAATCTTCAACAATCCGACAAATACGTACTCCTTGATAGACAGATTCTTGCTCAGAAGAGTTGGTCTCACGGTGAATTGCAGTATGAGTAATGGCAACTAATTCTCCTTGACTATTGAGTACAGGAGCACCTGATGAGCCAAAATCAGCTGGTGTTGTATAACGAACATAATTTTTCAGTAAGCCACCGATAAAAACAGACTGCTCGTAAGACAAAACTTTGTTATCACTTTGGGCAATTTTTTTACGTTCCCCTCTAGGATGTTGAATAATGAAAACCCTATCACCTGGTAGTAGTTTGCTTTTTTTCTGTAGATCCAGATTTGAATTTTTGAACTGATTTTGAATGGCTGGATTTTCAACTAATAGCCTTTCTATTGTTTGGGAGTTGATGGCAGGTAGAATATTTGCATCATCCTCAACCAGTTTAATCCAACCAAAAGTATATCCAGGTTGTTGCTTTAACCTTCCCAACTTGAGTTGTACTAGAGTATAATCTAGAGGAGGTTCAGAGACAAATAGTAAGTCTGGAGCCAACTCGTACTCAATAATAGTTCGAGCACCTCCCAAAGCATCTTGAACATAATTAAACTGAGCAACACATTCTCTAGCTTCTTCTGCTGTAGCAACAACATGGTGGTTGGTCATCAAATGAGAACCACCGACAAGAAACCCTGTACCGATCGCAATTGGGCTAAACTTTGAGAGTTGACTTGCAGAAATACCTTGGAGTTTTTCGAGTAGCTCCTTCAGTAGTTCTTCAATTTTAAGATCTTGTTCAGATTTTGGGTTGGGAGTACTATCAAAAATTTCCTCAGCAATTGCTGTTGGAATTAACAACATCTCTTGCAATACTCTTAACAAGTATTGCCTTTTCTCATTTACTGATAAGCTATCAAGACTTGTATCTAACCTTCTCAGTCCTTCGATGATTGCCTCAGCATTACCAATCAACTCTTCTTCTACTAAAGTTTTAAAGCTATCCAGGGAAAAGTAACGGGCAATTCGGCAAACTGCTAGACTCCGCTGGGTTGCGACATCTAAGAACGATGATGGGAGAAAAGAGGATTCATCAGGTTCTAATGCCAGTAGCATCTCCCGCTGAGTAGCAAGTCGCTTGATAATCAGTTCGATGATTTTGTGGAGCGGCTCTCTTTCCAGTGCAGCTGGATCAATATTTGTAACGTCAATGCTACTACCTTGCTTAGACAGTTTGATAAATCTGCCTAATTTTAGAAATTTACCCTGAAGTAACCATCTTTCTCTCTGGTCAGATTCCATCATATTCCTTGGCAATTACTGCACTAATATTCAGAAGATAATACTACTATTGTAATCAGGGTAAACGCATCTTAAGTTTTGACTAAAATTTTGAGCAAGATTTAAAACTTAACAATTTTGTTTAACGTTTATGGTAAAATGGCAACAATAAAAATTACTTGAAATCACGTTACTATCGATAGGAAAATGGACTTAATTAGGATTATCTGTGCAATCTTTTTGCCTCCTCTAGGCGTGTTCTTGCAGGTAGGAATTGGCACTCAATTTTGGATAAATATACTTCTGACTCTACTTGGCTATGTTCCAGGAATTATTCATGCTGTCTGGGTGATTGCTAAGAAGTAAACAGAAAAGAAATGAGGCTTAGAGACTAGAGATTACTATTCTCTAAGCATAACCATACTCATTATTCTCGAGAAACACGCTCAAAGCTAATGGCTAATGGCTAATGGCTAATGGCTAATTGCTAATGGAGGAGAATTGTTTCTCCCATTCAATTGGGGGTGCGAAGCGCTCCTGGGGAGCTCTTCAGAAACTAAAAATCATATATTTGGGGCTGAATCCCTTAATATAAGGAGTTTATGACTTCTTTTTAGGTAAGGAAAACTCTTGTTCCTCCTGCCTCGGAGCCTCGGAGCCTCCTGCCTTCTAACGCTCATTACTCATTACTCATTACTTCAAAACCCGAATAAATCGACTTTTTCAGCAACCCCTAATTAGTCCTTTCCTGAAGAAGAACTCCCAGAGGTACTAACTAGAGGTCGCTTTTTTTTATCTTGATACTGTTTTTTTTGCTTGCGGTATTTCCATTCCCGAATAGCGATCGCAGTTTTCACAGCAGGAGAGCGAGATTTACTAGAACTGCGAGTAGTTTTATCTCTAGCCAGTTGCACCTGATTAACCAAACAATCTGCCAGATTATCTTGAGGTAATTCGGTGTCTAGATCGTGTAATATCTCACTCACAGATTTATAGCGTCCTTGCAGAGATACTTTAATCATTTTCCTCAAAATATTCCCAAAAGGTTCGCTCAACTCAATCAAGTTTTGCCACTGAATTTCACCAGTTTGACGATCAGTGCGAAAATCTAGGGGAGGTTTCTTGGTCAATAGATATAGACAAGTAATACCTAAAGCATAAATATCACTACCAAAAACTGGTCGTAGGGCAAATTGTTCTGGTGGAGCAAACCCCATAGTGCCAACGAACTGGGTTGTGGGAATTTTCACACTACTGTCCCCAATTTGAGCAATTTGCTCTTTGACTGCACCAAAATCAATTAAGACTAATCTCCCATCTTCCTCTGAGCGAATAATATTTTGAGGCTTAATATCCCGATGAATTACCTGATGGCTGTGAACATATTCTAATAACAGCAGCATTTCTCGCAGAAATCTTTTAGCGGAAGTTTCTGATAAACAACCATGTCGTCTCACCTGTCTTGCTAAGGTGATACCTCGAATATATTCCTGAATAAGAAAAAAGTCCCCATCGACGACAAAATAATCTAACAACATGGGAATTTGAGAGTGGCTACCCAACTTACTGAGAATTGTTGCCTCTTTTTCAAAGCGTTTGCGAGCTTTGAGCAAAGCTGGAGGATCACTAAATTTGGGGCACAGCTGTTTGATGACACACAAAGGTTTACCGGGCAAAGACACATCTTTTGCCAGAAAAGTGACACCAAAACCTCCTCTACCAATCATCCGCAGTACCAGGTAGCGATCGCGAAACAGTTCTTGGCTACCACACAGCTGACCTAATTTTGTTTCCTGCAAAATGTCAGAGTGAAATGAAGACATATTCCCAGGCGGAAAATTCATTGATTATTAGGGTACAGGACGATATCGTTTCTCCAGTATGGCTCCAATTTCAGTAAAAATCTTCATTTGTTATTTGTCATTTGTCATTTATTGCTTGGGAATTCGGGTATTCCTGTTTATACGGAGTTGCAGAGGGAGCGGGATAAAGAATCAAGAGGCTGTCAGTACTCAATTATGATTAAATATTGTTAAGATTGACTAAAATTCTTGAGCAATCTGCGACTCCAAACTAGTCCAGCGCTCAACATCCCCTATTTGCTCTGTCCTGGAGATATTTGATGCTGCGACTTGAACATATTAGTAAAATCTACCCCACAGGCGAAGTTCTGAAGGATATCAATTGGGAGGTGAAGCCTGGGGAGCGTATAGGCTTAGTTGGCGTTAACGGTGCTGGTAAATCCACCCAACTGAAAATCATTGCTGGAGAAATTGAACCCAGTGCAGGAGAAGTCATCCGTCCAGCTAGTTTGCATATTGCCTATCTTACCCAAGAATTTGACGTAGACCCCACACGTACCGTCAGGGAAGAATTTTGGCGAGTATTTAAAGAAGCTAACCAGTTACAGGAATCAATAGCCAAAGTGCAGCAAGAGATGGAAACAGCTGCTCCGGAAAAATTGGATCGACTAATAAATAAGCTAGACAAGTTGCAGCGCAAGTTTGAAGCTATTGATGGCTATGGGTTAGAAGCACAAATTGAGAAGATTTTACCAGAGATGGGCTTTGAGCCAGAAGATGGCGATCGCCTCGTTAGTGCCTTTAGTGGTGGTTGGCAAATGCGCATCAGTTTGGGCAAAATCTTGCTGCAAAAACCAGACTTGCTGCTCCTAGACGAGCCAACTAACCACCTAGATTTAGAAACTATCGAATGGTTGGAAACTTACTTAAAGGGACTAAAAACCCCAATGGTAATTGTCTCCCATGACCGGGAGTTCCTCGATCGCCTTTGCACCCAGATTGTAGAAACGGAGCGGGGTGTCTCTACTACCTACCTCGGCAACTACTCCGCTTATCTCCAGCAGAAAGCTGAGATGCAGGAAGCTCAAATGAGCGCCTATGAGCGTCAGCAAAAGGAACTGGAAAAACAGCAAGCCTTCGTTGAGCGGTTTCGTGCTAGTGCCACTCGCTCTACTCAGGCAAAAAGCCGCGAGAAACAATTAGAGAAAACTGAGCGTATTGATGCACCCACCAAGAAGCTAAGAAGCCTGCGCTTTCGTTTTCCTCCCGCCCCTCGTAGTGGTCGTGAGGTGGTTCAAATTAAGGACTTGGTGCATATGTACGATGATAAGATCCTATTCTTAGGTGCAGATTTGCTCATTGAAAGAGGCGATCGCATTGCTTTCCTCGGTCCTAATGGTTCAGGTAAATCTACCCTCCTCCACATGCTCATGGGTATGGAGCAACCAACCGAAGGCACAGTAGAATTGGGCCAGCACAATGTGATCCCTGGCTACTTCGAGCAGAATCAAGCCGAAGCCTTAGAGCTGGATAAAACAGTTATGGAAACCATCCATGACGAGGTTCCGGATTGGAAAAATGAAGAAGTCCGCACTCTGCTTGGACAATTCCTCTTTAGTGGTGAAACAGTATTTAAACAGGTTCAAGCCCTCAGTGGAGGAGAAAAAGCTCGTCTTGCCTTAGCTAAGATGCTGTTGCGCCCCGCCAACCTCCTGATGTTGGATGAGCCTACTAATCACCTAGACATCCCCGCCAAAGAAATGTTGGAAGAAGCCATCCAGAACTACGATGCCACGGTGATTATTGTCTCCCACGACCGCTATTTTATCTCCCAAGTTGCTAACAAGATTGTGGAAATCCGGGATGGAGAGTTCCGCACCTACCTTGGTGATTACCATTACTATCTCGACAAAATTGCCGAAGAAAAAGAACAAGCCAGACTAGCTGAGATCGCGGCTCAAAAAGCTGCTAAGAAGGCTGCGAAAGCTGCTAAGAAAAAAGCCACCGCTAAACGTAGATGAATTTATGACCAAATACTAAACCCGGTGACAAGTAGGCTGAAAGCTTCATTTCTCAAGCTTTGGTGCTTACTGACAGGTTTATTGACAAAACATCTGGAGTACATGTATCCGTGAGTGCAAAATTTTGTACTCTTGGTCATTTTTGCTACTAATTTGAGGTTCAATTCTTCCCCACACCCCACACCCGAAGCTGGGTGAACGAAAAAAAGGGTGGGGAGATAGGGAGATAGGGAGATGGGGAGATAGGGAAACAAAGGAGAACTAATGATTTGAGAGGATACTTTGCTATAAATCCCACGCAAAATTTCGTTCACCCCTCGAAGCTGTTATGCATTTAAACTGTGATAACTTGATTGCTTTTTATTCTTTTATCTTTAAGACGTTCCAAGTTATCTGGGTCTCAATAGACACACCAATAAGATTTCTTTGTTCTTTGAGTAACGCCAAAAACCAGCTTATTAGCTTATTTATTAATTAATATTATACCAATTTAAATACAGGACAAATTACTCATTACTTGTTACTTCAAAAAGCTTTACAGGACTTCTCAGTCTAGTGAAGTATAGATCCTATTCCCTATTACCCATTCCCAAAAACTAGGCTCTTTATACCTCATCTAAATGAAAAATGCTATATCAATAGATTTATTTAACAAACCCTAATTATGACCTTTCAAATTTCATGGTGAAAATTGTATAGTAAGTTACTAATGTTAATAGAATAATTAATGATGTCGATTAAAAATTATCTGCTGTAACTACTCAATTTCCACTACATATAATTCAATTTCCACTACATATAATTTTTTATTATATAAAAGAAAAAAACAGTATTAAAATGATTATGCGATTCGCAATAATAGAATAATAGATAGTGGTGTATACTATATTATTGTGGAAATTACTTTATCAATTTAAATAGATTGCCTAGAGGCAGCGAGCTATAGTCCAATCAGAGTAGATTAGTGATTATTGCGTTTGTAAACACATTCGTAAAATATACTTAATCAAAATTAATTGAACGTGAAATCGGGATAAGTTTAAACCATCATTAATTAGTGAAATAAAAAGCCGATTCTCTCGTCAAATACTTGAAGAAATAGTCTTAACCAAAACTGAGGTTAATTTATGAAAAATGAGCAAAATTGTTCTACATTAATCGACCTCCTCCAGTATCGCGCCCTAAATCAATCTGAACAAAAAGCTTACACTTTTCTCCAAAATGGTGAAAAAGAATTAGGCAGCTGGAACTACAAACAATTAGAGGAAAAAGCTAGAGCAATCGCAGTCGAACTCCAAAAGCGACAAGCCAGCAGCCAACGAGCTTTGCTTCTATATCCTCAAGGACTAGAATTCATTGCAGCCCTATTTGGTTGTCTGTACGCAGGAGTAGTAGCTATTCCAGCGCCACCACCAGATCCAATCAGACTCAAACGGACTCTACCTAGGCTTAAGGCAATAATCAAAGATGCACAAGCATCCCTAATCCTCACAGATAGCCAGAGGTATTCCCAACTAAAAGAAACAACTTCTAAATTGTCCAATGAATTCCAAGCTATCGACTGGATAGTTAGCGAAGAGATTCCGAGCCAATTAGCCCAAGAATGGCAAAAACCAAATATACATAGTGATACCCTTGCCTACCTTCAATACACATCTGGTTCCACTTCAACACCAAAGGGTGTGATGTTGACCCATAAAAATTTAATACATCACTGTGGTTACATCAAACAAGCTTGGGGTTATACATCAGAGAGTATCGCAACAACTTGGGTTCCTCACTTTCACGATTATGGACTCGTTGACGGACTAATCCAACCTCTATACTGTGGAATTCCTTGCTATGTGATGTCACCAATTGCTTTCTATATGCGACCCATTCGTTGGCTAAAGACAATTTCACGCTATCAAGTGACCCATAGTCAAGGACCAAATTTTGCCTACGAACATTGCTTGAGAAGAACCACCGCAGAACAAAGAGCAAATTTAGACTTGAGTAGTTGGCGCACAGCTAGCAACGGAGCCGAGCCAATTCGCCAAGAAACGGTGGACAATTTTATTGCCACTTTTGAACCTTATGGTTTTCGTAGAGATGCTCTTTATCCTGCTTATGGACTAGCAGAAGCAACTCTATTGGTTTCGACAAAAAAACACCAAGCAGAACCCAGAGCTTGCCAAGTAGAGGCACAAGCTCTAGAAAAGAATCGAGTTGTCAAAGTTTCACCAGAAAATCAACATAAAGGGGTACGAACAGTAGTTAGCTGCGGCTCTCCAATTGGTGGCATGAAAGTTGCGATCGCTAATCCAGACACTTTGACCAAATGTCAACCCAATGAAGTAGGAGAAATTTGGGTTTGTGACCTTAGTATGGCTGTAGGCTATTGGAATAGAGCTGAAGAAACAGAACGGACTTTCAGTGCTTATCTAGCGGACAGTGGTGAAGGTCCATTTATGCGAACAGGGGATTTAGGATTTTTGCAAGATGGCGAATTATTCATTACAGGACGTATCAAGGATGTGATTATTATTCGTGGTCGCAACCATTATCCCCAAGATATAGAATTGACAGTTGAACAAAGTCACCCATCACTGCGATATGCTCATGGAGCAGCATTTGGAGTTGAGATCAAGGGAGAAGAGCGGTTAGTGGTAGTTCAGGAAGTAGAACGAAGTTACCACAAACAATTAAATATAGATGAAGTAGTGGGAAATATTCGAGAGGCGGTGAGAGATGAACACGATATCCAGGTATATTCTGTAGTCTTAATCAAAGCCGGGAGTATTTCTAAGACTTCGAGTGGCAAAATACAACGTTCTGCTTGCCGAGTTAAGTTTTTGGAAGGAACATTAGATGTGTTGGAGGGCAAAGGGGAAATGACTAGCCAAGGTCGAGTTTTGAGCGCCACCAAGTAGAATTGTGATGAGTTAATTTTTACAAGTTTGATGTTACAATTTGACTAAACTCTACAAGTATACAAAACCTACAGTATTAGTACTCTAAATCTTGGACAATAAATTAGTTGTAAACTCGTAAATTCAGGAGACAATTTGATGTCAACTCAAATGGATATTGTCACACAATCCTATCAATCTCCTCCCAAACAGAAGTCAAAAACTATCTCAAATCAATACATTAAGGCTAGCCAAACAAAACATTTTCTTCTGTACAACGTCATCCCAGCGCTAGGAACTGTAATCGCAATTGCTTCTGTATGGTGGTATCCCATCAGCAGTGTGGAAATAGGATTACTGATCGGAATGTGGGCATTGACTATGATCGGGATGAGTTTAGGACTGCATCGCTACTTTGCCCATTGTGCTTTTAAGACCAGCCAGACAATGAGGGTAATTTTAGCAATTTTAGGCTGCATGGGAGCTCAAGGAGCTGTAATTTCTTGGGTAGCAGTGCATCGTCGGCATCACGAGTATAGCGATCTATCTGGAGACCCCCATTCCCCCAATCCAGAATTACTTAAAGAGGGAATATTGGGTAAGTTGCGAGGTCTGTGGCACGCCCACGTAGGCTGGCTAACCAATCATGAGTATCCTAACCCAATGTATTATGCACCAGAGCTGATGCGAGACAAAACTATCAGCAAAATTAATCGCAATTATCTGCTATGGATTTTGTTAGGTCTAATAATTCCAACTATTTTAGGAGGAATAATTCATGGTTCCTGGATAGGGGCGATCGAAGGCTTTCTGTGGGGTGGACTAGTCAGGATGTTTGTAGTAGATAATTGCATCTTGAGTATCAACTCGTTTTCTCATGCCTTTGGTACCCATCCCTTTGATAGTAAAGACAAGAGCCGTAACAATATTTGGGTAGCTATTCCTACTTTTGGAGAATCCTGGCAAAATAATCACCATACTTTTGAGAGTTCTGCCGCAATCGGCTTAAAATGGTGGCAAATAGATTTAGGCTATTGCCTGATTTGGGTATTGGAAAAATTAGGTCTAGTTTGGGATGTGAAATTACCAACAGAAAAAATGATAGAAGCTAGGAAATTGACCTAGATGGTCACACTAAAGAGTCATTAAAAGAGTCGTTAAAAACTACCTGATATTAGGGAGTGGATGATATTTGATACCAACCTCAAATGTCAATTGGCAAACCAAGTAAAACTAGCTAGCAATTACCCAGCAATCAATCATGGAAAATTTAACAGTAGAAAATCAGAATACAACCATAGCTTTCAGTACCGGTAGTGTAGATAACAAAAATCTACCAACAGTAGATGAGATTAAGAATTGGTTGATTTCCTATTTGTCAGAAATGTTAGATCTAGAAGTTGAAGAAATTTCAACCAGCACCTCTTTTGCTCGTTACGGTCTAGATTCTTCAGGATCAATTCTGTTAGCTAACGACTTAGGTGATTGGTTAGGAAGGGAAATTGAGCCGACAATTATCTATGGTTATACTAACATTGAGGATCTCGCAGAGTACCTTGTTGAATAACAATTTTAGAATTTGCTTGATCAGTGCTGAGAAATATTTGCAATATTTCTCAGCCTGATTGAGCAAAACAAGAGCTTGTCGGTAATAAATAATAAAATAAAAGCAAATAATTATTCAAAAAAAAGAAATAAATATTATTATCAATAAAGTCAAAAAAACATAGTCGCAATTTACGCTCATCCTTCTTCAAAAGAGGACTCCCTACTTATTCTTCGTTAAAGCAAAATGGATAGAGAACCGATTGCAATTATTGGCATGGGATGTCGTTTTCCAGAAGCTAAAAATCCACAAGCATTCTGGGAATTACTATGTAATGGTAGAGATGCCATTACAGAAGTGCCAGCTTCTCGGTGGGATAACAAATTATTTTATGACCCCGATATCTCTAAGCCAGGGAAAACGAATAGTCGCTGGGGTGGTTTTCTCGAGCAGGTAGACGAATTTGACCCACAATTTTTTGGTATTTCTCCTCGAGAAACCCAAACTATGGATCCTCAACAGCGGCTCTTGCTAGAGCTAGCTTGGGAAGCCCTAGAAGACGCTGGACAACCACCAGAAGCCCTGGCAGGTACACCTACAGGGGTATTTATGGGAGTATCTAGCTTCGACTACTACGAACTGATCGCTCAAAACCCAATCAACTTTAGTACCTATACAGGCACAGGTAACTTAAATTGTATTAACGCCAATCGTCTCTCATACTTTTTCGACTTCTACGGACCAAGCATGGCAATAGATACTGCTTGCTCCTCATCCCTGGTAGCAGTCCACTTAGCTTGCCAAAGCCTTTGGTGTGGAGAATCTAGCCTAGCTTTGGTGGGAGGCGTACATATTGTAACCTCTCCCTGGATGTCAGTAGCCTATGCCCAAGGAGGATTTATGGCTGCTGACGGTAGATGTAAAACCTTTGATGCCAAAGCTGATGGTTATGTGCGTAGTGAGGGTGGGGGGCTAGTGATACTAAAGCCACTATCTCAAGCCCTGGCTAACGGAGACCGCATCTATGCCTTAGTCAAGGGAAGTGCCATTAACCAAGATGGACGCAGCAACGGGTTAACAGCTCCCAATCCCCTAGCACAGGAAGCAGTATTACGAGCAGCATACCAAAATGCGAGGGTTTCACCAGGTCAGGTTGAGTATATAGAAACTCATGGTACTGGGACAAAACTGGGAGACCCGATAGAGATGACAGCCTTAGGAACAGTGCTATCTGAAGGGCGTGCTCCTGGTGACTACTGTGCAATAGGTTCAGCTAAAACCAATATCGGACATTTAGAAGCACCAGCAGGGATTGCCGGATTAATTAAAGTGGCGCTGTCGCTATACTATCGCCAGATTCCACCGACTCTACATTTCACTGACCCCAATCCTTATATCAAGTTCGATAAACTGCCGTTGCGAGTACAGGAAACTCTCACACCTTGGCCAGAAAAATCAACTCCGGCAATTGCCGGGGTCAGTTCCTTTGGATTTGGGGGTACGAACTCCCATGTAGTTTTGGCAGAAATAGGGAACCCATCCCCAACCTCTCCCAAGGAGGGGAGCTCAGAAGAACAAAGATTAGAGCGTCCAGTTAATCTGCTAACCCTTTCAGCTAAAACACAACCAGCTTTAGAGGAGTTAGTGAGTGATTATGAGAACCATCTCAAGAAACATCCAGAATTGAGCGTAGGAGATGTTTGTTATACGGCTAATGTAGGGCGATCGCATTTTCCCTATCGCCTCGCTGTTGTTACCAAATCGACACAGCAGTTAGAGGAACAATTAAGGACTACGGTAAAAGGAGAGGAAACACCAGGAGTTCTCAAGAGTCAAAAAAATGTTCGCAAGCGTCCCAAATTAGCCTTTCTGTTTACGGGTCAAGGTTCTCAGTATGTGAATATGGGAAGGGAACTGTATGAAACTCAGCTAACTTTCCGTCAAGCTTTAGAGCAATGTGAGGAGATCCTACGTCCGTATCTGAAACATCCGCTTTTGGAAGTGCTTTATCCTCAGGAGGCACAAAACTCAAATTCCTCTCTACTAGACCAAACTGCCTATACCCAACCAGCTGTGTTTGCTATTGAGTATGCCTTAGCCAAGTTATGGGAATCATGGGGAGTCAAACCCAAAGTGGTGATGGGTCACAGTGTAGGAGAATATGTGGCAGCAACTGTAGCAGGAGTATTTAGTTTAGAGGATGGCTTGAAACTCATTGCTCTGCGGGGGCAGTTAATGCAGCAGTTACCTGCTGGTGGAGGAATGGTGTCTTTGTTGGCATCAGAGTCTCAGGTAAGACAAGTAATAGCCGACTATAGTTCACAAATAGCAATTGCGGCTATTAATGGACCCGAAAGTGTTGTGATTTCTGGTGTGGGTGAAGCCCTAGCAGAAGTTTGTAGTAAGTTGGAAGCGATGGGAATCAAGACCAAACCGCTACAGGTATCCCATGCTTTCCATTCTCCTGTGATGGAACCAATGCTGGCAGAATTTGAAGCAGTCGCTAAAGAAATTACCTATCATCAGCCTAGGATACCTCTGATATCAAATGTCACTGGCAAGTTGGTAACAGATGAGATTACTACAGCCCAATATTGGGTGAGTCATGTCCGAGAACCGGTGCGCTTTGCCCAGAGCATGACAACTCTGCAGGAGGAAGGGTATGAATTATTCCTAGAAATCGGACCCAAACCAATTTTATTAGGAATGGGACGTCAATGTTTGCCGGAAGATGTGGGAGTATGGTTGCCTTCGTTGCGCCCACCGAAACAAGAATGGCAGCAAATGTTAGAGAGTTTAGGACAGTTGTATGTGACAGGGATGAAGATAGATTGGTTAGGGTTTAATCAAAATTATCCCCGTCAGAAAGTAACATTACCCACTTATCCCTTCCAAAGACAAAGGTATTGGCTTGATCTGCAAGAAAATGGGCACAAATTACTAGGAGCTATATCTGCCATCAATTCTTCAAGTGAGGAAAATCCATATCATTTAGAAGAACAAAACTTGATTATTGAGAAAAAGGATATGTCTGCTAAAACACCAGGAGCAACATCCCGGCGACGAGAGAAGATTATTGCAGAAATTTGTGAGATAATCGCCCAGGAATTAGGGTTTGAGGAACCATCCCAAGTAGATATAGATAATAATCTGTTGGAGTTGGGTGCAGACTCGCTCACTTTGATGGCAGCGAGCAGGAAGGTGGAAAAGAACTATGGGGTAAATATTACCATCCGCCAATTTTTTGAAGAATTAACGACAGTAGATACTTTAGCAGAGTATATAGATGCAAATTTATCACCAGAGTGGGGTCAACAAGAGACTGTCGAGACGAGTTCACCACCACCGCAGCCAGAAGCAAGTTCCCTGCCACAATTAGTTCAGTCTAGTCAAACTAACCTGGACTTGACCTCTGTTATACCAGAAACCCAAGGAGTATCAACTGTTGTAGAAAGAATTATGCAACAGCAGCTCCAGATTATGTCTCAGCAGTTAGCAATTTTGCAAGGCAAACAGGTTTCTGGTTCCAATAATGGACAAGCTCTATCAGGGCATTCTGCTGCAAAAGTTTTACATAAACCCAATCAAAAAGGGAACTTAGCAGAAAAAACAGAGATTAGCCAACCATCTACTCAACTTAAACAAAAGGTTGCAACGGTCAATCTTGCTCACTCATCACCCAGTGATTATCTAAGGACACCAGTACAAATTGAGCAGCAACTCAATGCAATTCTGCCAGAATTAATTACTCAGGCAAATTTAGCTAGTTATGGTGAAATTCCTGCTGAGTTGGAGAATTTAAGTGTAGATTATATCGTCCAGGCACTGCAAGAAATGGCCTGGTTCTACCAGCCAACAGAGAGCTTTTCAACAGAATCAGCAGTTCAGAGTTTAGGCGTAGTCAGTGAGCAACAGCGATTGTTCAAGCGCCTGCTAGAGATACTAGCTGAAGTGGGAATCCTCAAGTCAACCCCACAACAGTGGCAAGTGTTGCAAACTTTGAAGGGAGCTAATCCCAAAGAGAAAAGTCAAAGGTTGCTGAGTCAATATCCCAATGCTCACGCTGAACTTACCCTGCTGCATCGCTGTGCTTCCCAACTAAGTAAGGTATTGCAAGGTTCAATAAACCCATTGCAACTGGTGTTTCCGGAAGGAGATTTAACCACTGCAACCCAACTCTATCAAGAATCTCCCCCAGCTCAGGTAATGAATAATCTGATCCAAAAAGCGATCGCTATTGCTTTAGATAAGTTACCACCAAATCGTGAGGTAAAGCTTTTGGAAATCGGAGCAGGAACTGGGGGGACTACAAGTTATCTTCTGCCTCATCTCAATCCTAACCAAACCGAATATACCTTCACCGATCTAGGAGGGTTTTTCAATGCCAGAGCCAAAGAGAAATTCCGAGATTATCCTTATGTGCGTTATCAAACCCTAGATATTGAAGAGAACCCAAGTAGCCAAGGTTTTGAGTCTCAGTATTACGATGTGATTATTGCGGCCAATGTGCTTCATGCTACCACTTCTCTGACTGAAACTTTATCCCATGTGCGACAACTGTTAGCGCCAGGGGGAATATTGGTTTTGTGGGAAAAGACGACTCCTCAGAGATGGTTAGATTTAATCTTTGGCTTATTAAAAGGATGGCATAAATTCAACGATTTTGAGTTACGCCCTGATTCTCCTCTGTTGAATAAATCCCAGTGGCAGCAATTTCTGAAGGAAAGGGGTTTCGGAGAAGTTGTTACCCTGCCTCAGACTGAAGGAATACCAGAAGCTTTATCTTTGGAGACAGTGATTATTGCTCAAGCAGATACAGCTGGGCCAAAAAAAGTGCAATCGGCGACAAGAGTGCCCAGTAAAGTAGCCTTGAATCAACAGCAACAGAGTTACTTAAAGGAATTTATTGCCACTTACACCAAGAAAACCCAAAAATCTCAACAAATGGCTCAACATTATCGTCCATTCCTGGCTGATAAAAGAGCTACAGCAAGATGGATAACAGAACTAAAAGAGATGCGATATCCTATTGTGGGAGAATCAGCTCATGGAGCTAAGATTTGGGATATTGATGGTAATGAATATATAGACATCTCTTTGGGATTTGGCGTACATCTGTTTGGTCATAATCCACAATTTATTACTGAAGCAATCCAAAATTGGTTAAAGCAAGGGATGCAAGTTGGTCCTCAAGCCAAACTTGCAGGGGAAGTAGCACAACTAGTTCACGAACTAACAGGTATGGAGCGAGTTGCATTCTGTAATTCAGGTACAGAAGCAATGATGACAGCAGTACGTTTAGCACGTCTAACTACAGGTCGTGACAAGATTGTTATGTTCACTAACTCTTATCACGGTCATTTTGACGGCGTTTTAGCAGTTGCACCAACTAATTTAGAAAAGAATCTTAAAGCAACTCCAATATCTCCAGGAGTATTGGAAAATATGGTAGACGATGTTATTGTTCTTACTTATGGTGTAGCTGAATCCCTAGAGATTATTAAAGCTCATGCTCAAGAATTAGCGGCTGTTTTAGTTGAACCTGTGCAAAGTCGCAGACTAGATTTACAACCCAAAGAATTTCTTCAACAATTGAGACAGCTGACCCAACAAGCAGGTATTACCCTAATTTTTGATGAGATAATTACTGGTTTTCGCATTCATCCAGGAGGAGCTCAAGCTTGGTTTGGTATTAAAGCGGATATTGCTGCCTACGGTAAATGTGTGGGTGGTGGTATACCGATTGGGATTGTTGCTGGTAAAGCAAATTATCTGGATGGTCTTGATGGTGGGCAGTGGAACTACGGAGATGATTCCTATCCTCAGAAACTACAGACTTTCTTTGGTGGTACTTTCAACAAAAATGCTTTGACAATGACCACAGCTAAAGCTGTACTAGAATATTTAAAAAAGCAAGGAACATCACTACAAGAAAATCTCAATCAACGTACTTCACAGTTAATAACAAGACTAAATACTTACTTTAAACAAGAATATTTACCTATTAAGATGATAAGTTGTGCCTCTCTATTTCAATTTGTTTCATCGGATAACCAGAGCTATACATCTCAATCAATAGAAATAGAAGTACTGGTTCACCACTTAATTAAAAAAGGTCTTTATATATGGGAAGGAAGAATTTGTTTTCTTTCCACAGTTCATACAGATAAAGATATTGATTATATTATTGCTGCTGTCAAAGAAAGTATATCAGAAATGCGCCAGGGCGGTTTTTGGCAGAAACAAAACCAGCATGAGCAAACTAGTCTTAAAGAATCTGAGCGGGTGAGAGGTGCATTATGAACAATTTAGTTGAGTTTTTGCAGGATATTTCTAATCAAGGTTGGCAACTTTGGAGTGAAAATGGACAACTCTGCTATGATGCGCCTAAGGATCAATCGACCGACTCAATATTAGCGACACTGAAGCAGCACAAAACTGAAATTTTGCAGTTGCTCTCCACAACTAAAGTTCAGTCAACTGATAGGTGGCTGCCAGTAGTCTTTCCTCTGACTGAAGCTCAAAAACAATGTTGGTTTTTAGACAAGGTTGATGAAAATAGCAGACAAGCTTATCTTGACCAAGTTTGCCTTGAGTTAGAGGGCGTATTTGATTTTATGGCAATAGAGCAGGCAATCCAAAAGATTGTGGAACGCCATGAAGCTCTAAGGACAAGAATAGACTCCGAGGGCAATTTCCAAGAAGTTTTGCCTGGGGTAAAAATGCGTGTTCCTTTGATTGATTTCTCAAACTCATCACCAAGTGAACGGGAGTCTCAAGTTGCTGCATGGCTAGAGGAAGAGATTCAAAAACCGTTCAATCTTAGTCAAGCCCCTCTGTTGCGTACTTATATTCTCAAACTAGAAGAAAATCTGCACCGGCTAGTATTAAGAATTCATCATATTATTAGTGATGGTTTGTCCATAGAAATAATGCTCAAAGAGATAGCAGCTTTGTATTCAGCCCAAGGTGAAGGAAAAGTCTGCCAACTAGAGCAACCGATACAATTTCGAGCATATGTAGAGTGGCAAAACCAAATCAGCCAGACAGAGGAAATGGCAGCGAGTGAATCCTACTGGTTAGATAAATTTTCTGGTTCGATTCCTGTTATAAATTTGCCAACAGATCACCCACGTCCATCAATCATGGGGTATAGAGGTAGTAGGCAAACTCTCAAATTGGGTGGTATTCTAGTCGAGCAAATAAAAACAGTTAGTAAACAGAAGGGTTGTAGCTTGTTTATGACTCTTCTAGCAACCTACAAAATTTTACTAAGTAAACTCACCAGTGATGCAGAAATTGTCATCGGTACTGCGACAAGTGGACGTGCTTTGGAAGGAAGTCAAAATCTGGTTGGCTATTGTGCTAATATATTGCCGATTAAAACTAGTGTCGATGACTCTGCCACCTTCTCAGAATTTTTAATAAGTATGAGGGGTAACTTACTAGAGGATTATCACAATCAAGATTATCCTTACCCCAAATTAGTTAGTAAACTCAATCTCGAAAGAGAACTGAGCAGAACGGTTTTGGTATCAGTGTTATTTAATCTAGACAGATTCCGGACTTTGCCAAGTATGTTCGGGTTGAGAACTAGGTTGATACCTACTCCTAAGAGATTTGTCACTTACGATCTTTTTTTTGATATTACTGAAACTGAAAATGAATTGTTGTTGAATTTAAATTACAATCTGGATTTATTTGATGATGTGACTATAAAGCGTTGGTTAACTCATTATCAAACGTTGTTAGAAGCGATTGTAACTAATCCTAAACAAAAAGTAGCTCAACTGCCACTGTTAACCACAGCAGAAGAACAAGAGTTATTAGCAATTTGCGAGAACCCAGACAACAACCATTGTCTTGCTTTATCTTTGTCGGATAACTTACCTATTTATATCCTGGATACTCACCAACAATTGGTTCCCCTGGGTGTAGGCGGAGAAATCTACATCACAGCAAGCAGGCATCTTGCCTGCTCCACAAGCTCCTGTGATATTCTCGAACATCCTCAAATTGGTCTTTTAAGGAAAACCCAACAGTGGGGACGTCGTCGGGGAGATGGTTCTCTAGAATGGCTCGGCAATGTTTATCGGTTAGCAAGAGTTAAAGGGAGGCGAATTAATCTGCAAGAAATTGAAGCCGCCTTGCGATCGCATCCAGAAATCAAAGACTGCTATGTATTAGTAAAGGAGCAACAGCTGGTAGCTTATCTAGAAGTATTACAAGCTCTATCCACAGAGTCAATTTCTACTCAACTCAAATCTCAGTTACCAAAGGAGATGCAGCCGGATGCTTATGTTCTGATATCAGCATTACCCCTAACAGCTTCAGGGCAAATAGACGAGAAAGCATTAGGAAGTTTAGAAGTAATAGACTCTCAACTAAGAGAAAGTTGGGAAGAAAAACTGCGCTCTCATCCTCAAATAGAACAAGCAGCAGTAGTGGTTCAACCCAAGACAGGCAAAGCACAACCACCAGTTCATATATTAGACTTAGTTCCCGAAACAGCGATCGCAGGTATCTTCTCCGCAAAGACAGCAGCAGTTGCCCCTGAGATTGAAGTTACATCCCAACCAGAAAATCTAGCAGCAGAAAATCTAGCAGCAGAAAATCTAGCAGCAGTTGTACCAGCCTTCAGTGATGGTGGTCAATTAATTATTCCAGAAGATGCACCACCAACCATAGTAGAAGCACTACAAAGAGCAGCCGCACAGCATTCAGAACGGGGAATAATTTACATTAACTCCGATGGTACAGAATCCCTGCAATCCTATGGAGACTTACTACAAGATGCACAAAGGATTTTAGCAGGATTGAGAAAGCTTGGTCTCAAACCCCAAGATAAAGTAATTTTTCAACTGCAACGAAATCAAGACTTTATTAGTGCTTTCTGGGGTTGTGTGTTGGGAGGATTTATCCCAGTACCAGTATCAATTGCCCGTAGCTATAACCAACCAAACAGTACTCTGAGCAAACTGCAAAATAGCTGGGACATGTTGGGAGAGCCATTGGTACTTACAGATAGCCAGTTAGCACCAAAACTTCAGAACTGTTTTTTAGGATTGAATCTAGAAATAGAAACAATTGAAAGGTTACAACAGTGTGAACCAGACATTAATTGGCACAACAGTAAGCCAGAAGATTTAGCCATATTGCTGCTAACTTCTGGTAGCACAGGGATGCCCAAAGCAGTCAGGCAAAGTCATCAAAGCTTATTAAATCGTAGTGCTGCTACAGCACAGATGAATAACTTTAGTTGTGAAGACATTTCCTTAAACTGGTTTCCCTTAGATCATGTGGGAGGAATCGTGATGTTTCATCTGAGGGATGTCTATTTGGGATGTCAACAAATCCATGCTCCAACAGAAATGGTGTTGCAAGCACCAACGAAGTGGTTGGATTGGATTTCCCAGTACGGGGTGACGATAACTTGGGCTCCTAATTTTGCCTATGGATTAGTCATTGAGCAAATTGAACAGCTATCAAAACAAGGAAAATCAACAGAGTCTAAATGGAATTTATCTTCCCTAAAATTTATTCTCAATGCAGGGGAAGCGATTGTTGCCAAAACTACCAGAAGATTTTTAGAATTACTGATTCCCTCTCAGCTACCCGCTCAAGCAATGCATCCAGCTTGGGGTATGTCAGAAACTTCTTCAGCAGTAACATTTGCCGATAAATTTCTGTGGGAGTTAACAACAAATGAGCAGAAGTTTGTAGAAGTAGGTGCTCCCACACCAGGGACGAAAATCCGCATTGTAGATCATCAAAACCACATTGTCGAAGAAGGTAAAATTGGGAACGTACAAATACAAGGAGTATCAGTTACATCAGGTTATCAGCAAAATCCAGCAGCTACCCAAGAGTCTTTTACAGAAGATGGTTGGTTTAATACGGGGGATTTAGGATTTCTCAAAGAGGGAAGTTTAAGCATTACTGGACGACAAAAAGATGTTATTATTGTCAATGGCCTCAACTATTACAGCCATGAGATAGAAGCAATTCTTGAAGAGCTAGAAGGAATAGAGGTTTCTTATACAGCAGCTTGTGCCATTCGAGATTATCAAGCCGATACAGACAAATTAGCCATATTTTTTAGTACACAAATAATCGACGAGCAAGAGTTGATAGAGCTGCTTAAGGAAATTCGCTCCGTTGTAGTGAAATCTATAGGTATTAACCCAGATTATTTAATCCCTGTAGACCCAGAAATTATTCCCAAGACAGCTATTGGCAAAATTCAACGTACACAACTGAAACAACGTTTTGAAGCGAGTGAGTTCACAGCTATTCAGAAGCAAGTTGATATTTTACTTGAGAATGATAATACAGTACCTAACTGGTTTTACCGTCAATTGTGGCGACAGAAAGAAGTAGTAGTTGGCAATTATCTCAATTGTAAAGATTTAACTTTAGTTTTTGTTGATACTTTGGGTTTAGGTTATTGTTTATTAAAAAAGTTACAAAAAAATAATCAGCATTATATTCAAATAGAAACTGGTTCAGAGTGGGCAAAAATCACTGATAGTCACTACTCGCTTGTACTCGGTGAACAACAGCATTATCAACAGCTATTGGAGTCAATAGCTGCTACCAAAACAAGGATTAGCCGGATTATCTATCTAACCCAATACCAAGAATATCAAGAAGAAACTGTCAATATAGAAAACTTAGAGCAGTCCTACTGCCAAGGAATTTATAGTTTATTACATTTAGTTCAAGGTTTAGAAAGATCCCAAGGGACACAACATCAGGTGGAATTATTGTGTGTGAGTAGTTACAGCCAGTCAGTTTTACCAACAGACAAAATAGCTTGTGCCAAAGCCACTGTCTTAGGCTTACTCAGAACTCTTCCCCAGGAAATGCCTTGGTTAAGCTGTCGTCACATAGATTTACCAGTAGCTGATGTGGAGTTAAATAGCAGTTATATATGGCAAGAGTTGTCTAATGTTTCCCCAGAACCAGAAGTAGCCTATCGACAGGGTAAATGCCTGGCTTCAAGTCTAGAAGCAGTGAATCTGGCATCAGAACCTCAACAAGAGTTACCTTTTAAACCGGGGGGTATTTATCTAATTAGTGGGGGATTGGGAGGCATCGGTAGAGAAATTGCCCAATATTTGTTAGAGCATTATCAGGCAAAACTAATATTGCTAGGTAGAACGCCCCTATTGGAGCAAAATAAGGAAAGAAAGGATAAAGTTTCAGAAAAAATTCAGTCATATCAAAAATTGCAGCAATTGGGTACAGTGAGATATCAAGCTGTAGATATCTGTAATTCATCTCAGTTGCAACAGGTAGTAGCTGAGACAGTATCAGAATGGGGAAAGCAATTGGACGGGGTAATCCATTTAGCCGGAATTTACCAAGAAAAACTATTGCTTTCGGAAACCCAAGAAAGTATAGCTAGAGTCTTGAATCCGAAAGTAAGGGGAACTTTAGTTTTACATGAACTGCTTAAAGATAATTCCGAGGGTTTGTTTATCCATTTCTCCTCTATATTTGGTTTGTTTGGAGGGATATCGATCGGAGCTTATGCAATAGCTAATCGTTTTCTGCAAAGCTTCTGTGATTACCAAAAATATCATAGCTCTATCAACAGCTATTGTTTGGCTTGGAGTGCTTGGGAGGAAACAGGTATGAGCCGAGGTTACCAAATAGAAGAACTCAAGCGTAAACAACGCCAAAGAGGTTACTATTCTATGTCACAATCACAAGGGATGTATTCATTGCTAGCATCCCTATGTCGTCCTCAAATTAATCTGTTAGTAGGTTTAGATGGTAGTAAGTCTCAGATCCAAAGCTGGAGTGGGGATTGTCAGAATTTACAACAGTTAAGCGCTTATTTTACTACTAACAAAACAGAGTTTACGATTAGTCAGTTGTCAGAGTTGGAGGTGCGCGATCGCTTTGGTAAACCAACCCATTGCCAGTGGGTACAACTCGAACAAATACTGCTGACTGAGACTGGGGAAATAGATCGAGAAAAGTTGGTAGGGAATGGTTTGTTCGGTGCTAGCGATCGCCAACAAACACAACCAAGAAATGAAACAGAGCGTCAGCTTGTAGTTATTTTCCAGGAGGTGCTGGAGGTATCTAGAGTGGGTGTCCAGGACAACTTCTTTGAATTGAGAGGGGACTCTCTGAAGATGACTCAAGTGGTCTCCCGTGTACGAGAAACTTTGAACGTGGAGTTACCTCTAAGCTGGTTGTTTGAAAGTCCCACTGTAGCTCAGTTAAGCGATCGCATTGAGGCAATCAGCAATAGTAACTTGTCTTTAGCAAAACAACTAAAAACTGCTTCTAATAACCAAGAAAAACGGGAGGAAATTGAGCTGTGAAAACCTTAAAAGAATTTTTATCTGAGTTAGCTAATCAAGATGTCAAGCTCTGGGTTGAAGATGGACGATTACGCTGTAATGCTCCAGAGGGAGTTTTGACATCAGATATACGCACTCAACTAAGCGAAAATAAGCAAGACATTATTACTTTTTTACAACAAACTGATTTAGAGCTAGATGACAACCTGCCGCCACTGATTCCTATTGAGCGAAACCGCAATCTCTTACCATTATCCTTTGCCCAACAACGGTTGTGGGTTCTGGAAAAATTGGGTATAGTAAGCAATGCCTACAATGCACCATTAACACTATATCTAAGAGGTACATTGCAGCTAATGGCTCTAAAACAGAGTCTTAGCGAGCTTATCAGTCGTCACGAAACTCTCAGAACCACATTTAAGGAAATCAATGGCACACCTGTACAAATAATCCAGTCCCCTTATGAACTAGAACTACCAGAAGTAGACTTGAGTGGGTTAACACCATCCCGACAAAAAAACCAACTTCAACAGTTACTCCAGCAAGAAAATCAGCAACCGTTCAACATAGAACAAGAGCCACCGATACGGGCAAAGTTGTTCAAGTTGAACGAAAAAGAACACATGCTCCTAGTGATAGTACATCACATTGCAACTGATGGCTGGTCGGTACCGGTCTTTGTCAGGGAACTTTCAACCTCTTACCAAGCAGCAGTCATGGGACGACCATCCCCATTACTAGAACTACCAGTACAGTATGCTGATTTTGCTATTTGGCAAAGAAACTGGTTGCAAGGAGTAACCTTAGAAACACAACTAAACTATTGGAAGGAGAAACTTAAAGAACTAACCCACCTACAATTACCAACAGACCATCCCCGACCTGCTACAGAAACTTTCCGGGGTGCGGAACAAATCTTCAGCTTATCAACAAAAGAACTAACAGCAAAATTAAACCGACTCAGCCAGCAGCAGGGTGTGACTTTATTTATAACTCTGTTAGCAGCTTTCAAAGTGTTGTTGTATCGTTACAGTGGTCAAGAACAGATAGTAATCGGTTCACCAATTGCTAACCGTAACCGCAAAGAAATAGAAGGGTTGATAGGTTTTTTTGTCAACTCCCTGGTCATGTATACAAACCTGGGAGGAGAACCAAGTTTTCTAGAACTATTAAATAGAGTCCGACAAACAGCAATAGAAGCTTATGATCACCAAGACCTACCTTTTGAAAAATTGGTAGAGGAACTGCAACCAGAGCGTTCTTTAAAGCATAACCCCCTCTTTCAAGTGGTGTTTGCCCTTCAGCAAACTGGAACAGCGGTGTCAAGTTTTAGCCTGCCCAACTTGGAGATGAGTTTGGAGCCAGTGGCAGGAGTCGAAATGACTGTAAGGATGGACTTGGAATTGCACCTATGGCAAGAGGGAGAGGAACTAAAGGTATGGTGTGCCTACAACCGAGACTTGTTTGAAGGCCAAACAATTCAAAGGATGCTTTCTCATTATCAGAACTTGCTGGCAGCAGTAGTGGAGAATCCCTCACAACCCATTAGCCTACTGCCGTTGATGAACGACACAGAGCAGCAGCAGTTATTGGTGGCATGGAACAATACTAAAACCGATTACCCAGATAAACAATGTATCCATGAGTTATTTGAAGCTCAAGTCCAGAAAACTCCAGAAGCAATAGCATTAGTCTTTGAAGAGCAACAACTGACATACTCCCAGTTAAACAGCAAAGCCAATCAACTAGCTCACTACTTACAGCAGTTGGGAGTAGGACCAGATATGCTAGTGGGCATTTGTCTGGAGCGTTCAGTAGAGATGGTGGTAGGGTTGTTAGCCATACTCAAAGTAGGAGGAGCTTATGTGCCACTAGATCCTAGCTATCCTGCATCCCGCCTAGCTCAAATCTTAGAAGATGCCCAACTGCATTTTCTGTTAACTGACTCCGACTCCCAGTCTCAGTTACCTACAACCAAAACACCGATTATTCTCATAGACCAAGACTGGGGAGTAAGTGCAACTCATAGACAAACCAATCCAATCAGCAGCATCCAACCCAACAACTTAGTTTATGTGTTGTATACTTCTGGTTCCACAGGCAGACCCAAAGGAGTAGCCATTGAACATCGTAGCCCAGTCTCACTGTTGTATTGGGCAAAAGATGTATTTAGTGACCAACAGCTAGCCGGAGTATTAGCCTCTACCTCCATTTGTTTTGACTTATCGGTATTCGAGTTGTTTGTACCCTTAAGTTGGGGCGGGAAAGTTATCTTGGCGGAGAATGCTTTACACCTGCGGACTTTACCAGCAGCCGAACAGGTCACCTTAATCAATACAGTACCTTCAGCAGCCAGGGAATTAATCAGAAGTAAAAGTATTCCTGCTGGAGTGGAAACAGTCAACTTGGCAGGAGAACCATTAGACCAGCAACTGGTAGAGCAACTGTATCAACAACAAACCATTAAGGCAGTTTACAACCTCTACGGACCAAGTGAAGACACAACTTACTCCACATTTGCGCTAATAGAAAAAGGGGCAAGTAAATCACCAACCATCGGTAGACCCATTGCCAACACTCAAGTCTATATCCTCGACTCCAATTTACAACCAGTGCCAGTGGGAGTACCAGGAGAATTGCACATAGCAGGAAACGGGCTGGCGCGAAGCTACCTGAACCGACAAGAATTAACCACAGAGAAATTTATTTCCCATCCCTTCAGTGAGCAAGCAGATGCTCGAGTGTACAAAACAGGAGACTTAGCACGTTATCGCGGGGATGGGAACATAGAATTTTTGGGAAGGATAGACCACCAAGTAAAAATCCGAGGTTACCGCATCGAAATTGGGGAAATCGAAGCGGTACTCAATCAAAACCCCACGGTCAAAGAAACAATAGTCTTAGCCAGGGAAGACAAACCAGGGGACAAACGTCTAGTAGCATATATAGTAGCCGAAACCGAAACCGCTACGAGCTCCAACCCAGAATTATTAGAGACTCAAGTTAACAGTTGGCAAGAAATATTCAACCAACAAATCTCCTTAGAGCCAAGTTCAGAACTAACTCAAGTCAGTGACCCCCTATTCAACATTTCTGGTTGGCGCAACAGCTACGACAACACACCCATACCAGAAGCGCAAATGCGAGTCTGGGCAAATGATATTGTGACTCAAGTATTAGCCAATAAACCCGATTCGGTGTGGGAAGTAGGATGTGGCACAGGAATGCTGCTATTTCAGATAGCACCCCAGACAAAAGCTTATTACGGTACGGATATCTCCGATAAATCCCTGGAGTATATCCAACGACAAATAGCACAGCAACCGGACAAATATGCTCATGTGAGTTTGGCACAAAGAGCAGCAGAAGACATGGCAGAGATTGACGATAACAGCTTTGATGTGGTGCTTCTGAGTTCGATAGTGCAGTATTTTCCCAGTGTCGAGTATCTGTTACAAGTAATTTCTAACAGCATCCGGGTAGTCAAACCAGGAGGGACGATTTTCTTAGGGGATATCCGCTCTTTGCCATTAATGAGAGCGTTTCACACCTCAGTGCAACTGTATAAAGCAACCCCATCGTTGTCAGTACAACAACTACAGCAAACTATAGACCGACAAATACAGCAGGAGACAGAGTTTTTGGTCTCACCAGAGTTGTTTGTCGCCCTCAAAGAGATTTATCCAGAAATCAGCCATGTACAGATACGTTTACAGAGGGGAACTGAGCACAACGAACTGAACAAATATCGCTATAGTGTGCTGTTGCACATAGAAGCACAACCAGCATCAGTAATCGAAGCCCCTGTAGAAAATGGGGTAGGTATGTCCATCGAAGAGATAGAGGCATATTTGAAGCAACAGCAACCAGACTCCATCTGCTTTAGCAACTTAGCCAATAGCCGGGTGGCAACTGATGTGGAGGCAGTGGAGTTACTCTCACAACCAGAGTCAAAACTCAACGTGCAACAGTTGAAACAACAGTTAGAAGACAAGCCAGCCAATGGTATTGCTCCCGAACAGCTAGAGCAACTGAGCACCTCTTTGGGATATGCGCTGGAGTTGTGTTGGTCAGCCAAAGGTGGACAAGGGTGTATGGATGCGGTGTTGGTGCGAAGCTCCTTAGCAGCAGAGGGGATGGTGTTAACACCACTAACTCAACAATCATTGGTAGGTGGGAACTGGCACTTATATGGCAATAATCCCTTGGCTTCTGTGAGTGCCAAACAACTGATACCGCAGTTGAGGGATTATCTGGAGGAGCGATTGCCAGAGTACCTTCTGCCGAATGGGTATGTGGTATTACCACAACTACCACTGACTCCTAATGGGAAAGTAGACCGTAAGGCATTGCCTGCACCGGATGTAATTAGTAGTCTCTCCACAGAGTTTGTAGCACCTGAGACTCCAACAGAGAAAGCCTTAGCAGAAATTTGGACAGAAGTGCTGGGTATCCAAAAGGTAGGTATATACGACAACTTCTTTGAATTGGGGGGGCATTCCTTGATGGCAACTCAAGTAGTGTCTCGTATACGACAGTCATTGTCAGTAGAGTTACCTCTACAGAGTCTATTTGAGAAGACAAAGATAGCGAGTTTGGCTCACGAGTTAGAGAGCTATCTAGCTCAAACCCAGGGTATTGAGACAGAAGTGATCAAACCAAGAGAACAAGATGGCAATCCCCCCCCATTATCCTTTGCCCAACAAAGGCTGTGGTTTATGGAAAAAGCTGGGTTAAGTGGCAATGCCTACAATATGCCCTTGACCCTACATCTAGTAGGTGAATTAGACGAAGTTGCTCTACAAAAAAGTCTCAACCAAATCATCGTTCGCCATGAAACTCTCAGAACTACCTTCGGTTCTCTTAACGATACAGCAGTACAAATAATTGCTTCTGTGTTTGAACTGGAACTAGCGAAAAAAGACCTGAGTGGGTTAATACCATCTCAACAGAAAGCTCAACTGCAACAGTTGCTCCAAGCAGAAAATGAACGACTGTTCAATCTGGAAGTAGAACCACCGATACGAGCTGTGCTCTTTGAGCTAGGAGCAACAGAACATATACTGCTAGTCACTCTACATCACATCGCTAGTGATGGTTGGTCACTGACGGTATTGGCAAGAGAACTCTCAGCTCATTACACCGCCGCCGTACAAGAGCAACCATCGCCATTATCACAGCTACCAATACAATATGCCGATTTTGCTGTGTGGCAGAGGAACTACTTACAAGGTCAAACCCTCGAAACACAACTAGGCTACTGGAAACAAAAGCTCAAAGAACTACCCCAACTACAACTGCCCACAGATCATCCTAGACCCGCAGTAGAAAGCTTCAACGGAGAGGGTCTACCGATAAACCTACCAGCAACACTGAGCTCAAAACTCACACAACTGACTCAGCAGCAGGGAGTGACGTTATTTATGACCCTGTTAGCAGCCTTCAAAGTCTTACTCTATCGCTACACAGCTCAAGAACAAATTGCAGTGGGTTCACCAATTGCTAACCGGAACCGGAGTGAAATAGAGGGGTTGATTGGATTTTTTGTCAACTCCTTGGTGATGTACACCGACTTGAGCGGACAACCAAGTTTTATTGAAGTATTAAACCGAGTCAAACGAACAGCTCTAGAAGCATACTCTCACCAAGACCTACCCTTTGAGAAACTCGTAGAAGAGTTGCAACCAGAACGTTCTCTCTCACAAAACCCCTTGTTCCAAGTATCGTTTGCTGTTCAGCAGTCGGAAGTAGCTAAACCATCCTTCAGTCTGCCCAACCTAGAAGTGGGTTGGTATCAAGGGGCAGGAGCCGACATGACGGTGAGGTTTGACCTAGAATTACACCTGTGGCCAATAGGAGAGCAAATCCAAGGGTTCTGTGCCTACAACCAAGACTTGTTTGAAGCTCAAACAATTCAACGGATGTTGTCTCATTATCAAAACTTGCTGAGTGCAGTAGTAGACAATCCTAACCAACCCATCACTCTACTGCCGTTGATGAGTCAAACCGAACTACACCAAATACTGTTGGCATGGAACGAGACAAAAACAGATTACCCAGATAACCAATGTATCCAGGAGTTATTTGAAGCTCAGGTAGAAAAAACACCCTCTGCAGTAGCAGTAGTATTTGAAGAGCAACAGCTAACATACTCCC
>JAAHGL010000007.1 GCA_010692635.1 Symploca sp. SIO2C1 | reverse complement strand
TGCACTTTGATGGGAAATCCCTGAGTAACCTTGAGGAATGGAAGTGCTCACCCACGAGGATAAATGCTTCATTCCTTCTTACTTGTTACTTTTTACTTGTTACTTGTTACTTATTCAGCAAGCCCTAACTAGTACAAGAAGGCAGAGGGCTCGGAGGCAGGAGGCAGGAGGAGCTAAGGGAATCTGACTTGTTTCTCATCTTTTTTTCGACGTGGAATTTTGCCCTACTCCCTACTCCCTGCTCCCTGCATCGTCAGACGCTAATGGCTAATGGCTAATAGCTAATAGCTAATGGAAGAGAATTGTTTCTCCCATTCAATTGGGGGCGCGAAGCGCTCCTGGGGAGCTCTCCAGAAAAAAGGCAGGAGGCAGAAGGCAGGAGGCTTCAAGGAAAGCTGACTTGTTTATAATCTTCTTTTTCGGCGATTCAATCAATGTATGAATTCTTAATTCTTAATTCTTAATTCTTAATTCTTAATTCGCCGTTAGGCGCTCATTACTCATTGAAGCAAGCCCTATTCAGAAGTCACCAATGAAAGTGGTGGTTCTAAACCATGTGCCTCCATTAACTGTTTGTCCTTCATTACTTCTCTAGGATTGCCATCAGCAAAGAGCTTTCCTTGATCAAGAAGCAAAACGCGATCGCATACTTCGATGATTAATTCTAAGTCGTGGGATGAAATAAGTCTTGTTTCCCGAGAAGTTTGGAGGAAATTGATCAGGCGACGCCGGGAACGCATATCTAGGTTAGCACTTGGCTCATCGTATAGTATCAGTTTGGGGCGCATGGCTAGAACTCCCGCGATCGCAACCATACATTTTTCACCCCCAGAGAGATGGTGAGGGACTCGCTCAGCTAGTTTCTGGATACCAGTAACCGCAAGTGCTTCCTGAACTTGATGCTCAATTTCTGTCTCCGATAGTCCCATATTTTCTGGACCAAATGCCACATCATCCCATACCGAGGGGCAAAACAACTGATCATTGGGATTCTGAAACACTAATCCAATTTCTGGACGAAATTCTCCCATCACTACTGGTTTACCAAAGAGCAGTATTTCTCCAGCAGTTGGCTTTAATATCCCACAGATAGAGAGAAACAAGGTAGATTTACCTGCGCCATTAGGACCAATTAAGCCTACTCTTTCTCCTGAGTTGATGGTGAGGCTTATATCTTGTAAAACCTGTAGTTGGTTTGGGTAAGAAAAACCAAGCTGGGAAACTTTGATAGCTGGTGTGGTGTAATTTTTATGATTCAATATAGCCATTCACTTACCAATGGATAATGGATAATTGATAATTGATAATTAATGAACACAAATCCCACTGCAATTAGCAAAGTTATCCCCAACGCGATCGCATCTGATGTAGAGACGGAATTAATCTTACTGCTAGTATGTCGGCGACTTGGAGTAAGATAACCATACCCTCGTAAAATCATAGCCTTATAGACTTGCTCCGACTGCTCATAACTCCGCACCAAGAGTGTGCCAGCAAGAGATGCCAAAACAGCCAAGTTACGGCGATTCAACTTAGTTGCTCGAAACCCCCGCAGCTGCATTGCTCGCTTCATCTTCGTCAACTCCTCTGCAAATTGTTCAAGATAGCGGTAAGACAGCAGAATCATATCAGCCAAGGTAGGTGGAAGTCCCAACGAGCGCATAGCTTTGATATTGGTTAAAAATGGTGTAGTACCAAACAAAATCAGACTCACCGTCAGAATACAGAGAAACCGAGTTATCACTAGCACTAGCAACAAAAGTCCCTCCTGCCTGAGTTCTAGGTAACCAAGCTGGAAAATTACTGTACTACCAACACTAAAAGGTAACAAAAGTGCGATCGCTGCTAGAAACAAGCCAGGATAGCGTAGCCGACTCAAAAGAAAAGATACTGGCAACCGAGACATACTATACAAAACTACGGTTACTAGAACCATTGCTGGTAGCAAAACTAACTGCTGTACAAAAGAAAAGACAAAAATTAAAGTCAATAGAGCCACCAACTTACATCTAGGTTCCCAATTGTGAATTCGGGAGTTCAGATGGGTATAACTGTCAAGTCCATCTTTCATGGAGCATAGGTAAGTAGGTAGACGGAAATAAGCTCAACTATATTAAGAAATGTAAATAATTGTCAAACTCTTACAAATGACTAATGATCAATAACCAATGACCAATCACCAATGATCAATAAAGAACATGATGCAATTTAGAACCTCAATTCTACGCAAGCTTGGGGTACTACTATCCATAATCCTGCTTCTAGTCGCTAGCTTCCCTTTATTAGCGTCCCCGGCAGCTGCAGAAACTTATACAGTAAAAATGGGATCAGACAACGGTAGGTTAAAGTTTGTCCCTAGTACTTTGACTGTCAAGCCAGGAGATACAATCGAATGGGTGATGAACAAATTAGGTCCCCATAACGTTGTCTTTGATCATACCCCAGGCGAAGATGCTGATTTAGCTAAATCCCTGTCTAAAGAAAAGCTACTGTTTACTTCAGGAGAATTGGTTGAAACTACCTTCCCTGTTGATGCACCATCTGGAAACTACTCATTCTACTGCCAACCCCACCAGGGTGTTCTTATGGTAGGTAAAATCACTGTGGAGTAATATTTCCAAAAATTAGGCTTGATTGATGACACAACAACGCTTTCATCCTGACTTGCCGCAAGATATTTTTGACTTGGAAAACCATTCTATTGAATAATAGACAGCAGTATTATGGCTTATTGCCTGTGTCGAGAAAAAGGAGAACACAATTGAAAAAGATCCTGTCGGTTATTTTGGCGATCGCTTTGTTCAGCTTTGCTTTCGCTACTCCTGCCCTAGCAGGTGATTCAGCAAACGGAGCCACACTCTTTACTGCCAACTGCAATCAGTGTCATCTAGGTGGCAAGAATCTCGTTGTTCCTGCTAAAAGCTTGAAGAAAGAAGACCTGGAAAAGTATGGAAAGTTCTCCCTGGAGGCGATTAAAACACAGATAACTAATGGTGCAGGTGCTATGCCTCGTTTTCAGGGACGCCTGCAACCAGCTCAGATTGAAGATATTGCTACCTATGTGCTAGAACAAGCAGAGAACGGCTGGTAAGCTTGATGTACTAACTTTGCCTGACTGTTCATTGGAACTCAAGGTTGTTGCTTGTGTTGATCAAGAGGAGAACATTCTTGAAAAAATTACTGTCGGTTATTTGGATTGCGATCGCTTTGTTGTGCTTTAGTTTAGCAACTCCTGCCCTAGCGGGTGACGCAGCAAAGGGTAAACAAATCTTTGTTGCCGAGTGTGCGGCTTGTCATAAAGGTGGCAAGAACCTCGTTAAGGATTCTAAAACCTTGAAGAAAGAAGACTTGGAAAAGTATGATAGGTACTCGCTTGATAAAATTGTCTACCAGATAACTAATGGTAAAGATCCGATGCCCGGTTTTAAGGGACACCTGAAACCGGATCAGATTGAAGATGTTGCTACCTACGTGCTAGAACAAGCAGAGAAAGGCTGGTAAGCTTGGGGCACAATTTGTCTGAATGTTAAATTCAGCTGTTGTTAAATGGCTAGTTGCTAATTCCTAGTTGATTTTTTCTACTGGTGATGAGTGACTAGCCATTAGTATTAATTATTAACAGAATCTTATGGGCTGGTTAATCAATGCATTTATAGCAACAGTTTTATTCGGTGTTTGGGGATTTTTATCGAAGTTGGCTACATCTTCGATAAATTCCCTTTCAGTCTTTCTATTTCAGATGCTGGGTGGAGTGTTTGTCACATTGCTGGCTGTAGGTTTGTCAAACATCGAAATTGAGTATGAATGGCAGGGGGGGAGTTATGGGTTTCTGGTTGGTGTGACGGGGATGCTCGCAACCTTGTTTTTTACTGAAGCCATAAGTAAGGGCAGTGCGTCTATTGTTTCTGTCGTAACGGCTTTGTCTCCTTTATTCACGATTGCTTTGGCATTTGTGTTCCTGAAGGAATCCCTGAGTTTGTCTCAGGGGATGGGTGTAATTTTGGGGTTATTCTCTATTGTTCTATTGTCCTTCGGTTGACTGGGTGCGGGGTGAAGCATATCACGGACAAGTGCACTCCTCCCTAAATTCGGTGATCGATATCAAGGCAAATGCTCAGCTATTGCGCATTTAAATTGTATATTGCGAACCCCTAAATCGACTACTAAAACACCGATTCAATATTCCTATTTACGCTAAAATCGACATCTCAGGGCGAAGCATTCGGACAGAAAAACTAGGGTTTGACCAGATAAATTATCGCCAGAATGCTTCGCCCCTACATCTAATTCTGGTTAGTGAATCGGTGTTCTAGCGGTGTAGTGCTCGCTACAAATGGAAGAAACCATTCTCTTCCATTAGCAATTAGCAATTAGCAATTAGCAATTAGCCATTAGCTTTGAGCGTGTTTATCGAGAGTCTTGAAAGAATTACCGATGCCAAGGTGTACCCAGTCATTGCAGAATAGAAGCAGTTCTTTGCTGTTACTACCTCCAATGCCAACTGTATTTGCTGATGTCAAAAATTTACTCTCCGAACTGGTTACTAACTATCGCTCCCGCGTTGATTACTTAGCGATTCGCCTAGAAAAATCAGAGGGAACCAGTATTATGTTACGGGGCGAGAAGGTAGAAACCCTTAGTGAAGGTCTCTCGATTGGGGGACAAGTCAGGGCATGTTATAAGGGAGGCTGGGGTATAAGCAGTTTCAATGAGCTTTCTACCCTATCAGAGCGAGTGGAAGAAGCTATCACCGCAGCGCGAATCGTTGGTGATGAAGAAACTATCCTCGCTCCCATTAAACCACTGCAGGATGTATGTCAGCTACCATTGACTGGTACAGATCCTCGCCAAGTTCCCCTAGCTCAAAAAAAAGCACTGTGCGATCGATACAACCAGCTTCTCAAAGATTTTGCCCCCTGTATTACCACGTCTTCTGTCCGTTATGGTGATGCTACCCAGTGCGTAATTATTGCTACTTCTGAAGGAACCCTGATTGAGCAATCCTGGGTAGATATGGAAATGCGTTTTGCTGCTACAGCTCGTAATGGTGAAATTATGCAAACCGGCAGAGAAACCACTGGCTCCCGCAAAGCCTACGAAGATCTAACCGAGCTAGATAAACAGGTATGCGGTGCTGCTCAACGAGCTGTAGATGCACTTTCCTTACCAGTGGTGAAAGGTGGTATCTACACCGTAGTGATAGACCCCATTCTCACCGGTTTATTCGTCCATGAAGCCTTCGGACATCTTTCCGAAGCTGACATGGCATACGAAAACCCCGATCTGTTAGAAACCATGAGTATGGGACGTCGTTTTGGTCCCAAAGAACTGCAAATCTTTGACGGTGCAGCACCGGTAGGACATCGGGGTAGTTACTTCTACGACGATGAAGGCACCCCAGCCACTACTACTCAGCTCATTAAAGATGGAGTTTTAGTTGGACGTCTCCACTCCCGAGAAACTGCTGGTAAATTAGGAGAAGAACCCACAGGTAATGCCCGTTGTCTGAGCTATCACTATCCTCCTATCGTGCGGATGACAAATACTTGGATTGAACGAGGAACCACACCAGTAGCAGACTTATTCAAAGATATCAAAGAAGGAGTCTATGCCCGGAACTGGTTGGGAGGTATGACTAACGGCGAAATGTTTACCTTCAGTGCTGGTGAAGCTTGGATGATTCGGGATGGTAAACTGGCTGAGCCGGTGCGAGATGTAACTTTATCGGGTAACGTCTTCAAAACCTTGGCAGATATTGAAGGCATTGGCGATGACTTCTACTGGGATGAATCCGGCGGTTGTGGTAAAGCAGGACAAAGTGGTTTACCCGTCGGCTGTGGTGGTCCGAGTTTGCGGATTAAGGATGTAGTTGTTGGTGGGGAAACTTAAAAAGGTGTTAGGTGTTAGGTGTTAGGTAATGAGATTTTTAAGTTATGCATCAAGGTTGAAACCCTAATTAATAGTATTGTTGGGATAATAACTCTTTCTTGACTTTTTTCTCAACCTACGACCTAAAACCTAAAACCTGTTGCAAGTAATAGTAAAGGGATCCAGTGAATCATTTAGATCCAACTCAAATAGATAAACTGAAGGAAATAGGGATGCACCTCAAACAACACAGACAAAGTCTGTCAATATCTATTGAGGAAGTAGCCAAGCAAACTTTTATTCCTTTGCATATCTTGCAAGCTCTAGAGGCAGGTGAATCAGATAGATTACCTGAGCCAGTTTATATTCAGGGATTTATTCGTCGCTATGCCAATGTCCTCAAGCTAGATGGTGCAATTTTAGCTAATAGTTTTCCTACTAGTATATCCCTAGTTAAATCTGATACTTCTAATTCAGAAAAATCGGAGACTATATCCGGTGTATTACCAGTCCAATATTATGATTCTTCTAATGAAGAAGAACCTAAAACTCTATCTAGTAAATCTCTGATAAAATCACGTATAACTAATCTGGGAAAAATTAAAAGTAGCTTCAATAATATTGCTATTTATCTAATCTATATTGTCTTAGTAATAGCTGCCTGTAGTGCACTATTTCATTTACTGAGTAAACAACAAACATCATCACCTAATCTTCAAACACAAACATCACCATCACCTAATCCTCAACCACAAGAATCACCATCACCTAATCCTCAACCACAAGCATCACCATCACCTAATCCTCAACCACAAGCATCACCATCACCTAGTCCTCAAATACAAGAATCACCATCACTTAGTCCTCCAACACAAGCATCACCATCACCTAGTCCTCAAATACAAGAATCACCATCACTTAGTCCTCCAACACAAGCATCACCATCACCTAGTCCTCAACCCCAAACAACGGTAGCTGAGCCTATTGAATCTGTCGAGTTAACTGTGAGCTTCAATGATGAGTCTTGGGTACGAGTCATAGTTGATGGTAAAACTGAGTTTGAAGGCATTTTAACCAAGGGAGATAAGGAAACTTGGACTGCTAAAGAACAGTTAACTATTAGGGCTGGTAATGCTGGTGCTGTAATGATTTCGTTGAACCAACAAGAGCCTAAATCTTTGGGAGCTACTGGTGCTGTGGAAGAAGTTACTTTTAGTAACAACTCCAGTCGCTAATCGGAGTAGATATAGCCCAGGGGGTGAGCGAAAAAAAGGGTGGGGAGCTGGGGGAGCTGAGGGAGCTGAGGGAGCTGAGGGAGAAGGGAGAACTTATAATTTTTGGATACTTAGCTAGGAAATCCCACCCAAAATTTCGTTCACCCTAGCCCAGGCTTCTCGCTAACTCCCGGTAATCCGGTAGAGCATCAAGAATGCAGAATGCAAGAAAAATAATTCTAAATTCTAAATTCTAAATTCTAAATTCCTAACTCTACCTATTTGGAAGTCCTTTATCTCCTTACCCCATAATCCTCTCATCCCATTACCCTATCTCCACAGTTCGGGAACCCGTACAAGAGAATTTGTTGCCATAGCCTGCTGAGTTTGAGTAAATTAGCACTCAAGAGCAGAGAGTGCTAAAGTAGCTCGAACAAGTAGATAGTGAGGAATTTGTATGGCAGCTGTAACACTGAGTGTAACTGAAGTTAAGCCCTTAGGCGATCGCGTTTTCGTTAAAATCAGCGCTGGTGAAGAGAAAACTGCCGGTGGCATTCTCTTACCTGATACCGCCAAAGAGAAGCCCCAAATTGGCGAAATTGTTAATGTTGGTCCTGGTAAGCGCAAAGATGATGGTTCTTATGTCGCCATAGAAGTCAAAGTTGGTGACAAGGTTCTTTATTCCAAGTACGCCGGTACTGATATCAAGCTGGGCTCAGAGGAGTACGTTCTACTCTCAGAAAAAGACATCCTGGCTGTGGTTAGCTAGCACCTCAAGGCAAACAACAAATAACCAACAACTAACAACCAAAAACGGACAAATCTATGGCTAAGCGTATTATCTACAACGAAAATGCTCGCAGAGCCCTGGAAAAGGGCATGGATACTCTGGCAGAATCCGTAGCAGTTACCCTTGGCCCCAAAGGTCGTAATGTGGTTCTGGAGAAAAAGTTTGGAGCACCTCAAATCGTCAATGATGGTGTGACTATTGCCAAAGAAATTGAGCTAGAAGACAACATCGAGAATACCGGTGTCTCTTTGATTAGGCAAGCAGCCTCTAAAACCAATGATGCTGCTGGTGACGGAACCACCACAGCAACTGTGTTGGCTCATGCCATGGTAAAAGAAGGTTTGCGTAATGTCGCTGCTGGCTCTAACGCCATTGCTCTGAAGCGCGGCATTGAAAAAGCTACCGGTTTCTTGGTAGAAAAGATTGCTGAACACGCTCGTCAGATTGAAGATTCTAAAGCCATCGCTCAAGTCGGTGCTATTTCTGCCGGTAATGACGAGGAAGTCGGTCAGATGATTGCTGACGCGATGGACAAAGTGGGCAAAGAAGGGGTTATTTCCCTCGAAGAAGGGAAGTCAATGACTACTGAACTGGAAATCACTGAAGGGATGCGCTTTGACAAAGGCTACATCTCTCCCTACTTCGCCACAGACATGGAGCGAATGGAAGCAGTTCTTGATGATCCTTATATCCTGATCACTGATAAGAAAATTACTCTGGTACAAGACTTAGTACCAGTGCTGGAACAAGTTGCTCGTTCTGGCAAACCCCTCATTATTATTGCTGAGGATATCGAGAAAGAAGCTCTGGCAACCCTAGTCGTTAACCGTCTGCGGGGTGTACTGAACGTTGCAGCGATTAAGGCTCCTGGTTTTGGCGATCGCCGTAAGGCTATGCTAGAAGACATTGCTGTTCTTACTGGTGGTCAAGTGATTACCGAAGACGCAGGTCTGAAGTTAGAAAACGCCAAGTTGGAAATGTTGGGCACAGCCCGTCGCCTCACTATCACCAAAGACAGCACTACTATTGTTGCCGAAGGTAATGAAGAAAGTGTCAAGAGTCGTTGTGATCTGATTCGTCGTCAAATCGATGAAAGCGATTCTTCCTACGACAAGGAAAAACTACAAGAGCGTTTGGCTAAACTTGCTGGTGGCGTTGCTGTGGTAAAAGTAGGTGCTGCCACTGAAACCGAAATGAAAGACCGCAAGTTGCGCTTGGAAGATGCCATCAACGCAACTAAGGCAGCTGTAGAGGAAGGAATTGTTCCTGGTGGTGGTACAACCCTGGCTCACCTAGCTCCCCATCTAGATACTTTCGCTCAGGATAAGCTAACTGGTGAAGAACTTCTTGGAGCTCAGATTGTTTCCCGTGCTCTTGCATCGCCTCTGAAGCGCATTGCTGAGAACGCTGGCCAAAATGGTGCTGTCATTGCTGAGCGACTTAAAGAGAAGGAATTCGACATCGGCTTCAATGCGGCGATCAATGAGTTCGTCAATATGTTTGATGCTGGTATTGTTGATCCAGCTAAAGTAACTCGTTCTGCTCTGCAAAACGCAGCTTCCATCGCTGGTATGGTGCTAACTACTGAGTGCATTGTAGTTGAAAAACCTGAACAGAAGGAGGGCGCTGCTGGCGCTGGTGCTGGTATGGGTGGCGATTTCGACTACTAATCAGACATTAGTCATTGGTTATTGATCATTGGTAGTTAATCGATTACTACTAAGGATTGGAGTTTAGACCAGTCTAAACTCCAGTTTTTTGCTAGGATTATTAATAATGGAGAAGGTATGCACCTATAGATAAAGTACAACTTCTAATATCTTGAAGTACAAAGGCATCAACGAGATGAATGTAGAATGAAAAAAAAGGCTCACCGTTAAACCTAACATCTTGACCAGTACAGAGTCTTACACAGGCTGGAAGCCTGTTCCACAAAATCAATTTTCAATTCTCAATTCTCAATTCTCAATTCTCAATGACTTCATCCTCCAATGAGAAACCCTCAATTATTCGTACTGAGCGTGGACTAACAATCTCAGGCACACGAATCACACTTTACGATGTGATGGATTACGTAAAAGCCCAATATCCTTCTAAGTTCATCCGTAGTCTCTTCAATCTCTCCCATGAGCAAATTAATGTTGCTCTTGCCTACATTGAGCTAAATCGAGATGAAGTTGAAGTTGAGTATCAAATTGTACTCCAAGAAGCTGAAGAACTTCGACAGTATTACGAAGAAGAAAATCGTCAACTCATTGCTCGACTTGCAGCAAAAGCACCATTACCTGGCATGGAAACTGCTTGGAAAAAGCTTCAAGCACAGAAAGCCAAACATCGAGCTCAACTTGAGTCCCAAGCATGATTTTCTTGGTTGATCATAATCTTGAAGGACATTCTCTACTTTTGTCCGGTATTATTGCTAGGCTTGGCTGGCTAGAGCTGTTGCCAATTCGTTTTATCACCTTTGAAGAAATTGAATTATCAGTAAAGAGTGATGATAGAGTAGTTTGGCGATTTGCACAGGCACATCAAATGATCTTGCTAACAGCTAATCGAAGTATGAAAGGTAAGGATTCTCTAGAACAAGTGATGCGTGAAGAAAATACCTTAACTTCATTACCTGTTGTCACGATTGGAGATGCGGATCGAGTTCTGAGTGATCCTAATTATCGCAATCTCTGTGTTGATCGATTGATTGAGATTGTGTTTGACATTGATGACTATAGAGGTTCAAGAAGGCTTTTTATTCCATAAGATTCTTAGTGCGATCGCTTCTCACAGATCCCCGACTTCTCGGTTCACACCGTGATTAATTCGACAAACCGATAGAAGAAGTCGGGGATCTACCACCGGAATATTGGGCTCAAAACCCGCCCAACACCGTCCCCTGTTAAGGCAACTAACCCCTAATTACCAATTCGACCTTTCCCAGGTTATCCTCAGGGCGGGTTTTGTAGGTCGATTATCGTCAAATGCCTCAATGGGTGACCCTAAACCCTCCCCTACAGCAATTGATATTGTATTTGCTGTTATTTTTTGTTATTATTATAGATAATGGAAAAGTTGTGCACCTGTAGATAAAGTACAACTTCTAATATCTTGGAATCATAGGCATAAACTTTTCTCCTGTGGAACTGGCATCTTGCCAGTACAGAGCTGAAAAAAGGCTTCCAGCCTGTTCCACACAATCAATTTTCAATTTTCAATGTAACCAATTTTCTACCCTTAAAGTAGGAACGCGCTGAAACTCACGGATATTTGCTGTAACAAGTGTCAGGTTAAGGGATAATGCATGAGCAGCAATTAGTAAATCGTTGGGACTGATAGGTGTCCCAGCTTGCTCCAAGTGTCTACGAATTACTGCATAGTGCTGTTCTACAGGAGGTTCTAGGGGCAAGATGGGTAACACATTAAAGATATACCCTAGTTGATCAACCAAACGAGGAGAGCCACTTTTAGCTGCGCCAAATCGCAGTTCACATGCCACAATGATGCTAGTACAAATGTTATTTTCTCCTACGGTTACTATTTTCTGGAATACCAAACCTTGAGGATGTTTAACCAAGTCAGAAATGATGTTGGTATCGAGTAGGTATTGATAGCTCATTGGGCAGTGATGCTAAAGTATAATGTCATCTAGTGGCAGTAATTCCTCATCTACATCAGGAAAATTATCTGTAATTTCTGGCAATGTGGAAAGTAGCGATAGGAGAGAATCGTGACGAATGGGTTCGATAATTAATCGTGATCCAACTTTTCGCAACAAAACCTCTTTACCAGGTAAAGCAAATTCCTGGGGAATAGTTAGGACTTGATTTTGTCCGTTGCGATATAGGTGAACATGACATGAGTTTGGCATAGAGAATTTAGAATACACTTAACAGATATATAGTAAATGAAATCTCACTACAACCAATAACTTTTGCGATCGCTTACTGCGAGCTCTCAAGATCCCCGACTTCTCGATTCCAACTGTGATTAATAAAGGCAAACCGATAGAAGAAGTCGGGGATCTACCACCGGAATATTGGGATCAAAACCCGCCCAACACCGTCCCCGGTTAATGCAACTAACCTCTAATTAGGGCTTCCTGCATAAGTCTGGAAGCTATGCCAGACCTGGCTTTCAATCATTTTGATGCCAAACAAGTCCAAGGTTTTTGAGCCCATCGAGACAATTTCCTTGCACCATCGTAGGGAAACACCCGCTTAAATTCGGAATATGAGGTAAAAGTAAGCAGATTTTTAATTACCACTTCTTCAATTAACTTTAATTCAGCCAGTTTCAGAGCTAGTACTAATGTCCGCTGCTGTCCCTGAGAACCATAGGCTCTAGCAGGGGTTTGGTTGATGGTAAACTCTACTTCATCTCGATGAGGGCCCACAAGTGTTGTACCCTGATGCTGTTCCGGGATACGACGTTGCTGGATTTTGCTTAGAAATGCCTTTTGTACTCCTTCTGGATCATCTTCCTCAAGGCTGACGTTGGGAGCATAGTTAATATCCAATACCTCCGTAGCCCCACTAATACTAGTGTGCCATGCCTGGGCAATGGGAGCTAGTCGTTGCAGCATTCTTGCTCGACGCCTAGTAACTCGTGAGCCAGCGGTTGCTAGTTGGGCATCCCATAAAGCTAGTTGATCAATCTGTTCTTGGGATGATAACTCATTTGTACCTTCTATTTCCTGCTTGCGGATTTTTTTGAGGAGGGCATTACGTTGCCGCAGTATCTGGTTATATTGCTGCAAAATATAGGCATAAATTGGTTCTAGCTGAGTGAGAATAGAATCCAGCCAGTTGCGACGCTTCTCTGGAGCACCTCGCACTAGTTCCAAATCTAGGCTGGAAAATTGTACTGCATTGAGAATACCCAAAAAATCCAGCTGACGACGTAAGGATTCCTGATTTAAGGCAACAGTACGCCTTCCCTGACTACGAAGGGTTACAGATAATTCTACTGAACCATAGGCTCTCTCCAAATTAGCCCGAATTTCACCAACAGTAGCTTCTTCCCATACTAATTCGCGATCGCGTACTGAGCGATGACTTTTGAGAGTTGCCAATAACTCCACCGCCTCCAACAGATTCGATTTTCCCTGAGCATTGTCACCCACCAAAATCGTCTTGGGAGCATTAAAATTTACTAAGCAGTCCTGGTAGTTCCGAAACTGTCGGAGGTGTAGAGTTTTTAGGTACATTGGTTATTGGTCATTAGTCATTGGTTATTGGTCATTAGTCATTGGTCATTGGTTATTGGTTATTGGTACAAATGACAAACAACAAATAACAAACAACAAATAACTAATGACTCTTGTACGAGCGAACAAACAACTTCTCCAATTCAACCCAAACAAATAATGAGGTACTAAAACCGAGACAGATGGCAAGTTCTTGTAGGGTTAGGGGTTCAGTACCAAAGAAATTTTGCAAGAATGGTACGTAGACTAACATTAATTGCAAGGCAGTGGTAACCGTCACAGACAGTAATAAATAAGGATTAGAGAAGAAGTCTAACTCCAAAGTTAGGCGGGTATTGGAGCGTACTGCTAAAGCATGACCCATTTGAGCAATGCAAAGGGTGGTGAATACCATTGTCTTCCAGTGCTCTGGAAAATATTGATAGGCTAGGGTCATCAAGGCAATGGTAACTACAGCAAAGACAATACCGATGCGAATCATGTAGGAACCCATTCCCCTAGCAAAGATACTCTCGCGGGGATTAAAGGGAGGGCGTTGCATCACATCTGGTTCCGCTGGTTCTACGGCGAGAGCGAGAGCTGGTAAACCATCAGTGATTAAGTTCATCCAGAGAATTTGTAAGGGAATTAGGGGCACATCCCCTAGTCCGATGAGGGGTGCAGCTGCAATAGTCAACAGTTCACCAATGTTGCTACCGAGGATATATCTAATAAAACGGCGAATGTTGTCGTAGACAGTTCGTCCTTCTTCTGTGGCAGCTACAATTGTGGCAAAGTTATCATCTAGTAACACCATGTCACTGGCTTCTTTACTGACATCGGTGCCAGTGATACCCATAGCAATTCCAATTTCCGCTTGCTTGAGAGCTGGAGCATCGTTAACCCCATCTCCCGTCATGGCAACAAACTTATGGCGACTTTGAAGTGCCTGCACAATCCGCAATTTGTGTTCTGGGGAGACGCGAGCGTAAATGCTAACTTCGTCTACTTGTTGCTCTAATTCTTCTTGAGAAAGGACTTGTAACTCTATACCGGTAAGGAAATGATCACCTTGATCTGCAATGCCCAAACCATGAGCGATCGCTCTAGCTGTAAGCTGGTGATCTCCAGTAATCATTACTGGTCTAATTCCTGCCTCCTTACATTCTCTCACAGCTTCGAGTACTTCTGGTCGGGGGGCATCCCACATTCCTACCAATCCTAACCAGACTAATCCTTGTTCTGTAGCTTCAGAGTCTTCTTCTTCTGGCAAAACATCTAGGTGCTTGTAGGCAAAACCCAGCACTCGCAAGCCAGCTGCCGCCATTTGGTTGTTACGCTCCAGAATTTGCTGCCTCTGAGCATCTGTTAAAGCCTCAGTCTGATTATCAGCTACAAATGAACTAGAGCGTTCCAGCACTAACTCAGGAGAACCTTTGGTAAACATGATATAAGGTGTTAGTTGTCCATTGTTCATAGTCGGTTGTTGAACTACAGACCACTCGTTACTAACTGCTGATAGCTGACAAATCACACTCATGCGCTTGCGCTCGGAAGAGAAGGGAAACTCACTAACACGAGGAAATTGCTGGCTCACAGGTTCTTTATCCACACCTCCTTTCCCCGCAAGGGTAATCAGCGCCCCTTCCGTCGGATCTCCTAAAATCTTCCATTCCTCTTGTTCATGCTGTAAACTCGCATTATTACATAGGGCACAAGCGAGAAGTAGAGGTTCTAGTTCGGGATATTGCTGTAGGATTGATTGGTTTCCTGAGTAGGAGTTAGATTCTGCTGAAGGCGAAGAATGATACTCACTAGTAGGATTAGTTAAGTTCTGGTTGTCTGTAGAAAAATTCTCCTCTGGATTTGTTTCTGCTGCTCCTACTCTTTCAGAAAAGGGTGAACTAGGTTCAGTTGTACTGATGGAGGTGTTAACTCTAGGTATTTCTTGGACTCCCTCTTGCCATTCTTCTCCACCGAGCAATGAAAATTCACCTGCTGGGGCATAACCTTCACCAGTAATCTGGAACAGCTTGCTGATGGTATTCACCCATTCCACTACCATCTTGTTTTGCGTCAAAGTGCCAGTTTTATCTGAGCAGATGGTAGTTACACTCCCTAAGGTTTCCACAGCAGGAAGTTTGCGAATCAAAGCGTGGCGACGTACCATGCGCCTAGTTCCCAAAGCCAAGGTTACTGTAACTACTGCTGGTAACCCCTCTGGCACCACAGCTACTGCCATACTTAGGGAAACTTCTACTAGATGTTGGAAAATACCCCAATCGAATCTACCAGCATCGAGCCAGCTGTTGAGCATACCACCAACAATTACCAGTACCACTAGAGCAAGGGAACCGCTTACCAAGGCATTGCCTAGCTGAGACATCCGCTGTTGCAAAGGAGTAGGTTCACTTTCTACCTCTTGCAGCATCTCAGCAATCTTCCCCAGTTCCGTCTTCATACCGGTATTGCTAACCAGGAATGTGCCTCTGCCGTGGACTACTTCAGTACCTTGGAAAACTAAATTAATGCGATCGCCTAATGGTGTATCTTCCCCTAGCTGCACTTTAGCATCTTTATTGACGGCGTTAGCTTCTCCCGTCATTGCTGATTCCCGTACCTGCAAATGGTAATCCTCGATTAACCGTCCATCTGCTGCTACTTGTCCTCCAGCTTCCAGTAGTACAATATCCCCTGGAACCAGCTGCTTGCTGTCTACCTCCACTGTTCTCCCATCCCTTCTTACTTGCATCTTAGGGGAGGCGAGGCGTTTGAGAGCAGCTAGAGCTTTTTCCGCACGGCTTTCCTGGACAAAGCCTAGAACTGCATTCAGGATCACAATAGATAAAATTGCGATCGTATCTTTAAAGGGAAATCCACTCTTGGCTAACCCATCCTGCTGCAAATTGATGAGATCTAAAATCCCGGAAATAATTGCTACAGCAATCAGCATCAGCAACATAATGTCACCAAACTGCTCGAAGAAGATTGCCAAAGAACTGCGGGTTTGGGTTTCCTCTAGTTCGTTCAAACCATAATGTTGCAACCGCTGTGCTACCTGTTGGGAGGTTAAACCAGTTTCAGCATCAGTGTCTAATTCCGTAAGGGATTGTTCGACTGACAAGGTATGCCATGAACTATTGGTGTTTGGCAGGGAAGGGGAAGGACTAGATGAAGTCACGGGGAATCTTGGCTGGAATACGATACCCCATCGATCTTGACATATTAAGGCAACTAGCTGCCTCAACTTGAGGTAGCTAATGGATTGTTAGCCTATGCTTACTCTGACTTTTCACAGCATCTTTTTAGTCGAGGTTAGGATACGAACGTCTACTTCGATACTACTGGGGCTAGAAGAAAACCCTGAAGAGGCTAAAGAGTATTGGCAGGATTTGTTTGGAACAATTTTAGGCTGTACGCCAGTTTACGCCCATGTTTGGCAACCTGGAGATATTGTGTTTTGGGATAACTCTCAAGTCATGCACACAGGTATGCCTTACGATGCCTTGAAGTATCAGCGGATTGCCCTGCGTGTTGGTGTTGTCAATAACACCTAGTTGATAATGTAGCAAAAGCAACTGCTTTATATTTTCACCCAACTGTCGAGATGTGCAAAAGTTCAACATTTAAAAGCTATGATGTCGCCACGAACTTTCTCCAGCAGTCAGATGCCATTTTGGGCAAACTAATCTCTGCTGTAGGATCGTGCCAACTCAAAGCCTCCTCAGAGTCAGATTTAATTAGTGCAATAGCAAAAGGTATTATCTCGCAGCAAATTTCCACTCTTGCTGCCTCTGCCATCTACAAAAGATTTGTTCAACTTTACGTTGATTATGACTCAACAGAGGAGAAAGCCAAAGCCATCCTGGAAACACCAGATGAGAGGTTGCGTGAGGCAGGAATTTCACGTCCCAAAATTCGCTACCTTAAAGATTTAGCCGAGAAAAGTCTCTCAGATTTACCAACTCTTGAGGAATTAGAAACAAAGAATGATGAAGAAATTATCCAGATACTAACTCAGATAAAGGGGGTAGGACGTTGGACAGCTCAAATGCTTTTGATGTTCAGCTTAAATCGCCAAGATGTTCTTCCCGTTGATGATCTGGGTGTGCGCAAGGCTATCAAGAATCTCTATGCATTGAAGGAAATGCCCACTCGGGTATCAGTAGAAGAGTTAGGGAAGAAATGGAAACCCTACCGGAGTATTGCTTGTTGGTACTTGTGGAAAAGTTTAGAGCACAGCCAAGAGTCTTGTTGGGATTGAATTACAGTAAAGTTATCACCAGATTTTAGATTATCGTACTTCCCCTAAGAAAGTATTCACCTGTTGCACCAACCACTCTTTTGGTGCTGATTGCAAGTATTTCCCAAACCGATGAGTGCGTGCTCCTTCTACAATTACACAGGCTGTTACCGGCTCTCCATTCGCTTTGTATCGGGTATCGAGTTCTATCCAATTGATATCCGTTGTTCGTCCTTTCCTCCAGTAACTTTGGCGTAACAACTGCCACTTTAGTTGGCTCAACAGAGTCCATTGCAACTGAAAGTTTTGCCTGTCAATCTCTAGGTGGATATGGCCCGTTAACCTAAAAATATTCTTGATAAACATCCACAGGATTACAGGTACGCAAAATAAGATGGTTACTCTGGCAAACAACACCAATCGTAGGAGAAATAAAGAACGAGATATCAAAGAACCGAAGAAAAACACCACTACCAAAGCTAGCAAAAAACTGATAACTGCTCCTCCAAATAACAGCTCCTGCTGCTTAGATTGCCATCCAATCGGGGGGATATCTAATACCAGTTGGTTAATACTTTTAGTTAAGGTAATGCGGCTACCAGGGAACTGAAGCTGCTTAGTTGCCTCTGACTTCAAAGCAATTGGTGTCCCTTTTAGCGCTGCTAATGCTTCCTTCGCTGAAGTAAATCTGTCTTCGGCAGCAGGTTCGAGTATGTTCTCCAACCAGTCGGCAAATTTGGGCGAGATTTTAACCTGAGAGCGAAAATCAATCTTGAGCCGACGCTGGGGTAAATCAGCCGGTGAGCGATGGGTTAACATAAACAGCAAAGTTGCTCCCAAGCTGTACAAGTCAGATGTTACATAAGCTTGTCCCCGAAACTGCTCTGGAGCCATATAACCATAGCTACCTACCACTGTACTACCTTGGGTCAGGGTATTGCGATAGACATTTTGCACTGCACCAAAGTCTACCAGGAAGACCTTTCCCTTCTTGCTACAGATTAAGTTTTGGGGTTTGATATCCCTATGGATAATTGGGGGAGATAAAGTATGGAGGTAATGCAGAATCTTGAGAACTTGTATTGCTAGCCGCTGAACTGTAGTTTCATCTGGTTGCCAACCCTGCTGCACTAATGAGGCTAGAGACTTGCCTACTGCTAGTTCTTGGACTAGATAAAAGCAACGATTCTCCGCAGTATCCACTTGGAAGTAGTTAAGGTAGTTAGGAATAGCAGGATGATTGAGGCTCGAAAGTACTTGTGCTTCTCTCTCAAATAGTTCCAATACTTTCCAGTCCTTCATACCTAGTAAAGATAACTCTTTGAGTGCTACTTGCTGATTGCTGTTTTCCTCTTGAGCTGCGTAAGTGGTTCCAGTTCCGCCACTACCCAGGATTCTCAAAATTTGGTACTTTTGGGCAATGATGTCTCCGGGTTTATGTAGTGTTTGCATAATGAGGTTTATGTAGGGTTTGCATAATGAGCGTTAGAAGGACAATGCCTCAAAAAGAAGATGAGAAACACGCAAATTGGTTCTGCTGTGCTGATTGTAGTAAATGAACCCAAAAAATCTGGTATCTTCCATCGCATCCCCGTATCCGGTGCGTCTTCTCCATATATTCCGTTAAAATTTTAGTAGTGCAGCTTGGCGGAAATAAGTGACCAGTTAAAAAAGCTTAAAAAGCTTGTACAGTAAGCTTTCTTCCCTTGGAGCCTTCTGTTCCCCTCCTTGGAGGGGTTAGGGGTGGGTTCTACCTTCTGCCTTCTTGTACTAGTCACACCACCAAACCAACCATGGCTACTCGACATATACGCTTTGATTGGGCCATCAAAAGACTACTGCGCAATAAAGCTAATTATGTAGTTTTGGAAGGGTTTTTAAGCGAACTATTACATACTGACATCAAAATCCACACCCTCCTCGAAAGTGAAAGCAATCAACAGACAGAGGAAGATAAAATTAACCGGGTTGATATTCTTGCTGAAACTGAAGACTCCGAGTTAATCCTCATCGAAGTACAAAACAACTCCCAACTCGATTATTTCCATCGGATGCTCTACGGTGTCTCCCAACTAGTCACCGAATATCTCGCACAAGGGGAAGAATACGGCAAAATACGGAAAATCTACTCCATCAATATCGTCTACTTCAATCTAGGCAAGGGAGAGGACTATATTTATCGTCTGCGCCCAGAGTTCATTGGCATGAATAACGGAGATATTCTGGAACCGACTAAAGCTCAAGAAGTAAGATACAAGATCCAAAAAGTAGCAGATATCTTCCCAGAATACTACCTGCTGAAAGTAAAGAACTTTAAAGGGATAGCGAAAAATAGCCTAGAGGAATGGATCTATTTTCTCAAAAACAGTGAGATCAAGGAGGACTTTGGAGCTAAAGGCATGGTAGAAGCTAAGGAAACCCTGCGAGTTAATAATCTCTCCGAACAAGAAAGAGTGGCATACAACCGCTATATGGACAACAAGAGTTACGAAGCCAGTATCAGGAGTACCCAAGAGTTTGAGGCGCAATGGCCATTCATTCAGATTGAGCAGGCAGAAATTAGAGGTAGGGAAGAAGGCAAAAGAAGCTTACTCAAGGGACAGCTTGAGCGCCGTTTCCCAGAAATATCCTCTCAACTCAGTACAGCAATCGATGGGTTAAATTCCCAGGATTTAGATAATTTAGCAGATGCCATGTGGGATTTTAAGACTAGCGATGATTTGCTCAACTGGCTACGGGAGCACTCTGTGTGAGAAAACGCACCAGACGTGGGGACACGGGGACGCGGAGAAAAGTATGAGTACACGCTTGTGGGGAAATTGTTTTGCGGTTCGTGAGTAGTTTTTGTGGTATTCTTTCATATAATAGGATACGTGTACGCCTGTAGTTTCTGGGCAGATAGTAAATGCGCACAGCTTATCAAAGAGACGCTTCGTGGTAATCATGCCCAAAGAGCTGTATGCTGCTGCCGTAGGCAATCGCATCCTCCAAGATAGGAAACCTTATGACAGGCAAGATGCCTGTTCCACAAGAATTTGTAGGTGCAGGTTTGCAAAAATACTATTTAACTTGCTTGAGGAAAGTTGTCAGCTCTTCTACCAACCACTCCTTTTCTGGCTGTGTAATAAATTGAGCAAATTCATGACATTTAGTTTTACCTCTTGCTTTGTTCGTCACAATAGCGCACTTCTTCACTGATACAGTGATATCCTTATCAGTATTCGATTGGTTTCTCTTTTTCCATATTTTCCTGGTGATTATTTCTATCTTGTCACTGTCTACTTTGCGTTCTGTAACCTGATTGCCTCTTAAATCAATTAATTCCCACTCTCGTTGATTTTTATTGCTCGACAGTTCCTTGGTGATGATTTCTATGCGTTCAATATTTGCTGTCTGTCCTTTAATCTGGCGGTAGTTAAAATTTAGTAACTTCCAATCCAACTGGAAATTATGTTGGTTAATTTTCAAGTGGATGTTACTGGTTCTAAACAAAACATTAGCTAAGCCGTCCAGTAGTATGGCATCCTTATTAAAAGCCATAAACATGATAAAGAGAAATATAACAATCGACTCGCTAGCAAAAACTATGCCGATCATTGTTAATACGGTTTTGAGGGTGATTGATAGTACCAACGGCAGGGCAAAAAATGCAGTAGGTATTAGTAGTAAGATCAAGATAACTAATGCTGGTAAGCTTAAATGACCACCGGGTACGCCAAAGCTAGCAGGTGGAATATTGATCGCCAAGCTATTTTTGGTTTTAGTTAAGCTAATACGGCTACCAACAGGTTTACGGTGACTTGCTACAACAAGAGGACGAACTTTTGGGGGTTTTTGCAAAGCAGTTAAGGCTTCTCTGGCTGAGAGAAATCGATCTTCTACTATGGGTTCGAGCATCTTTTCCAACCAATTAGCCAACTCTGGTGAAACTTGAACGCGAGAGCGGAAGTCAATTTTGAGCCGACGCTGAGGTAACTCAGAGGTTGGACGGTGGGTTAGTAAAAATAGTAAAGTAGCTGCTAAGCCATACAAGTCAGAAGCTGGGTAAGCTTGTCCTCTATCTTGTTCCGGTGCCATATAGCCAAAAGTCCCAACTACCGTTACCCCCTGATTTCGGCGATTCCAATAAGCTTGGCGCACTGAACCAAAATCCACCAGGAAAACTTGTCCATCTTCCCTTCGGATCACGTTTTGTGGTTTGATATCTCGGTGGATAATTGGTGCTTTAAGACTGTGGAGATAGATAAGGGTTTCTATAATTTGGAGCGCGATATCCTTAATTTCCCTTTCCGTAGCCCGCCAGCCATTCTGAACTAAAGTAAAAAGAGATTGTCCTTGGGCTAATTCTTGGACAAGGTAAAATCGACGGTTCTGTGGTGTATCAATTTCAAAGTAATCAAGGTACTTGGGGATGGCAGGATGGTTTAAGTAGGATAAAACCTTAGCCTCCCGTTCAAATAGCTCCAAGTCTTTCCATTCCCTCAAGCGACGTAGGGACATTTCTTTGAGAGCTATTCGCTTATTGCTATGTTGGTCTTGAGCCTCGTAGGTTACTCCAGTTCCCCCTTGCCCTAAAATTGAGACAATCTGATACCGTTGGGCAATGATTTCTCCTGGCTGGTGCGATCGCTCCATCGGACTAACCTGATTGTTGCTGATAACTAGTGTAGCGCGGGGCAGGGTAGTAGAACCCACCCCTAACTGGGTGAGCGAAAAAAAGGGTGGGGAGATAGGGAGATAGGGAGATGGGGAGAGGAAATACGATGTTTCCTGCTCAGTGCTCCCTCTTTTCACTCTTCAATTCTGAACTGTTTTGTCAAATGATTTTTCACAAAAATTCAAGGACTAACCCCTGTGGGACGAGTAATTGAATTCGTTGTAATTTTGCTCAAAATCCGGTTTTCAACTGTCCCTACCGATGTGGCACAGTATTTATTTTGTCCAAATCTTAAATTATACATCCTGGTTGAACCAGTAAGTGTCCCCAGACTTATAAATTTTTGTTGCTAAATCACCATTTTTTGTGCCAATTTTTCGAGTTATGACCCTATTTTTCAAAAAATTGCCCTTAACTCAAAAAATTGACCTAAATTGCCCTGTGAAATCGTCTTATATATAGAGGACAGAAGACAGAACATCAAATTTTGTCCAAAGTCCAAAGTCCAATTATAAGGAGACAAAATGAAAATGAAATTGTTGATAAAAAATAAGTATCAACTACTTTTAAAACGTCTGCTTTCAGTAGTACTCACCTTATTTCTTTCGTTTGGAATCATTGGCATTACCCCTAGTTATGCCGACGATGGCATTGATTCAGGGGAAAAACAGCAGCAACTCCAAGACATTGCAACACAGGCTTATCTCTATGCCTATCCGTTGATTCTGATGGAACTCACCCGTCAGGATGCAATAGATCCAATAGAGAATAGACCCATGAACCAGTTTCACCATGCACAATCCTTCCCCGATGAAGTATGCAACGCAGTCATTCGTCCCAATGTGGATACACTTTATTCGACAGCCTGGATTGATGTTTCCGATGAGCCTGTGGTTTTCCATGTTCCTGAAATGCCTGATCGGTATTACCTCATGCCTATACTAGATATGTGGACTGATGTAGTTGCCTCGCCAGGTAATCGCACAACAGGCACAGCCGAGGCTGATTTTGCCATGGTCGGTCCCAACTGGGATGGAACATTACCGTCTAACCTTGAACCTATATATTTGACAACCGATGTCGCTTGGATTGGTGGTCGCATTCAAACGAATGGGTCAGAGGATTATGATTACATCCATACCCTTCAAGAGCAATATACCCTAACACCTCTTCAACAGTGGTTAGATGGAGAACAACCCGATGTTGTACACCCTCAACCATGTCAACCTGTGGATATCACCCCTCCTGTTAAGGTTGCTGGTATGAAAACAGATGAGTATTTTGAGTTGTTCTCGGATTTGCTGCAACAATACCAGCCGCACAAAATCGATTGGGGCATTATTCAACAACTCAAACAGATTGATATTGAAATAGGAAAAGACTTTGTTTTCTCAGACCTTGACCCATCGATTCAAGAGATTTTAGAGCAAGGGGCTATTCAAGCTCAGGCTTTGATGGAGGATAGAAATTTTGGTGAATCGCTTAATGGCTGGGATATTGCTCGGGATTTTATGGGAACTTATGCAACCTCATACCTACACCGTGCTTATGTCGCTAAGCAAGGTATAGGAGCTAACCTTCCGGAGGATGCAATTTATCCTTCGGCAGGTATTAATGAGCCATTTAATGGAGCAAAACACAACTACATGATGCATTTTGATGCTGGAAAATTGCCCCCTGTTAATGGCTTTTGGTCTTTAACGTTGTATGACAAAGATGGATACCTTGTGAATAAAGATGGATACCTTGTGAATAATGAGCAAGCTCCTTCTTCAATCGATGATCAAGATAATCTAATGTGCAATCTTGACGGTTCACTCGACCTCTATATTCAGCCGAATAAATCTGTTGATATCAATGAGTCTAACTGGCTTCGTGCTCCTGAAGATGAGTTTGGTCTACTGCTTCGCCTCTATTGGCCACAATCAGAGATTCTGACAGGTGATTGGAATCCACCTGCTGTCAAGGTCTCAAGAAGTCTGTCTCTAGCTCGATTCTTCAGACACCGGCGAGATGCTAATCTGAAACCTTGCTACAACAACTAGTGCCGCTGCGCGGAATTAAGAATTTAGAATTTAGAATGCTTATAGAGTAAGGATTATAACCATCTCAAACTGGTCAGTTACTTTTGCCGCACTGCACTAGTCAGCCTAATTTCTTACTGTTCGTCTGTATCTTGTTTGTTAACCCTATTCTAACGTCTTGCTATAAGAGCCGCACCCAAATGATTTGGGGTAAACAAAGAAAAGTCCTCCTACCAGTGCGATGAGTGCTGCTGCATAAAATACCCCTTCTAGCCCACCGTAACCTAACACTGGTCCGAGCAATATAGGAGAAAGGAACTGTCCGAGAAAACCAGCACCAATTCCCGCTGCCATGACAGTGGATTTGAGAGCTGACGGGGCTAAATTAGCTAACGTACCGTAGAGACTGGGTAATACAATACCGAAGCCCACACCAAACAACACTGCGGTGAACAGTATCCAGCTAATTTGGTTGAGGAGTGGGATTGTGCTCAAACTCAAAGCCATTAATCCAAATCCTACCGCCGTGGCAGCTGCTGTTCCTAAAGTCTTAGCCAGCCATTTAGCACCAAATGCAGAAATGATCGCTGCTCCCACTGCTCTTGTTGCTAGAACAACGCCATTGAGGGCAGCTCCTGCTCCAATTGTTTCTTTAAGGTATTGCGGTGCATAAATTACCACAGCATACATGGAAACGGAAGCAAGAGCGAGGGTCACTAACAGTCGTAGGGTATAAGGATGTCCCAAAACTTGGCTTAACTTCAAGGGATCGTGTTGCCTGATGGGCTTGGTTGGTTTTGGTTGTTTTTCCCTCAGAGTTAATGCTGCCATTACTGCTAAAGGTAGCCCTAATCCATAAAGACAGAAGGCAAACTGCCAGTGAGTAGCACCAACCCAACCTCCTAGTAGGGGAAAAGCAATGCCTGTAATCGTTAGGGTACTGGTAGCATAGCCCAAAGCCTGCTCTCTTGCTTCACCTTCATAGCTACTACCCAATAAACCTAAACTAGCCGCCGCAATGCCACCACTTGCAGCTCCCAGTAATCCCCGTGAAATTAACAGAGGTTCTAAGCTATGCATTAAGGCACCTGACACGCCAAACAGAGCGTAGAGAATTAGGGAAGGTACTAGCACGCGCAAGCGACCGATCCGGTCTGCTAACATTCCTAGGGGAGGACTGAATAGGGCAATAGTCAGGCAATGCATACTGACTAAATTTCCTGCCAATGTTGGATCAAGACGTAGCTGCTGTACCATGTCTGGCAGAACTGGAGCCACAACTCCCCCTGCCATAGTGGTAAGGGAACCTGCTATTAACAGGACTAAGAGCTTGGGGTCACGAAACATCAAGCAAATACCTCATTTTAGACAACCATCATCGGCAAGAGGTCTATTAAACAGTAAGATGTAAAATTTTGTAAAGTCATCCACTCACAAAAAGCGACGGGGAAGCCAACTCCTTAAAGGGGTTGTAGGAAATGTTGCCCCGCCGCTTTGTCATTTGTCAAGTGTTATTGGTCATTAGTACAAAGGACAAATGACTAATAACAAACCTTATTTCAAAATGGGCGAACGGTGAGTTATTACTCATTACTCATTACTCATCACTCATTACTCATTACTCATTACTCATTACTCATTACTCATTACCCATGCACGCTCTTTCCATCCCCACTTGGATCATTCACATCTCCAGCGTCATTGAATGGATTGCCGCCATTTGGTTGATCTGGACTTATGGTGAAATTACCGGCAATCGTTACTGGTGGGCTTTGTCCTTCGCTATGTTACCTGCTCTAGTGAGCGCAATGTGTGCCATCACTTGGCACTTTTTTGATAATTTAGAATCCCTGGAATGGTTAGTTACACTTCAAGCTTTTATGACTGTCGTGGGTAACATCACTCTTTGTACTGCTGCTTGGTGGATTTGGCGCTGTACACGACCAGCTGATGCTAGTTGAAAATATATAGCGTTTCTCATTTAGATGAGGTAGAAAGATCCTGATTTTTGGGAATTGGAAATTGGGAATTGGGAATTGTATCTGTACCTCACGGGTGCGAGAACTGCTATAAAAGTAAGAGTGGGGAGGGAATGGTCATTCATCCCTACAATCATTGAAGAAGAGTGTTATTTTACCAAACCTATTTCTCCTTAAAAGTTATTGTCTAGTTTCTACTTCTACTTAAATAAATGATTTCTAAAGATACTTTATTTGCCCTTTCCCTCTTTCCTTACCTGGGATTTTTGTGGTTTATGACTCGTTCAGGACAAACACCGCGTTTGGCTCTAATCGGTTATTATGTTCTGTTAGTTTTTGTTGGGATTACCATTCCCGCTGGAATTTATTGCAAGGTAGTTTATGGTGAGTCTTTAGCTAATGTCGATTGGTTACATGGGAGTGCAGAATTATTTTTGACTTTTTCCAATATTTTGGTAGTATTGGGTTTCCGTCAAGCCATTATTCAGCACAAACGCTCATCTTCTTAGAGGCTGTTTGGAGAAAACCTGAAAAAAGTAGCTAATATGACTGAAATAAAGAGGCTCTAGCAAATAGGTTAGGAAACCGGAATTAGAATAGTAGTTGGTGTTGATAAGTTAATTAGAAACGACCTATCTTTCGCTAAACTGAGGTTACAACCCTATTTGAGCAACACTCAGCACAACTCACCTACCAATGACTACCGCAGAAGCTGTGTACGAACTCGTCAAAGCCTTGCCTGAAGACCAAGCTAATATGGTGTTGGCCTTTGCAGAGTTTTTGCGCCTAAAATGGCCGTCGCACCCATCCCCTAAATCACAATTGCTTGCGAGTTACTTAGGCATTTTGAAAGACTCCCCCAACTTCAACGAACACCCCGTAGAAATTCAGCAGGAACTACGTGGTGAGTGGGAGTAAATTTTTACTTGATACCAATTTCATCATTGGCTTGCTCAAAGGAAATGAGCAAGTTGTTCAATACCTTTATATATGGTGTATAAACGGCATTTAGTCTAAACTCCAGTTAAATAGGGTTTGCTGAATAAGTCTGAAACAGTTTGGTGGCAAGAGGAGGAAATAGGGAACAGGGAACAGTAAATGAAAGCTGTCGGGTAAGAGTGGGAAATGTTGCGCACAATAGAGATAAATGCCAAACTGCTTATTATCAATGGATAATTGATAATTGAGAATTGATAATTGGTTAATTTGGTCTAAGACCTCTTCATTTATGAAGAATATGAAGAAAATATTTTCCTTAAGTTCAATCTTCATCTTTCAAGGAGAGCTAATTATCCATTATCCATTGTTCATTATCCATTGTTGAATATGAGCTACTGCCTTAATCCTAGTTGCCAATCTCCCCAGAATCCGGATGGGACAAAATTTTGCCTCAGTTGTGGGACAAAGTTATTGCTCAGGGATCGTTACCGTGCTATTAAACCCCTTGGGCAGGGTGGCTTTGGTAAAACCTTCTTAGCAGTAGATGAAGATAAACCTTCCCACCCATACTGTGTGATTAAGCAGTTTTTACCCCAGACTCAGAGCACTAGTAGCCTGCACAAAGCAGCAGAATTGTTTAACCAAGAAGCAGTAAGGCTTGATGAGTTGGGTAAACATCCTCAGATTCCTGAGCTGTTGGCATATTTTTCCCAAGAGAGGCAACAGTATTTAGTACAAGAGTTTATTGAGGGGAGAAATTTAGCCCAAGAACTAGCAACTAGCGGTACTTTCGATGAAACCAAAGTCCGGAAAGTACTTAAGGATTTACTACCAGTACTGCAATTTGTTCATCAGCATCAAGTCATTCACCGGGATATCAAACCAGAAAATATTATTAGTCGCAGTCTTTCTTCCTTAGCATCCCTTAGTAAAGTGAGGACAGGGGTAGTAGAGGGACAATTGGTTGTGGTGGATTTTGGTGCATCGAAACTCGCCACTGGCACAGCTTTAGCTAGAACCGGAACCGTCATCGGCTCAGCTGGCTATGCTGCACCAGAGCAAGCGCTCGGTAGAGCAGTTTTTGCCAGTGACTTGTATAGTCTTGGTGTAACCTGCATCCATTTGTTGACTCAGATGCACCCTTTTGACTTATTTGATACTAGCGAGGGAGTTTGGGTATGGCGGGATGTCTTGAGTCGCCCAGTTAGTGACGCTCTTAGTCGCATTTTGGATAAGATGATTGCAGGTCCTGTCAACCAGCGCTATCAATCAGCTGCTGAGGTAATGCAAGATTTACAGGCTCAGAAGCCTTCAGGGTTACCAAAAAAGTCTCCGCAGCATGTGAAACGGACAAAATCGATAAAACCCCAGCCTGTTACCAAAAAATATAGCAGTAGCATTGATCAAGAATTAACAGAACTGAGGTCAGAATTTCTTGGAAGTCCTACTCCCCAAAAACAAGGTCAAAAATCGCCATCCCAGCCAGCTTCTTCTGCCAATCGACCAAAATCAAAAAGTCAAATTGATTTGGAATTGGAGGAAATAAAATCTCAGTTTTTAGGACCTAATAGTGAGTAATGGAGAATTTAGAATTTAGAATTTAGAATTTAGAATTGAACTTGGAACTGACGTTAACTTATAACAAGTGCATCTGAGCTAGCTAAAGAGAGAGCGAAAGCAGCAGCAGTTTCACAAGCATATTTAGTCCAAACTTCTTCACGTTTTAAGCCGACAATATCACTAATTCCTCTAATTGCTAGTATTGATATGGGGTACTGACGTGTTGCTCGATAAACTCCTGCTGACTCCATGTCAACAGCCATAATCTTTCGTGCCACTTCTTTCCATTGACTGAGAATGGAATAATCTTTAATTAACTTATCACTAGCTGCTATCTTACCTGCGATAGCACAAGGTTTGCGATCGCTAGAAAAATTAGAATGCAAAGATTTTTCAACCTTATCCTTCCATTCTTGATCCCCATTAATTAAATCTTGGATGTTGGATAAGTTGATGGGAGGGCGAGGTGCTACAGAATCATGCCAATTGCTTAGTTCTATCTTCAGCAATCCAGGCAGATCCTGAATAACTCGATCGGCTCTCTCTTGAAGCCGTCCACCTTGAATATCATAAGTTCTTCCTTCTGTAGTTGCCTCTTCAAGTGTAAGGTCATAAATATGTGATGAGACAATAACATCTCCTAGAGAAAAGTCCTGAGATGGTAAACCTCCAGCAATGCCAACTACAAGAATCCACTGTGGATCAAGATCATCAAGGATATTTTTAGCAATGGCTTGAGCTTCAAGATTTCCTTGTTCTATACACCGAGTAAGAGCAACAGTCTTACCGTTCTCTAGCTTAGCAAGTCGATAGCGAATTTTGTCGCCATCCCATATTTTAGGAGTAATTAATCTTGTAAGAACAGAATTATATTCTTCTTCCTTGATGGTAATAATTCCAATATCTACTGATGAAATGACTGATTGAATTTGATTTGTACTTATAGTGTTAGTGGTACTTTTTATTACATTTGTATTTTCTTCTTGCAAAAGTTCCTGAATTTTATTGATAAATCGTTCTCCATTCTCTGCAAAATTTCTTTTCTCAAAGAAACTAGATATATCAAACTTCTCATATAAATTTCCAAGATCGCTTAGAGTCAAGTTGGATGTTCCACTGACTGCAATAGCTGGTATTTGTTTTTTATGAGCAAGAGCAACAAGAATTTTTCCTTTCATTTTCTGAGATTCCTGAGAATCTCCCAAGCCGATATCAGTAATAAGCAACTGCCACGGTTCTGTCTTCAGAGTTTTGTAAGCTTCATCAAATTGACTAACAGTTTTAACAGAATGACCAGAGTGACTAAAACGTTGTAAGGCAGATTGAATCTTACCTTCAAGAATATCAATCCAAACAAGATCATCCTCAACTAGAAGAATTTTATACTTAGCCATATCTTTCTCCTGCTACTACTACTTTTATTTCAGAGAAATTATACTAATCGGCTTCTTGTTTATAAGCTGGCAAGATTACAGTAAAGTCTGTACCTATACCAACATTGCTACTCACATCTAATTGTCCACCCAATTCCTCAATTTTAACTTTCGTCCACCATAGTCCAAAACCCATATTTCCTCGCTCACTTTTCGTCGTAAAACCACGTTGAAAAATCTTTTCTATATTTTCTTCAACAATACCTAAACCAGTATCAGAAACTCTTATTTTAGTCCAGACTGGCTTTTCTCTTTGTAGTCTAACTTCAGAGGGTATTTGGACTTGCTTCGCAGCTTCGGATACTACTTGCTCAATATTGATATATCGAGTTTCTTCCTGCTTCCAAGCTTGCATTTGTCCTAGATTTCGGCTAATGCGCTGTACTAAACTCTGTATATTCTTCATTTTGTTCATTACATGTTCAGTATTATTGCTAGCAAGGCTATCAATAGCGTCATGTAGATATACTTTGAGAGCACCAATATCAGAATTCATGCGATGCAAAAACTGACTAGTCCAGTCACCAAGAGTAGCCATCGTTTCCCTTGTGGCGAGCTTTTTCTTACTATCTGCGTTTTGGATGGCAATAACAGCTAAATCAGCTAGTACCTCCAGTTTTTTGGAATCTCTTTGAGTGAATGATTTTTTTCTGCTTTCCACACTTAACACACCTATGACACCGCTGTTTTTGTCCAGAAGTGGTACAGTGAGATCAGATCGTGTATCAGTAAAATAAGGAATGTAATCAGGATCAGTTTGGACATTTTTCACCAACTTTGGTTTTCGCTCCTGTGCAACTCTGCCAGCAATTCCTTCGCCAAGCCTAATGTGTGCTCGAGCTTGATCAACAGGTTCATCCGCAGGATATCTAGTTTGTGCAATGAGATTCTCACTAATTGGCTCTAGATGACGAATGACCCCCAAATCAGCACCTGTAATTTGAACTGCTCGTTGCACAATTAGATCTAGGAGCGGATCAGTTTCTAAGGTAGTAATAATTTCGCGATCAATATTACTTAAAGTTTGGGACCATCGTTGATTCTTGATGGCAGTTGCTGCTGAAGAAGCTAAAGTTTTGATGATTTGTTTTTCTTTTTGAGAAAAAGTATGCTGTCGCCGATAGTTGATAAACATGACTCCAACAACATCATCATCTACCCTTAGTAAGATGCCTGCTACAGATTTAATGTCCTCTCGTTGCAAAAACTCAGAATTCTTAAAATTTTCTTTTTGAAGCGCATTTGCAGCATAGATATTTTCTCCACCCTGTATCAGTACAAAGGGAATCTGTCCCTCATGAACTTTTGTTTCCATTTCTTCTTTTGCTTTGAGTCGCCCTGCAATAGCAGGTGGAGTAACAAATTGTTTCTCTGTCTGAAGATAAGCATAGATAGTAACCACATCTGCTGCCAAAACATTCAAAGTATTCCAGGCAATGTGACTTAAGAGATCATCATTTTCTGGTATTTGACTAATAGATTGAGTGACTGAGTGAAGAGCTGCTAGCTGACGTGCTTGATCTCGTACTTGCTGATAGGTCATAGCATGCCAAATGGCAGTCACAGCTCGTTTAACAAAGAAATTTACTTTGGCTATTTCATCTTCAGTAAATTTATGCTCCTGTTTAAAGTGTACATACAGAACCCCTACAGTAGGTTCAAACTCCTCTTGATTTGAACTATCTTCAGAGCTAGTGGTGACAGTAGTTGTCTGATGAATAACTTTTTGTTTGTTGCGATCAATCAATAATGGGAAAGCTGCATATGATCTCGATCCCTCCTCATATGCAGTTGGATTAAAAGATTCTAGATCTGAGCTAATAAATTTTGGACGTCTTTCTCGAATTGCATGCCATCCTAATCCTTGTTCATGCAAACGAGGTGGAAATTTCTCAGACTGCGGATAATTTGTTGCACCTGAGTTGACTTCATAGATGTAACAATTTCGATGGGAGTCCAATAAAAAATGTAATGTGACTAAGTCAGCCTGCAAAATTTGTTGGGCGTTTTGAGCAATGAGTTCTAACACATAGCTCAGGCGCGTTTGCCAAATTTCCAACGCTTGTCTAGCAGAGAATTTAGTCAGCTGAACAGCCTTTTCATAAGGTATTGATCTATTGAGATTTTGATATCCTGCTTCGAGCGTGCCAATCACTTGAGGTGAAAGATCAGGAGGGAATTCCATATCGATGATAGTGTGATGCTCTCCGCTATCATCTTCTTGAGGGTTAAAGTGATGCTCCCAATCATAATTCTCAAACCAATCTTCTTTTACTTTCCCACTTCCATCCCGAATCAGAATAATAGGTGTAAAGATGCGATTCATCCGATCATGACCAAATGTATCGTAAATCCAACGATCAAATCGCTCATCCCAGCCAGCAATGATTTCAGTTCGACCTGTTTTGACAATATCTGCCTGAATATCCCGGAGATTTGGCTCTTCTTCTAGATAATGCTTTGCCCTGTCAGCCCAATCTACTGCAGTACCTACTCCATATACCGCCTCGATCGTATTCTGTGCCAGCAAAACTAAGGAAATACCAACAAAGTCAAAACCCAGTTGTGATTTGATTTGGTAACAAACATCCTGAAGGACATCTTCCAAATCGAAAAGTTTGGAAATCGCTTTTGCTATCCGATTTTCAGCTTCCAGAATCTGCTGCTGAAATTCATCACTAAATTCACCTTTCATTGTGATAGAAGCTATGACAACACTGTTCTCAATACTCTAGGGTTTATTTTTTCGTCCGTTGGAGGGCATTAGCCTAGTGGGAAAACAATGCTAAATCTGTAGGTTGGGTAGAGCGCTAGCGACACCCAACAAATCCCGACATCGTTGGGTTTCGTTCCTCAACCCAACCTACACTCATACCCACAGTTTTAGTCTGGACGAACTACTAGTAGTAGTGACATAAAGAGCGTCAGCCTTGGAACTGTAGAAGCAAAAATGCATTTAAATTGGAATTTTTGAAGCCCAGATTTTTTATATCAAAAGGTTTGCCTGAAAAATTTAAATGCAGAACAGCTTATCTGGAGTTTAAGTGATGAATTATTCCCCAAATACTAACGTCTTTATATTAGATATTTGATTTTGAAAATACACCCTAGATAGAGTGTAACACCTGCGCTTGTTTTGCAATTCATAACCAGTTGGTATCAAAGAAACATTTGGCTTCCCCCTTGGAAAGGGGGACGGGAGGGGGATCCAATGGGGATTTAGGGGTCTTCCAGTCGCTTCACGACATTACGAAATATTTTGCCACCAGCGTAGCGTAACGCACCTTTGAATCTATATGTGGTACAGCGGCGTAAGTCCTGAGTCAGTAATTGAGAATTGAGTTTGTGGGTACACACCAATCACATGGAAATACAGGCTTTGGAGATTGCTTCAAGATGACGGTGATCTGTTCCACAGCAACCACCCAAAATATTTAAATTTTTCAATCTGTCTTTGAGTTCATGATATTGAGTGCCGAGTTCCTCTGGGTTGCCGTCATCGAGTTCCTCCGACTCATCGAGTTCAGCATGACTTTTGGTGGAAGCATTGGCTCGGATACCGCGAATTCGTTCTAACCAAGGTTCACCTGGAACTAAAACATCGGCAAAGTGAGTTGGATGAGCACAGTTGATCATGTAATAGGCGGGTGCGTTGTTGGTAGTTGCATCAATTTGTGCGATCGCATCTTTGAGGGTTTGACTGGTTGGCAATCTGCCATCTGTTTCCACTGTAAAGGAGATCGCCACTGGCATCCCAACTGATTTGGCTGCTCGTACAATACCAATTGCTTCTTCCGTATAAGTCATGGTAATTGCTGTCACCATATCTGCATCTGCATCTCGAAATGTTGCAATTTGCTGTCGGTGATATTGCTCGGCTTCAGTCTCGCTCATCTGCTCAGAGGGATTATATCCATCTCCGCGCGGCCCTATACAGCCACTAATCACCATCTTAGTTTTTTCAGTTTCGTATTCGGCACGAATATCATGGAGTAACGCGATCGCTTTCCGGTTCATATCTGCCAAAGCTTGATCGTCATAACCCAATTTTGTACCCCAATCTGGATTAGCACGCCAAGTAGCACTCTCAAGAATGAATCCAACTTCATTATTTTTGGCAATGGTGGCATAAGTGTGGAAGTATTTCTCAAGAGCTTGATACCCTTTATCATTCTTCAACAAATCAAAAGCGGCAAACTCAGGTAAATCAAGTCCTTCGTGAAAAATGAGTGTTGTTTCCATACCACCATCGGTGAGGAATAAATCACTGGATAATTGTGGCAAATTGTTTCTATATCTTGCCATCTTGTATCTCCTAAAATTAGTACGATGTAATGAACCTCAATGGTAGGTTGGGTTAGCAATAGGGTAACTCAACACTTGACGACATCAGCTTGTGGCGATCGCTTTCATCTCAAAGAGAAAGGCAGCACCACCTAAAGTCGTCATGTTGGAGATGCTGTAACAAAACTTGACTAATTTTGATGAATTTCAATCAACCGAAATATAAAGAAAACCTTAACTAATGATACTTAATGGAAGTTTTATGAGATTCTTAATATTAATTCAAATGGGGTCAGCCAATATAAAGACCCTAACCATAATTTAATATTCAGAATACAACCCTGTTTAATTTGACGGTGATCTTCGCTTGGCCTAATACCCAAGCGAAGTTTTTTTTAACCTTGAACAGAAGAAGCGATTAAAAAGCTGGGGGAGAGGGATTAGGGCTTATCCGAGTAGTATTGCCCTTACATCTTTGTTGCGACTGGTGCAAGATCTAATTAGAATGGGACTTCTGTTAATGACGTAACCTTGCGATGAAGATTTTTCAATCATCATTTTTCTGGTTTTTCTGCTTTACCTTAATTTTCTTCCTTTCCCTTGATTTTTGGTCTTGGGAACAAGAAATATCTTTTTCCTGGTTTTATCTTCCTACTTGGCTATTCTATTTTATCGGTTTGCAGATTGTGTTGATTATCGCTTTGTTAGTCTTTTCTCTAACTTTCTGGGAAACTCTGTCGAAGTAGGTTAAAGGATTTTAGATTTTAGATTTTATTTTGCTTAAAAAATGATTCCCTACCTAATTATTGCTATTTATTTATTGTCAAGTCTTGGTTTGGGTATTGTTGGTTATCGTCAACAAAAAAATACCCCTGATGACTACTTCCTCGCCGATAGAAAAATTGGAACTTTTGTACTATTTTTTACTTTAATCGCCACCAATTTCAGTTCCTTCTTTTTTCTTGGCTTTGCTGGAGCAGGCTATCGCATTGGTATTAGTTATTACCCGATGATGTCCCTAGGAAGTGGGTTAATCGCTTTATCATTCTATGTTATTGGTCATAGAGTCTGGATTTTGGGTAAAGAAAAAGGCTTTATTACCCCCTCAGAGTTGATTGAATATTGTTGCCGTAGCCAGACGCTAAAGTTAATTTTTCTGGCGGTTATGGTTATTTTTACTCTACCTTATTTAGCATTACAGCCTATTGGTGCTGGCTATCTAATAGAAAATTTAACTAATGGACAAATCCCTTATTTTGCTGGAGCTAGTCTTTTAACATTTGTTATTGTCTTTTACGTCTTTATGGGAGGGATGAAGAGTGTAGCTCTGACAGATGTAATGCAAGGGATTTTGATGTTTATTTTAATTATTGTAGCCCTTTTGACTGTCGCTCATAATCTAGGAGGCATTAGCCAAGCTAACCTTACTGTTCATGAACTAAAACCAGAACTGTTTCTGCGAGGAGGTTTAGACAACTTTTTTACTAAACCTAAGTGGTTTAGCTATATGTTGCTCTGGTTTCTCTGTGTGCCAATGTTTCCACAAATGTTCATGCGGTTTTATTTACCTAAAACATCTAATTCCCTAAAAGTTTCTTCAGTTCTCTATCCTGTGGTAACGATCATACTGTTTATTTGTCCTGTACTTATAGGCATGTGGGGACATATTCAGTTCCCCGATTTAGTTGGCAAGGATACCGATCAAATTTTGCCGATTATGTTGGCAGAGTATACGCCTATCTGGGTTAGCTCTCTGGTGATGGTAGGAGCCTTAGCTGCATTTATGTCAACTTTAGATTCTCAACTACTAGCCCTGAGTTCGATGCTAACTAGAGATATCTATATATCCTATCTCCGTCCCCAGGCATCTCTCAAAGAACAAACATTTATTGGTCGAGTGTTGATTGTTATGTTAGCAATCATTGGACTGATAATTGCCTTAAATCCACCAGATACAATTTTAGCTATTACTACTCAATCTTTTACCGGCTTGGCAGTTCTCTTTCCTACAGTAATTGCCGCTTTATATGGGAAAAATATTCCTCCCCTTAGTTGTATAATTTCTATTCTAGTTGGAGAAGCTATGTTAATTGGCTTTCAACTGAAGCTGATTCCCTCAAGTTGGACTTTGGGTTTCTTGCCAGTTGTGCCAATAGTTGCTGTCTGTTCTTTGATTATTGTAGGGGGGAGAATGATTCTGCCGAGTTCACCTAGATGACATAGTTAGACTAGCTTGAGCTAAACTCCAATCTGGTCTTAAATTTTTCGCTTTTTGCAGATAAGGATGGTAAATTTGTAGTTTTGAGGCTGGCATGTTGACGTGGACTAAGCAACGGATACAGCGCTTTAAGCTACCCTCTACATGCATTTGCTGGAGATCCAGTAAAGCTAAATTATTCCAGCGGGGACGCTCTCGTGCGATCGCAGCGGGAAAAATAGCATCCAAATCACGGGTGGTTGTAAATATAGCACTAATAATGTGGTCGTGGTCGATCTGATTGTAAGCTTCTAGTTCATCGAGCAGTTCCATCACTGCCTCTCGAATTGCCTCAACTGTATTTTCTGAGGCAGTTGTTGCTCCACGAATTGCTCGCATTCGCCACTCCACTATAAAATCCTCCAGGTTACCATTTTTGCTATGGTCGATATAGCCATAAAGGCTGACCACTCGTAGACAGTTCAAATTCTACCCAATCTATCCCATTTATAAGTCCTAAACTCGTTTGAGTTCTGCTACCAGGTAACAGACGACTCCAGAAAGGTTTTGGCTCCTCAATAGTGAAACATTCAGTTTTCTCGGGGTCTAGATCTACTAATTCTGCAGCCCAGCGACGAGCATCTTCTTCACTTCCGAGTCGATCAACTACACCCAATTCTTTTGCTTGCTGACCAGTAAAAATGCGACCATCGGCAAAGGATTTTACCTTTTCTACTGCCAGTTGGCGAGCGTCAGCGACTGTTTGCACAAACTGCTGATAACTAGTATCAATCAGCTCTTGAAGAATGCTTTTTTCTGGCTCTGTCAGCTCTCGGTCAAAAGCTAGAATATCTTTATAAGGACCAGACTTAATTACTTTGAAAGAAACGCCGATTTTCTCTAACAAGCGTTCCAAATTATTTCCCCGCAGAATTACCCCGATGCTCCCAGTTATTGTACCAGGGTTAGCCACGATATGTTCTGCCCCCATACCAATGTAAACCCCCCCAGATGCAGAGATATTACCAAAGCTAGCAACAATTTTGACCTTTTCTCGCAGGCGCATGAGAGCACTGTAGATTTCTTGAGAATCACCAACAGTACCGCCAGGGCTGTCAATCCGCAAAAGTAAGGCAGGAAACTTTTTTTCTTCAACCGTTTTTAGAGCTTCCAGAAGCCTTTTACGGGTAGCACCAGCGATCACACCAGTGACTTCAATGCGAGCAATTTGTTTACGAGACTTGCGATTAAAAGGCCAGGGCATGAGCAATTAACGAATTTTTTTTATGAGCACATGGGATCGAATGGGCAATTCTTACAATTCTACCAGAAGTTGACAACTTAGCTCATTCTACAACTTGTATTACGTGACAATATACGTCATTTGTCCTTTATCTCAATGACCAATGACAAAAGACAAATGACCAATAACCAGTGAATAGTATAAAATTTAGTACAATTATGTAAAGAATCATAAAGAATTATTTTTTCAAAGCCAAAATCATATGCACCCTAAGAGAATCACCCCTGAAGCGCCTTGGTTGTCTTCCTTGCTGATTGCACCTTTTTTACTGTGGGGGACAGCAATGGTGGCAATGAAAGGTGTAATTCCAAACACAACGCCCCTGTTTATGGCAGGAGTGCGCTTGCTACCAGCAGGAGTTTTAGTATTAGTGGTAGCAACGGTCATGGGACGTCCCCAGCCGAAAAGTTGGTTAGCATGGCTCTGGATTAGTTTGTTTGCTTTAGTTGATGGGGCACTGTTTCAAGGATTTTTAGCAGAAGGATTGGTGAAAACTGGTGCTGGTTTGGGTTCAGTAATGATTGACTCTCAACCCCTAACAGTAGCTCTCCTTTCAGCGTTACTATTTGGTGAAATTATTGGTCTGTGGGGTTGGTTAGGACTGGGAATTGGTATTTTGGGAATTAGCTTGATTGGTTTGCCCCATGAGTTGATTTTCAGCCTCCTTCAGGGCGATTTCCTCGCTTTAGGATTCAACTGGCAGCAACTGTTACACAGTGGAGAACTACTGATGCTGTTGGCATCCTTATCAATGGCAGTAGGGACGATAATGATTCGCTTGGTAACTCGATACGCAGATCCGGTAATCGCGACAGGCTGGCATATGATTTTGGGTGGCTTACCCTTGTTTATCCTCTCCAGTGTCTGGGAAAATCAGCAATGGGTGCATCTTGAGCTATCCAACTGGATGGCGCTGGCTTACTCAACAATTTTTGGTACTGCGATCGCTTATGGTCTATTCTTCTATTTTGCTTCTACTAGAAATCTCACTAGTTTGAGTGCCCTGACATTCCTTACCCCGGTATTTGCCCTGCTGTTTGGTGGCTTAATATTGTCCGAAGTCCTCACTCCTTTACAGTGGATGGGCGTCTGTATGACTTTAGTAAGCATTTATCTGATTAACCAGCGCGAACAAATCACCAATAAGTTAAAATCAATCTTCGAGCAATCTGAAACTGTTCAGCTTCAGGCACTAAAAAGTTTCCGTAAAATTACTTAATTCTTTTCTCAACTAGTTCCTAACCATTAAAAGCAGTATAGGATTGAGCTAACTTGGAGTGAGATTTCCATTATTAACACCGGCTACACTTGATAAGTCTCCGGCTCTTCTATGATCAGCCATCGCTCTACTCTACTTTTTGCTACCTGTATTACTTGCTTAGGTTCGATTCTAGGTGAGTGCCATAACTCTGAACTAAACTCAGCAATTGCCTATTCCTCAGTTCAGGCTTTCTCCCTAGAAGTGGCTCAAGTTCCCCTTGAACCGGTACAACTACCTCTAGAAAAAGGTAGTCAGGGAGAACCAATCATCGCGCTGCAAGAAAAGCTTAAGCAGCTAGGCTACTACGATGGCTTAGCTGATGGTAGCTACTCAGAAGCTACAGAGCTTGCCATTATCAAATTTCAAAAATCTGTTGGCCTTGAAGCTGATGGTATAGTTGGTCCCACTACCTGGAGTAAACTGCAAGCTACTGTAGCTGAACAACCAGAACTAGCAGAAGCGGAAACTCCCGAACCAGATGCTGAGAAGGCTACTAGCAAGGGTGGGAAACGACTTTTGTTGCTACTTAGTAGCATATTGGTCTGCGGAGCAATTGGTGGGGGATTATTCTTGTTCAGATGGCTGAGTAAACAAAAAAAATTTCCAGAGCCCCAATTTCCGTCGGATAAAGATGATTATATAAGTAGAGAAAATCCTGAGTCAGTACAGTTAGAAGCCAACACTAACGCCTTAGAGCAAACGGAAGAGTTTGACCAAACTGAGGCTCTCGAGCAAACCCAGCCATCTCAACTACAAACCGGGATACTTGAACAAACTGAGGCTCTTGAACAAACCCAGCCATCTCAATTACAAACTGGGATACTTGAACAAACTGAAGAGTTTGACCAAACTGAGACTCTTGAGCCAACACAGCCATCTCAATTACAAACTGGGATACTTGAACAAACTGAAGAGTTTGACCAAACTGAGGCTCTTGAGCAAACCCAGTCATCTTACCAAGAAGATCATAATAACGGCTACAACTCTTCTAATTTATCTGTTTCACCCCCAAACTCCTCTAATTCACATCACAACCCCTCCAATGCCAACTCCCAAAGCAGCAACTTCCCAACTCAACCGAAACCTCAGACAGTAGAGGATAACTTACCCCTAGAAAAAACCACTCGCCTTGCCAAAATTAATATTGTTGATGAATTAATTAAAGACTTACAACAAGGCTCACCACAAAAACGGCGTAAAGCCATTTGGGAACTAGCTCAACAGGGAGATTCTAGAGCAGTCAAGCCTCTAGTAGATTTGATGATTGATTCAGATTCTCAGCAGCGGAGCCTAATTTTGGAGGCACTATCCCAAATTGGCAACAAAACTCTTAAACCTCTTAATAAGGCTTTGGCTCTCTCTTTACAGGATGACAATGCTCAGGTGCGGAAAAATGCTATTCGGGACTTGACGCGAATTTATGAAGTAGTGGCGCAGATGAGTCAGATGTTGTACCATGCTGCCGATGATCCGGATCCAGAAGTTAAAGAAACAGCGCAATGGGCAATGAATCAGTTAAGTCGCATTCGCATTCCACCAACATTTGATAACTTACCACCTTCCAAAGATTCATCGAATTTAAGGGATTAGTATCAGTTGTCTCAAAAAATAATGGCTAATAGCTAATGGCTAATGGCTAATTGTTAATTGCTCTCGAGAAACATGCTCAAAGCTAATTGCTAATTGCTAATTGCTAATCTCTGAATAAACACCGAGTCTGCAAGTCTGGCAATAGGTAAGAGAATTGTTTCTCCCATTCAATTGGGGATGCAAAGCGCTTCTGTTGGAACTCTCAATCTGATAACAGTTTAGTTGGTAGGCCATCAATACTCTGGAGATTTTTTCCTTGCCAATATTCATGAATTCCCTCTTGTCCCTTATTAGAAGCCCATTGTACAAGAGTTTCTCTTTCTGATTTAAAGTCATAAAGTGGTACACCAAAACCACAAGAAGTTTGTACAGATTCAACTTCCAGGACAATTATTTGCCGTTCTCCTGGTAGAGAAGCAAATAGAGAGTAAAACTCTTGCCATTTTGGCTCTCTGGGGCGAATTACCTGCCCTTGACCATACAGGCGTAAAATTAGAGGTTTATCAGAAAAACTGCAAAACATGATTGTCATTCTGCCATTTTCTTCGAGATGGGCAGAAGTTTCGTTACCACTGCCAGTCAAATCCAGATAAGCAACAGTTTTGCTATCAATACAGCGAAAAGTATCTATACCTTTGGGTGATAAATTTATTCGACCTTTAGTAGGTGCTGTTGCTGTGAAAAATATTTTTTGTTCTTGGATAAAGTTTTGTAATGATGGGTTAATCTCATTGTAAAATTTCGCCATAAAAAAATATTTTCCTTAACTTCAATGAATTTCATGAGGTGCGGCTTGAGCCATTGGATCATTCTGTACCTCATAGGCTTCAATTAGGGTAACTAACAACTTGTGTAAAGCCTGCTCCTCTGGAGTGCGATTTTTCTTAAATGTTAACCCCTCTGCCACGGCTAAGATGTGATCATACTCCTGTGCTGTCTCAATTACTTTGGGAGCAAATTTAGCTAGTAGATTACGATAAGTAGCTTGGTTAAAAGTAAGGGTCATTTTTCCACTTGCCTTTGTCGTATTCGGCATGAGTTAAAAAGTATTTGTAGTAAAGCGATCGTGATTTCCTCGGGTGCAGAAACCACCAACAGCGGTACTAGATCCCCGACTTCTTCTTCCGGTTTGTCGTGGAAATCACAGGTGCAATCGAGAAGTCGGGGATCTTATGCTGCTATTTAAAGAAGTGCGATCGCAACCTCGGCAACATTATTGTGGTATTCTTTTACATAATGGAATAAGTGTGCGCCTGTAGGGTCAGCAAAGCATTGTGCGTGACAAGCAAGATGTCGGTTACACAAGATATTGAAGTTAGCTGCCACAGTCCCTGATAAACCTTTGTGTACTTTGTGCCTTTGTGGTTATTCCTACTCCAGCAAGTGCAATCATTAGTCCTGGCTATGACAAGTGGTTCCACCCGAGCCATTGACCGGGGAATTTGATGACATAAGGCTCCAATAATTTGGCATACTGTTGAGCAAGGTGCTTTGTGACCTCACGCTTTGAGATGTCCCCTGATATCTGGAGCGGCGCTTCAACAGTAACTGTTAGCTCCCCTGCCTGATCCCTTAACGGCAACACCGGTAGCAATGCTGCCTTGGTATTCTGAGCTAGGAGGGGTGCTCCTGGTGCTAAGTATAAATATCCGTCTAGAAACTTTACCTTAAGGGGGTTTTTGGCGTTCTTATGAGCAGTAATGGATATGATTTGGTTATCCCGCAAGCGGTAGGCTAGGGTCAACATTGCCTTAGTGGGATTTTCTGGAGATAATACTACCCGTTCTGCTAAATATCGATCCTCAATGGTAGTTTGAATGGGATTGAGGTAGCCTGTACCAAAACGAGTCGAAGAGAACCCGTGGCGAGCACTACTCAGATGGTGCACTGCTAAACCAGCACGATGGAAGGCTATCTTGGGGAGTAGGTCACATAAAACAAAGTATCCTAGCCACAAGATAACCCCATGACCGCTTTCTATGGCAGTATCAATATGTTCACGACCTATGAGTTGGAGTTTGGGTTTCCAGCCACCGGGAAGGTAATCTTTCAGAAGTTGTAGCCTGGAAAGGATTTGCTCACCAGCCATTTGAGTTAAAATAGCCTCCGGTGATTGGGTGATTTTGCGATCGCCTAATGTCTCCTGGATTACTTGGAGAAGCAATTGCGGATTCTCAGTTATCGTGGGAATGGCAATTGGTCCTAATCGACGGCAAATCTTTTGCCAATAACGTTCCGGAACCCCCCAGGAAATAGCGGCTAAGCCAGGAATAGCTAAAACGACGGCAGCATCCGTCCCAGAAAAAACCTTGGTGGACATATTTTTGCAAAATTCAGGAGCTGGGAGCGTTAGCTCTAAACTCTCAATTTAATCATGAAACGCCATCACTTCCTCAAATTTGCTAGTACAAGAAGGCAGAAGGCACCAACCCACCCCTAACCCCTCCAAGGAGGGGAACAGAAGGCAGAAGGGAAGAAAGCTTACTGTATCTGAGTTTGAACCTTTTTTTTACTAGTCACTTATTTCCGCCAAGCTGCACTAGTTCTGCACCTTCGGCAACTAAACCATAACTTGTAGCCGACTCCGAAGAGATATCTGGAAGATTTTGAAGCATCTCATCCCAAGTACTGTGAGCTTGTAAAGCTTCTACAACAATTGAAAGCGGCTCCGAGAGTACAGATTTCCAATCTGCTTCTTCAGGAAACTGAATCTGGAAAGCTAACTTTTCTTGGGGTGGTATAAACTGAGCATCAACACCTTCTCGATTGCCTCTAGGATCAATACGATACCAACCAACTTGAGGTAAATAAACTGCGTTGAAACCGTGTAAACTATAAGGCGCACCCTGATCATCAATACTCAATCGCTGATAGCAAAACCCTGCTGGAATACCATTTGCTCGTAGTAATGCAGCTAGCAAATGGCTTTTGGCATAACAGTAACCTGTCTTGTATTGAAGTACATCTGAGGCTCGATAGGTAACAGGGTTCATCTGATAGTCACAGCTATGGTAAATCTCATCTCTGACCCATTCAAAGCAAGCTTTTGCGATCGCTTCCGGTGTGTGATATCCTGAGGCAATTTTCTCAGCAAGTTCTAAAATTGCTGAATGCTGCCAGTCAATGATGGCACTCGATTGTAAGTATTCTTCCATAGTTTATATGATGTCGGCCTAAACAGTTATCATATCCTTCTGCCCTCTGCCTTCTGCCTTGTTTACACCAAAGTGTAAGTATTCAACAGAACTTGATATTACGAGTTAGTCCAATATTTCTTTTGGTATGCCTTCATAGGAAGGAATATCACTTGAGACAGGAATAAGTTCTACTTCAAACTGAATTTCACCGCAAAGACAACTTCCTTTAACCATAATCCCACAAATAGTTTTAAAATAGTTGATTTAGTTTTAATACAATCTTACAAGACGATGAAGAAGACAAAAAGCTGTCGTATATGTCGCTATTATGAACTAGATGAAAACTTTTGTGCCGTAGCACCTGATTATATTGGTAAAGCTCATTTATGTGACGATTTTGAGCTTGCTATCGAGCTTGATGAGGAAGAAGAACCTATAGACTTGAGAAGATTTATTTATGAGCAGTTTAGTAAAGACTACCTCGAAAAGTTGCTCTCCCCTTATGGGAAAATAGAAGTTGAGCGAACCTTCACCATCTCCCCTAGACGAGACATCGACTTATGGTTTGCTCCTAGTGTATCCGAATTACCCAAAGAGTTAGGATTATTAGCGAGACTAGCTAAGACCAGAGTCTTGTTTGAACCCTATCACCATCCTGTCACGTCTGATGAGATCACCGCTAGTATGATCAAATTACTAGAAGTTCAGGGAGAGTTTCACCGAGCTGCAGAGAGAGAAACATTGCAATGGAATGAGTCGGACTTACCCTGGTTATGGATTTTGACTCCCACCATCTCAGAAGAGACTTTAACAGGATTTGGAGCGGAAGAAAGCACAGAAGAGGAGACTGGGATTTATTTCCTACCTCCGGCAATGTTAACTGGATTGGTGGTGATTGATGAGTTACCGCACAACAATAAAACGCTATGGCTAAGGCTTTTGGGGCGAGAAAAAGTACGCCATCAAGCACTATTAGAATTAGTTGCTCTACCTGCCCATCATTCCCTACGCTCAGTTAGCTTAGGATTACTCTACAACTTCCTTGCTCAGCTAGAAGCGTTACCAGAAAAAAATGACGAGGAACGCTTGCTCAGGGAGCTACTAGTACCGCTGCGCGGAATTAAGAATTAAGAATGCTTATAGAGTAAGAATTATATCGATATTCGTAGGGTGCTGTTAGCGATAGCGTAACGCACCATCCCTTGAATTTACTGGTACTTTCAGCTCTCAAAAATCACCTTAGTTTTTGATACCTAGGGCTTGCTGCATAAGTGTGGAAGCTATGCCAAACAAAGCTTTCAATCATTTTGCAAGCCAAATAAGTGCAAGGAAATTATACCTTTTGGCTCAAAAAGCTTGCACAATTGAACAAATCTGGGAGCTAATCGAGGGGTAATTCACTCATTACTCATCACTCATTACTCATTACTCATTACTCATTACAGAACAGATTGCCCAGGAAGCGGAATCTTTTGCTCAGGGTATGGATGCAGCAGAGTTAGAAGTTGCACTTAAAGTAATGCAGCAGCTCAGCAAAAAGCTCAAACAAACCTTGAGCTAAAAATCTTGCCACTCAACTTCATCAAGCTTGAATATTTCTACAGCTTTTGTCTCCCCTTGACAAATCCACGCACCCCAGTATTTAGGATGTGCCAGAGGTTTATCTTCAGCTTGACGAGCCAAAATTGCTGCATCTAATTTTCTACCGTTATTAAATTCGTATTTGAGGATGTCTTGCCCTAGTTCAAATTGCTGCAATTCTCTAACAGTTATATTTCGCAGGTAATTCTGAGCTTCTTGTAATGCCATAGTACGGCCTAATCCTGCTTCACAATTATCAAAAAAGCGTTCCATTAGTAAGGTAGTTGTCCACCCATTAACTGACCATAAGCTCATGATCAGGGTTTTTGCTCCTGCAACAGCAAAAGCTCGCCTTAAACCAAATACTCCTTCCCCAATGGCGATATCTCCTATTCCAGTTTCGCAGGCGGAGAGGACAGTGATTTCATTCGCCCAAAGGTCGAGTCCAGCTACATCTTGAGCAAAGAGGATGCCTTTTCCCGCTTCTGGGGGTAGTTTACCGCCTTTTGCCCAGGTGTTAGCTCCAGCTAAGGCAAGTGCCGATCGCAACATGGGATTTTCTACTCGACGAGAAATGCGATCGCGTTGGAGTAAATCACTTTCTCTATGATAAATCGGGGTGGGAGTAGGATCTTCTGGCTGGTTGGGTAAAAATAAACCATGAGTAGCAACTAATAAAATGCGGGGACATTGTCTGGGATTGAAGTAGTTTTCTAGTGCTTGATCTTCCAAATAGGGTGCTACATTTAACTTCTGTGCGATTCGTTCTCCTAGTATGCCCGTTCCTGTAGCAGGTTTTAAAGGATTGCTAGCAATAGATTCTCGCAAATTGGCTGAGTGCATATTTTGTTGCTCTGGTGATGCCTGAGGGGTAACGGTTTCTGCATTCAAGTCAAAATTCGGAGAAGCCAATACTAAAGCTTTTAGGGATGCAGTGCGTTTTGTCTCTACTTTCTGCCGCAGGATGTCTCGTCCGACAGTTAAATAACTGATGGTAAATTCATCCATCAGCATTTTCTTTCCACTGTCGTCGCTAGGGAGAATTTGAAATGGGACTAGGTTCAATTCTCCATCTGGGGCAATAATTAAATGTTGGTGTTCTTGGATATAGGGGCGAAGTTTGTCAAATATCGCTTGCCCTAGTTTGCTACCTGCTTGGGGATGATATTCTCTAAAAATTAATTTAGAATTCCGTTTGTTGAACATTCCTAGCTGATTTTCTGGATTTGTACCTGTTCCAGATACCAACCCTCTAAATTCTCGAATTAAGCTATCAATATATTCTGCTTCCCCAATATCGATCATCTCTACTGATTCTGGCTGTCCTGCGGGTAAGATAAAGGCAAGATAGCGGGCAGGTTGCCATTGTGCTTCTCCTTTGGCTGGGATTGCTTTGAAATTGAAGACATCAAAGCGAACAAACTCGACCAATATTGAACCTGCTGGCAACTTTGATGCGATATCGCTACGGTTAGGAAGTTGTTCTTGTAATTGGATTTCTGGCACTTGAGACGCCAGATTTTTTTGCAAGTTGTTATGTTCGGCTTGTAGTTGTGCTAATTGTTGCTGGTAAGTAGTGAAATCTGTAGTTTGTGGGATGGAAAAGGTGAGGTAGATTATTTGTTCGCTTAAGTCGCGGAGTTTGTGGAAGTCTTCGGTAAGATGGGGATAGCGATCGCTGTAGAGAACTTCATTTTGGACAGCAAGTGCTGATGCAGTAAGGACTTTACGTTTTAAAATTACATCTAGTGCCTTTTGCACTGCTTGAGGAGAGTTAGAAAAACACTTGCAGACTAGGGAAAGAAAAGCATGAAAATTACCTCTGATTGTTTTTAGATAGGCAAGGCGATCACCTTCTGAACTAAAGGCAAAGATATCATTTATTATCTGATCATCTATCTTATTTGCTTGGAGCATGTTTGATAGAGATTTAGTAGAGCAACCAGTAGTAGCAAACACAGCCGCTAGATTATTTAAGCTGGTTACTAGACTAGGATGCTCATTGCCTAGCAAGTTTTGTCGCATTGATAAAGCTTTTGAATATCTTTCTTCTGCTTCTAAGTAACGTCCTTGATTGGCGTAGATTGCTGCTAAATTATTTAAACTAACTGCCACATCAGGATGCTCATTGCCTAGCAAATTTTGTTGCATTGACAAAGCTTCGATAGACTTTTGTTCTGCTTCTGAGTAACGCCTTTGAGAAGCATAAAGTGTTGCTATATTATTCAAGCTAGTTGCTATACTAGGATGTTCATTGCCTAGTAAACGTTGTCGCATTGACAAAGCTTCGATAGACTTTTGTTCTGCTTCTGAGTAACGCCTTTGAGAAGCATAAAGTGTTGCTATATTATTCAAGCTAGTTGCTATACTAGGATGTTCATTGCCTAGTAAACGTTGTCGCATTGATAAAGCTTCTAGATATTTTTGTTCTGCTTCTGAATAACGCCCTTGAGAAACATAAAGTATTGCCAAACTGTCTAAGTTAGTTGCTATACTAGGATGTTCATTGCCTAGTAAACGTTGTCGCATTGATAAAGCTTCTAGATATTTTTGTTCTGCTTCTGAATAACGCCCTTGAGAGACATAAAGTGTTGCCAAATTTTTCAGACTGCGTGCCACACTAGGATGTTCATCTCCAAACAAACGTTGTTCCATTGATAAAGCTTCCAGATGCTTTTGTTCTGCATCTACAAAGCGTCCTTGATCTTTGTAAAGTTCTGCCAGGTTGTTTAAAGTAGTTGCTACATAGGGATGTTGGTTACCTAGGAGATGCTGTAATATCGCCAAAGCTTCTAGATATTTTCGTTCTGCATCTACGAAGCGTCCTTGATCTTTGTAAAGTTCTGCCAGGTTGTTTAAAGTAGTTGCTACATAAGGATGTTGTTTGCCTAGAAAGTGCTGTCGCATTGCTAAAGCTTTGAGATACTTTTGTTCTGCTTCTAAGTAACGACCCTGATCTTCGTAAAGTGCTCCTAGATTATTCAGACTAGTTGCTATATCAGGGTGCTCCTCAGTTTTTAATAATCGCTTTCGCATATCTAAGGCTTTCAGGTACAATGCTTCAGATTCCAAGTAATGTCCTTGAGAGTAGTGTAGAAATGCTAGGTTATTAAAGCTAGATGCTACATCAAGATGCTCAGAACCTAGCAAGCTTTCCCGAATATCCAAAGCTTTTACATACAAAGGCTCTGCTTCCTTATAGCGACCTTGAGACGTGTAAATTCCTCCCAAATTATTTAAACTCAGTGCTACATCAAGGTGCTCAGAACCTAGCAAGCTTTCCCGAATATCCAAAGCTTTTACATACAAAGGCTCTGCTTCCTTATAGCGACCTTGAGACGTGTAAATTCCTCCCAAATTATTTAAACTCAGTGCTACATCAAGGTGCTCAGAACCTAGCAAGCTTTCCCGAATATCCAAAGCTTCTACATACAAAGTTTCTGATTCCTTATAGCGACCTTGCTTTTCATATATGTATGCCAAATTATTTAAAGTTTGTACTATATTAATATGATTGTCTCCCAACAAACGTCTCCATATTGCTAAAGCTTCTAAATATAAAATTTCTGCTTCTGAATAGCGCCTTTTGTCAGAGTATATTATCGCGAGATTGTTAAAGCTATTGGCTGTATCATAGTAATCTCTTTTTTGCAGTTTTTTACTTAATTCCAAGGATTTCTCTGCTATCATTAGGACTTGTTCAGAATCACCACGCTGATATAGTTGAGTAACTATTTGATTGAGCTGAGCAAGCTTACGTAGTCGCATAAAATGCTCTATTTTCTTGTAAAGAACAAAAGAGATCAACAAAATAGAAGTAATTAGTATTAATAACCAAATAGACGTTGTCATATCTCTTAACTGGAATTACAAATGGTAGCAAATCACCTTGAATTTTAGAAAATCACTGTATATTCCGAAGATAATATTTTGCTGTCTGGGAATTTTTTACAATATTCTAATAATTGATTTAAATGCACCTTCCGCATTTCCAAAGGTTCATCATCACTCCCCGGCAACCAATCGAAATTAAGCTGCTCGTGACTAATAATCGCCACCATCTGCTCTCTACCAACACTATCGGCGGTAAAAGTATCTTGATCTGCCAAGGGTAACTTCACTTGTCCTGCTTCCAGAAATGACGGTGGTGCTAAAAATGATGGTGATAAACACCAAATTTGTCTTTCAGGGTTCTTTTCCAGCAGAATCAAATAACCGGAAGTCTCAAGATTAACCACGAAATAAAATGGTGTGCCTTTTGGTACTTTGGGTGCAGGATTCCACATGCCCAAATTATTGGCAATTTCTGGTTTCATTTGGTCAGTTTTAGTCGCTTTGTCAAGCAATAACTCCCAGAGGTGGTCAAGGGTAAGTGGTGGTAGTGCTGGTATCCTAGCCTCAATCTCTTCTAAAATCTTTGCTAAGTGATCTATTTTCTGGCTTTGAATAACATCAGCAGGTGTCCGCGTAGAGTTTGCCACCTTAATAAAGACTGCTTGAAAATCAGCAAACTCTCGCTGAATATCAATCTTAACTTCTCGGATGCGATCACCTAATATATTCCAGTCGAGAAAATCCTCTCCTTCCTGCAAAAGAATTGATTGGTCATTCTGCTCAAAGGCTTGCCGAAACGCCTGCATTATTGCTTTTTGCTCAAAGAGTTCTAGAACTGGCTGTGGTTTGTCAACACCATACTCTGCAAGGGCATAGCGATAAACCCCAGTGAAATCTGCTGGTGGATGCTCAGGATTGAGCTTCAGTTTCTTGAGCACTTGAATTACCCTCTTATCACGCTCAAGCTGGTTTTTAATCGGGGAAGCTGCTATGCGAGCGATCGCTTTGATAACGCCTGTCACTGGGTCAAGATTCAAGTCTGTCACTAGGTCAAGATTCAAGTCTTTCATAGGGAGGTTACCAATTATGAGAGAAGATAAGGCAAGCTTTTGAGACGAGGAAAAGTAAGGCTGTATTGCTTCTGTACCAAATCTAATCTAGCGAAAATTCTCACCCCTGGCTGAAGAGGTCTTAGACCAAATTAATCAATTATCAATCGTCCATTGATAATTTAGGATACATAATCCCATGGATTGATAATATGAACCCCGCACTCTTCAAAGTCCTTAACGTTGCGTGTTGCTATAGATGCATTTTGCGATGTAGCAATCGCCGCAATCATCATATCGACTGCATCAGCATGTAAGCCTATCGTTTCTCGTTGCATGGATACGTTGCCATAAGTATATGCTGCATCTTCATCAAAAGTATAGATGCGGCCACTAAATGCCTGTTTGATAAAGCTTGAGAAGTTGCTTTCAAGTTCAGTACGTCGCTTACCTTTGGGTAACCGCGCCAAGCCACGCTGAATTTCAGCAATAGAAATAGTCGTCAATGCCAGATGAAAAGATTTATGAGAGGCGATCCACTCAGCTACTGCTTGATTTGGTGCTTCACGCATCAGTTCAGAGATCACATTCGTATCCAAAATAATCATCAATCAAACGTAACAGATGAACGTCTTGAATGACGTTCCGGTAATTCAAGGTCAATACCGTGTTTTGTACCGAAACATTGTTGCGCTATGTCCAAGATATTAATATTTGCTGTAGTCTCTTTGCATGATAACTGTTTGAGCACATGGCGCAAATATGCCTCAAGGGACAAGCCCGATTGTGCAGCCTGAATACGTAGCGCTTCTTTAGTAGCATCAGGTATATCACGAATAGTAATGCTGGCCATAGGCACTTCCTTCTGCACTCATTGACATCAACGATATCATTGATGTCAAAGCTTCTGCACTAAAATGCTGATCTTGAAACCAGCAGAACCGATCTAAAATTGATCTTGACAATCGGAAAAATAGGGTGCACAAGTGCCGACGCTTAAAGCCTCTCGACTGGGAATAGCCAAAATTAAGCAAGCTAGAAATGAAAAGGGGTGGGGTTGGAGTATTGATGAAGATGACACCTGCCTCGTGGAGGCTAGTAAGGTTTTAGAGCCTAACAAAAACTGGTTTCTAGATGGTTCTTATGCTGAGGGTATCTCAGGAGGAACTTGGAAACGGTTTTTGGCAGGAAAGCAACCTATTAGTGCAGCAGCCTTCAAAGCCTACTGTCAAGTTCTCGGACTAAAGTGGGAAGAGGTTGTTGAGCGCCGCAGCCTAACGCCCACTAAGACTTGTCAAGACTGGGGAGAAGCGATTGATATCTCTACCTTTTATGGTCGTACCACAGAACTAATTCAGCTAGAGCAATGGATTGTGGTTGAGTCTTGTCACTTAGTAGCACTGCTAGGCATGGGTGGAATTGGTAAAACAGCACTCTCAGCTAAGCTTGCAGAGCAAATTCAACAATCTTTTGAGTACCTAATCTGGCGTTCTCTACGCAACGCCCCACCGATTCAAGATATCTTAGCAGATTGGCTCAAATTTTTAGCCAATGGGCAGAAGACAGATGTACCAACAACTGTAGATGGTAGAATTTCGCGACTAATTGAGTATTTACAAGTACATCGCTGTTTCCTGATACTGGATGATTGGGAAACAGTAATGCGCAGCGGAGAACTAGCAGGGCAATATCGAGAAGGTTATGAAGATTATGGCAAGTTAATTAGGCGAGTAGGACAAGAAAGGCATCAAAGTTGTTTACTTCTCATCAGTCGCGAGAAACCGATAGAAATTTCGTCTTTGGCAGGAGCCACTTTACCGGTTAGGGAGTTAAAACTTAAGGGATTACAACTCGAAGATGCCAAAAAACTCTTGGAAACTAAAGGTTTCTCTAATTTAAAGAGGGGTTCTGAAGAACTGATTCAGCTATATAGAGGTAATCCCTTAGCTTTAAAAATAATTGCTACCACGATTCAGGAGATATTTAATGGCGATATTTATGAATTACTAGAGCAAAGTACCTTAGTCATTGGTGATATTCTTCTGAGCCTGTTAAATCAGCATTTTGAACGATTGTCAACCTTAGAAATGGGAATTGTCTATTGGTTTGCTCTGGAAAATCAACCCATATCATTGCTTCAATTGAAAGCAGATATGCAGTTTTCTGTATCATCGTTATCTAAATTAGTAGCAGCTCTTGAATCTCTGAAGCGACGCTCGCTACTGGAAAAAGCATCAAACCGAGAAGGGAATGAGGCTATTTTTACCCTACAACCGGTGGTGATGAAGTATGTTATTAACCAATTGATTGAGCAGGTCTGTAAAGATATAATGACAACAGTGGCAACTCAGTCAGTCAGTAAATTGGGACTCCTAAGAACTCATGCATTGGTTAAGGAACAGACAACAAAAGAGGTAAAACAAATTCAAGTTCGCCTGATTCTGACACGGATTGTAGATAAATTATATCTGACCTTAACCGAGGCAAATCCTCTTGAAGAGCAGCTAAATCAGGTTCTATCAATGCTACAACGGCACTCCCCACAAGCAGTAGGATATGCCCAAACCAATATTCTCAATTTACTAGAGGTGATCGGGGGTGAACGAAAAAAGGGTGGGGAGATAGGGAGATAGGGAGATGGGGAGATGAGGAAACAAAGGAGAACTAATAATTTGAAAGGATACTTCGCTAGAAATTCCTTCCCTAATTTCGCTCACCCGGTGATCGGGGGTAAATTGCAGCAGCGATGATTCATCCAGGTTTATTAGTACAAAACCGCTATCGAGTTCTGGAACCACTAGGGAAAGGGGGATTTGGTCAAACCTTTGAGGTGGATGATGGCGGTATCCCCAAGGTTTTAAAAGTTCTCAATCTAGATCGTTTCTACTCTTCAGAAACTCAACAAAAGGCAGTATCTCTATTCCAGCGAGAGGGAGCAGTCTTAAGTCGGTTAAATCATCCTGGTATTCCTAGAGTTGAACCAGATGGATATTTTACCTTGGCTGACGACAGTGGTGAAATACTGTACTGCTTAGTGATGGAGAAAATCGATGGCATCAATTTAAAGAAATGGATGAAGAATCGGGACAATCAACCGATTACTCAAGAACAAGCGATCGTGTGGTTGGAACAACTCTCAGAGATCTTAGCTCAACTCCATCAGCAAGAGTTGATTCACCGGGATATTAAGCCATCTAATATCTTACTTAGGCCCAATGGACAATTAGTCTTGATTGACTTTGGTGCGGTTCGGGAAATTACAGATACCTACTTGCAGAAGCAAGCCAAGAATGTGACGGGTACAGTGATTATTTCCGTAGGCTATACGCCACCGGAGCAGGCTGAAGGTCAATCTGTACCCCAATCTGATTTCTTTGCTCTTGGACGTACCCTAGTCTATTTGTTGACGGGTCAACATCCTACTAATTTTGAGAAAGACTTCCGAACAGGTAAATTGTATTGGCGAGACAGTGCTTCTCAGGTTTCGACGGAGTTTGCTGGTTTGATTGATTATTTAATGGCTACCTTTCCCGGTGGACGACCCCAGACGCCACAGATGATTAGGCGCTGCCTCAAGGACATCATCACCCCATTACCTGTACCTACTGATACTCCCAATGGGAAGACTATCGGAGTACCTGCATCAGTTACTCCCTCCGGTAATCCTATCATTACCCAAAAAGAAAATTCTTTCCTAGTTAAGGCTTCCAGTTTTGTAGCTAGCTTCCTCCCCAGCGAACCGTCAACCAGTTCCTGGCAAAAAGTTCAACTGCGTCGTACCCTGTCTGGACATAAAAATACTGTTAAGGCAGTTGCCATCACTCCGGACGGTCAGACTATGGTTAGTGGTAGTTACGATAAAACTATTAGGCTATGGGAGTTGCCTTCTGGGAAACTGCTAGGTACTCTCTCTGGTCATACTAATCGAGTTACTTCCATTGCCATCAGCCCAGATGGTAAGTTTCTAGCCAGCAGTAGTTACGACAGGACTATCAAGCTTTGGGATCTTTCCTCAGGAGAACTGCTACATACCTTCCCCAGAAACTCAGGAAAAGTTCGATATATTGCCTTTAGTCCCGATGGTCAGACCCTAATTAGCACCAGTGATTCAGAAGTCAAACTCTGGGTTGTGGGTACAAGCCAACTGCTACGTCCTTTGACTGGACGTTCAATCTCCGCTCGAATTGCTACTTTTAGTCCAGATGGTCAGACTTGCATTATTGGCAGCCTGGACGGTAGCTTAGAACTTTGGAATCTTAACACTGGGGAACGACTACGTAGTAATTCTAATCGCTCCGGTGGCATTACCTCTATTGCCTTTAGTGCAGATAGTCGAACCTTAGCCACTAGCAGTGGCAAGACTATTGAGCTGTGGGAGCCACATCTCGGTAAACGACTGCATGCTTTTTCCACCAAGTTTAATCGTATTACCTCTGTTGCCTTTAGTGCCGATGCTCAGACTTTGGCCAGTGGCAGTGACAAGAGCATTGAGTTGTGGCATTGGCACACAGGCAAACGACTACGCACTCTTTCTGGTCATTCTAATTCTATTCGCTCTGTTGCCTTTAGTCCCGATGGCTACTTCTTGGTTAGCGGCAGTGATGACCGGACAATTAAGATTTGGCAACTGTTTTCTTAGCTCTACTAGCATAGACTTCAATCTAAGAGCTTGTCTTAAAAATCAATAGCTAAATTAGCAAAATTCAGTAAAAATACGCTTTTACCGTAGAGGTAATTCAGTAAAAATACGCTTTTACTGTAGAGGATAATTCTGTAAGATGGAAGTGTTACAGTTCAAATGTAGCTTTTTCTGGAAGGACTTCATTGAGTATTTCTGCTTAATTTCAACTCTATGGACAAAATATAACATTTTGTTGTGCGCAATGTGGGTTAATTCATACAGCAGATCTCAGGTTTATGAGGCATACCAAGATTATGAGAAAAGATTGATTTATCAGGAATAAGGGATAAAACAGTGTACCTCACGAACTTACAAAACGCTGTATTTGTTGTTCAATTTTACGCTATATACGAGTAATTACTGAGATATAGCGTAAAATAAAGCTTTTTTGTTAGTTCAAAAAAAAGAGAGTTATTTCTCGATAGTAGAACTCTTCTGTAGAAGGCGATGCTACTATCCTGCATTTCAACTGGATTTTGCTAAAATTAAATAAAAAACCATAGTCCAATTCAAAGATTGTTATATGGTTATCAAGGTACTAACGCAATTCTGTAGATTTCCTAGTCCACAACTAACTTATTACTCCAAAACTAGAGCCTAAAAAATAGAGATTTAGTACAAAATAGCTATGAAACCATAAAACAAGTAAGACAGCAAGTAAGACAGACATTTTTTAAACTTTACGTTAAGTTGCCAGATAAGATTGTTCATGGTAATCATTGATACCAAATATATCAACATTGAATGTTTAAAATAGATATTATATGGATTCAAAGATTAGTCATCAATTTTGGGAACATTATATGAAGATTGTCAGTCTAAATTTGTATCATATAAATTATCCACCATATTTCAAAAGTAAGTCAAGTACAATTAACTCTTTTGCTAACTATCATCAAGCTTTATAAACTGAGTATTTGATGATAACCAAGTAAATTTTTCCTTAGTTGCTCGTATCTCAGCACGCTTATTGCTAGCCTGAAGTTGATTTTAAAAATTGTATCTACTCTAATAGCTACCCTTTTACTGAGAGTCATCACTATTTTCTCCTAGATCTTGGCTCGTTTCAATAAAAGGGGTTATTAGTCTCAAGATTTAGAACAACGCTACTGTAAACAATTGCCGTATTAAACAACTATGAATTTGATCGATCACAAACTACTTGGAAACTGGAATAACACTCAAGCTGATTATCCAAATCAGTGCATGCATCAGTTAGTTGACTTTCAAGTAGAACGCACTCCCGACAGCGTGGCCGTTAGTTTTGAGAACAGCTCCCTTACTTACAGAGAACTTAATAATAGAGCAAATCAAATGGCTCGCTATTTGCAGACATTGGGAGTTGGACCGGATGCACTAGTGGGAATTTCCTTGAAGCGATCGCTAGACATGGTAATTGGATTGCTGGGGATTCTCAAAGCCGGTGGAGCCTATGTGCCTCTAGATCCTAGCTACCCTCAAGATCGCTTGGCTTTCATGATCGAAGATTGCCAATGTAGAGTGCTTTTGAGTGATAGTGAACAGGTAGCGAAGTTACCCGACCATCAAGCTAAAGTTGTATGTCTGGATACTGATTGGGAAACAATTGCTCAATACAGCCAACAGAATCCTGACAGTAGAGTCACTCCAGACAACTTGGCTTATATCATCTATACTTCTGGCTCTACAGGTAAGCCCAAAGGTGTGCAAATTACCCATCGAGCACTGGTTAATTTCCTCACATCCATGAGCCAAGCACCTGGACTTATCCCAGAAGATGTCTTACTGGCTGTTACCACCATCTCCTTTGATATTGCTGGCTTAGAGCTCTACTTACCAATGCTCGTCGGAGCTCGTGTGGAGTTGGTGACACGGGAAGTTGCCTCAGACGCCATCGAGTTAATCAAAGTCATAGAGCAATCCGGTGCAACCGTCATGCAAGCAACACCCGCCACTTGGCGAATGCTCTTAGCCGCAGCTTGGCAAGGTTCTCCTAACCTCAAAATTCTCTGTGGTGGGGAAGCTATGTCTAGAGAGCTAGCTAATCAACTTCTTGCTAGAAGTAGCTCAGTTTGGAACATGTACGGCCCTACTGAAACCACTGTTTGGTCAACAGTACAGCAAGTAGAGCTACAGAATAGTAATGTTCCCATTGGCAGACCGATTGCTAATACCCAAATCTATCTAGTAGATACAGAACGAAACCAGAAAGATGAGCAGCTTCAGTTAGTCCCATTAGGAGAGCCAGGGGAGTTACTCATTGGTGGAGTAGGATTGGCTCGGGGTTACCTCAATCGACCTGAACTTACTGAAAAAAAGTTTATTCCAGACCCTTTCAGCAACAAGCCTGGAGCTCGTCTCTATCGTACCGGAGACTTAGCACGTTACTTACCAGACGGTACGATAGAATGCCTAGGCCGCATCGACCATCAGGTGAAAATTCGTGGCTTTCGCATTGAGCTGGGGGAAATTGAATCTGCTCTCTACCAACACCCTGGTATCAAAGAGGCAGTGGTAGTGCCAGTAGAGGAAGATCTTGGAGAAAAGCGTCTAGTAGCCTATTTATTGACCGACCTCAGTGTAGAACGAGTACAGCTACAAAGTAGTTGCCTAGTAGAATGGGACGGTGGACCTGCAGTTACGGTAACTACTGTAGATCTTTCCCCAACTGGCATCTGTCTAACGGATATACCAGCAGTCTGGCAGCAAGGACAACACCTCCACCTCCACCTCCAGTTGCCCGGACTTGAGCAAGAACTAAAGTTAGAAGGAACCCTCGCTTGGCGAGAGCAGGAACATGCTGGAGTTCTCTTCCAAACCACACCCATAAAGCAAGCTCTATTGAATCAAGGCATCAAGCAGATCTTGCAAACCGAGGGATTAGCAGTAAAGGATATACGTCGTACAGAGCCTCGGATACCTTTTAACAGCACTTGCCTAGCAAAATTTAAGTCAGGTCAAACCCTAGAGGTGACTACGCAAAATATCAGTCGTGGTGGTATCCGCTTAACAGCATCTAAACATGGTGAGCAAAGCGAAACGAAGACTACAGATCTTTGGCAAGAGGGCCAACGCCTTCGCCTCAAGCTACAACTACCTGGAATTCAAGACGAGCTTTGGTTAAGGGGAACTGTCGTTTGGCACTTTGGAGAATCTGCTGGGCTAGTATTCGATGCTGCACAACCCCGAGTAGCTCAAATTTCTCAGAGCATAGATTACATCATCGAAACCCAAGGATTATCTTTGAGCCACTTGCGCTCCTTTCTCAAGAAGACACTACCTGAGTACATGATACCTTCAGCTTTCATCTTACTAGATTCATTCCCATTAACGCCTAACCTCAAAGTAGACCGCAAAGCACTACCAGCACCAAACCAAGCCAAGCTAGTTTTAATGGACCAGTTTGTGCCTCCCCGGACTCCCATTGAAGAAGAGTTAGTCCAAATCTGGAGCGAGGTTCTGGAGATTAACCGAGTGGGTATTCATGACAACTTCTTTGAATTGGGGGGACATTCTCTCCTCACTGCTCAGCTACTATCTCAGATAAGAGAAATCTTCCGGGTAGAATTACCATTGCTGTCTTTGTTTGAAGCTCCCACAATTGCTGAACTGGCTCAGGAAATTACAGTAGTTCAAAATTCCCAATTTAGCTCACAGCCAGCCAGCACCATAGTTGAGAAGTTACAGGCGGATGCAGTTCTCGAACCAACTATCTATCCAGAAGTACCCTATACTAACTCTGGGACTCAGCCTCAACAGATCTTCTTAACAGGAGCAACTGGTTTTCTGGGAGCTTTTTTACTACACGAACTTCTCCAACAAACCGAAGCTACGATTCATTGCTTAGTCCGTTGTCCCAATCTTGAGATAGGCAAACAAAAGCTCCGCAGCAATCTAAAGCGCTATTTACTTTCTGATGAAAATCTAGAGCATCGGATTGTACCAGTTCGCGGCGATTTAACTCAGCCTCTGTTCGGGTTTTCAGAGGAGCAGTTTCGCCAGTTAGCTACAGAGATTGACACTATTTATCACAACGGGGCATTTGTTAATTTAATCTATCCCTATACTGCCCTCCGGACAGCTAATGTGCTGGGAACGAAGGAAATTCTGAAATTAGCCAGCCAAATCAAAGTCAAACCCGTTCATTTCATCTCTACCCTTGATGTCTTCCAATCTCCCCAATATGCTGGCATGGAAGTAATTTCAGAAGATATCAACCTTGAGTGTGAAGGACTTTCCGATGGCTACGCTCAGAGTAAATGGGTAGGTGAACAGTTAGTGATGGCAGCTCATGCTAGGGGTATTCCTGGTTCTATCTACAGACCTAGTATGATTACAGGTGATAGTCAAACTGGTGCTTCTTCAGTAGATGACCTAATCGCCCGCTTAATCAAAGGCTTGATTCAACTAGGTAGCGCCCCTGACTTAGACTTAAAACTAAGTCTAACTCCTGTAGACTATGTTAGCCGCGCGATCGTTCATTTATCTCAACAGCCAACATCCTTAGGCAAAGCTTTTCACCTAGTTAGTCCTCACGCCTTACACTTCCGTGAGCTGGTGAAATCAATCCATGACTTTGGCTACTTTATTCAGTGGAGTGACTATGATCAGTGGCAAGCTAAACTACTCAAAGTGGCTAGCGCTCAAGCAGATAATGCCCTCAGTCCCCTGCTGTTTCTGTTTACAGACTGGGTAACTGGCAACGAACGACCTTATCTAGAGACAGCTGCTTTAGTATCTCAGGCATTTGACTACCAAAACACCTTAGCAGGAATAGCGGGAACTAACACCGTTTGTCCAGCAGTTGATACTAGCTTGCTCCAAACCTACTTTGCTTACTTATTGAAGAGAGGGGAACTCTCCGATAGCTGCCAAATCGCATATGCAGCTTAGAGCAAAAATAGGACTTACGCACCGTCACGGAATTATGTCATCCTGAGCGGTAGCGAAGGATCTCCAGACGGCTCAGAGGCTTCACTATCACCTCAGCATGAGATTGTAGAGACGTTGCATGCAACGTCTCTACAGGGTAACTTTAATACTAAAGTGCGATCGCATAATGAATTAGCTGAGCTAGTTGTTGACGCAGGGTTTCTAGTCCTAAACGCTTACTAGCGGAGATAAACACTCCTTGAGGAAATTCTTCTTGAGCTAAGGTCAAAGTTTCACTATCTACCCCATCAACTTTATTGAATGCCACTAGTATAGGTCCTGGTGTAATCGGCATTTCTGACAGAATTGACATTACAGAACGAATGTGACTTTGCCACGCAGGATGGGATAAATCCACTACATGCACTAGTGCATCGGCGTCAGTGACTTCTTCGAGGGTGGCGCGGAAAGCATCTACCAAAGAAGGCGGCAGTTCATGGATAAATCCAACAGTATCGGTGAGCAGAAGGGAAATTGGTTCATTAGTTGCAACATTAGGAACTGTTAACCTTCTAGTTGTGGGGTCAAGGGTAGCAAACAATTGATCAGCAGTGTAGACTTCTGCATTAGTCAGTGTATTTAACAGAGTGGATTTCCCAGCATTGGTATAACCGACTAAAGCTACCGTAGGTACTTCTTGCTTTTGCCTGCGCTGTCGCTGTCGGGAGCGATAAGCTTGCAACTGGTTTACTTCCCGCTGTAGTCGAGCAATACGACGTTGAATAGCACGGCGTTCAGTTTCCAGTTTAGTTTCACCAGGACCACGAGTACCAATACCACCACCTAACCTCGACATTGCCTGACCGCGACCAGTAAGACGGGGTAATATGTATTCAAGCTGGGCAAGTTCCACCTGCAATTTACCAGCGCGGGATTGGGCTCTTTGGGCGAAAATATCGAGAATTACTTCTGTACGATCTACTACACTTACACCCAGTCGAGATTCCAGGTTACGGACTTGAGCCGGTGATAGATCCCGGTCAAATACTACTAGATTCCCTCCTAAGGTTTGCAGTATCAAAGCAATCTCATCGACTTTACCAGCACCAACCACTGTTTGAGGATGGGGTCTTGAACGCTTTTGCTGGATCGTTTGTAACACTTTACCACCAGCAGTTTCTACCAACCGCCTGATTTCTGCTAAACCAGCTTCAAAATGCTCTGAAGTTACATCTGAAGTCATTAATCCTACAATTAGCACTCGGTCTTGTTCAATATCTCTAGCATCTAATTGTTGGACAATGAATTGTCGGCGGAATTCAGCTTCTAGTCCTTCGACTAAATCTAGGAAATCTTGCTTAGTGAGAATATCGAGGCTTAAGGGTGGTGATAGACTCCAACTGAGTCCGAAGTTAGTAGTGTCAGTCTCCTCAGGATTGTTGAGTTCCTGTTCATTAGGAGGTAGTAGATGAGCCAAATAGGTTTCCTTAACATAACCTGTTGCACCACCACCCCTGCGTTCAAATCCTGAACCGGTAATATTCAACACCACTAAGGCGTCCAGTCGCTGAATCGCCATGGCAGTGAGATAAGATTGTTTAGGGGTTTCTGGTTTAAGCTGAGTAGCAAGGCAGCGAATCCCACATAAGCGCTCTGCGCCGTAACGTGGTAATTCTCGCGGCGGAATTTTAGTCTGAGCCGGAGTACCAATTGCGACGCGAATTACTTGTCCTCGACGGTTGATGTAAGTACACAAAGGTTGTTTAAGCTCACTGCTAATGGCTGCCAGTCGCTGGGCAAACTCTGGCGTTGTAAGGTGATCACCTGGTAAGCGCTGGTGATACAGCCGTTTTAGCTGCTTGAGCTGGCTGGACTTCAGACCCTTGAGATTACCGTAGATAGTTTCGATAGGCTCTTTTACCAGTAAGCTGGTTAGTGAATTGACTGATGCTATTCTAGCTATCATTTAGTTGATCGTTGACCCCAATTTCTGCGAACTACTTCATTGCGTTGGGCATCTCGACAATGAGTTACTCTCAAACCATTCAAGCTGTTAACGAGTCTAAACTCCATAAGTCCTAAGTTGGCCCAAAGACGATTATTGCTTTATTGATATGATTCTGATAACCTAAAAAAGACCGATTGGTTTCCATTTATGTCAAAAGCTGAAGAAACTAAAAATAGAATTATTCAGCAAGCGGCAAACCTGTTTAACCAACAGGGTTATGCCGGAGCTTCTATGTCAGACATAATGGCAGCAACGGGGTTAAAAAAAGGCGGGATTTACAACCACTTTGCCAGCAAAGATGAGTTAGCGATCGCAGCTTTTGATTTCGCTGCTGAGCAGTTGAGCCAGCGTTATCTCCAGGCGCTCAAAGGTAAGCGGGGAGCAATCACCCGTCTCAAGGCTCTCATCCACACTTTTTCCACGACTCCCGATGAGTTTTCCATCAAAGGCGGATGTCCATTGCTCAACACCGCCATTGAGAGCGATGACACCCATCCAGCCTTGCGGGAGCGGGCGCAAAGTGCCATGTATCAGTGGCGTAATCTGATTCATCAGGTTGTTCAAAAAGGCATAGAAAGGGAGGAAATTCAGTTTGGTGTTGATCCCAATGCAGTGGCAACGATTTTAATTTCGACTATGGAAGGAGCGCTCATGCTAACAAAATTGTATGGCGATCGCATCCACTTGGAACGGGCGAAAGATCATCTTTATCAATATGTGGAGGGTTTGCAGACATCTCTTGAATAATAAAGGGAATGTTCAAAGCAGATTTGTCTAATATTCAGGACTTTGCGGATGCTTCCTGTAAATTATTTCCTCTTTGTTTGGTTTCTTGATATAAGACTGATTACCATTTTCAGAAGCTACTTGAAGCTCAACTAAAGACTGAATATTGCGCAGTGTTTTTCCAATAGCATTCCTAATCATGCCAAGCTTCTTCGTTTTGTTAGCCTTTACTAGCAGTAGCGAATCATCAGCGTAAAAAACAACAATTAAAAATGTTTCTTTAGCTTCAATCCAAATTTGTTCTGTGTTTTTTATGCTCGTACCTGTGACAAGTTTTTCGCGAAATTCTAGTAGCATATTTGCTATATATAGAATTTCATCTTCGTTTAATTCTCCAATATAGTTGGTAACAGGACAACATTCTTCAGAAATAATAACTGCACCTAAAATATCATCATCATCAGCTACTAATTCAGTGATAATACTCTCGTAATTTTTTTTGGTTGACATATTAATTCTGACCAGATGCTTAATAGTGAATAAACTACTTTCGCTTGTGATTTTCTAAAAAATTTTCCTTTATCTGATTAAGATCTTCTTTAGAAGTAACCCTAATTTTGAGATATTTATTAAGTTCTTCTGTAAATGTTCTTTCAAGAAATTGCTTGATTTCTTGCTTACCTTCTGAACTAGTCAAGCGCCTTTCAGAAAACTTCTCAAAAACCGATGTATAGGTTAACCCCATAATTACTACATAACTAGCCGCTATTGTTCCTGCAGCTGCCTCCGTTGCCAGAAAGCCAGGAGGAAACAAACCAACTAAAAAGCTTGCTGAGATTTCTAAAGCTCCGGTTGCTGCAACAGTAAGTGCCGTAGTGATTGTTTGACCACTAATTGGCTGTATGATTTCGATAATATCATCGGAATTATATAATTGAGCTATAGCTTTTAGGAGACCATATTGAGATGAAGTCATTGCTATTACCGATGAAAGAGGGACAGGAATAAAGCCTGCCCCAAAGCAAGTTGCTGCTGCCGCTGCAATATATTTCCAGGCTACCTTTTTCTTATCTCCAATACTGACTATTTGATTGGCAACTATGGCATCTGAATATATAGTTGGTAATAATTCAACTGTTTTATTGACCAACTCTTCTAGTCCAAAAGCTTGGCGAATAGGTTGATTGTTAATTTCTAAAGGCTTAGCTGCCACCTCGATAATTTCATAAGCCTTCTTAAATTCACAATTATCCATTATTTCTTTAAGCTTGTAAATGTCTTCATAGCTTACAATATCGCACTGAGACAAGACTATGATTACGGGAATTTCTAATCTATTTATTTTGTTAATTATCTCCACATCAAAGCCTTCAAATCTTTTGGATGCAGCATTGACAACGTACCAGACTAAGTGTATTTGTGATTCTAATCCTTCGTTTTTTTTGTCTTCTATAAACGCAAATAAACGTTCTAAAAAATTATTTTCTTTATTGGCTTCATAACCTGCAGAGTCATACAAATTAATTGGTTTATTTGTATCTACAGAATTATGATCTGGAGTATAAAGTTTGAAATCTCTACTCACAGGCCATCCGGTATTAGTTTCAGCTTTCTCTACACCAAATACTTTATTAATAAGAGTACTTTTTCCTGCACCAGTCTTACCAATTATCGCTATATTCGGAGCTTTCATTTCTTGAACAATTTTTTCTAGCTCCTTTTCCATCATTGTCATGATTATGCTCCTAATTATTTAGTTTGTTAATTATTTCTTTTACGTTCTGTCAGCACTTCCTGCTTTACATCCTGCTTGAACAAGAAACCACCGTAAGCACTCATACTGTGTTCGTGTAAATCTAGACCGTCATCTTCTGCTTCTTCTGAAACCCTTAAACTTGAGGAGAGTATGAATTTAACTAATAACCAAGCAAGCGAACTCATGATAAGTACTGACACACCAACTACAAAAATACCGAGTAGCTGAATAGAAAGTTGCTTGAGACTTTCCATCCCGCCAAAAAGAAACAGTCCTTTTACAGGACCCTCACTACTACCAGAGCCTTCACTGAACAAACCTAAAGCTAGTGTTCCCCAGACTCCACCAACAAGATGAACAGAAATAGCACCGACTGGATCATCAATTTTAATCCTGTCCCAAAATTCCACCGAAAAGACTACCAATATACCGGCAATCAAGCCTATAAAGATAGCACTACCAATGCTGACAAATCGACAAGATGCAGTAATGGCAACTAAGCCGGATAGCACTCCGTTAATAATCATAGTAGGGTCAGGTTTACTATGAGAATTCCTTGGATCCAACCAGGTAGCTAGAGCTGCTGTAATACCCCCTGCGCAAGCTGCTGTATTAGTAGTTACGATAATATGGCTAATTGCTTCAGGTTCTAACTTCATTGTTGAGCCGGGATTAAAACCAAACCAGCCCAGCCATAAAATCAAGCAACCTAGAGTCGCAAGGCTAAGATTGTGTCCAGGTAGTGAATAAGTCTCACCGCCTATATATTTCCCTTTGCGCGGTTCCAAAAAATAAGCACCCATTAAGGCAGACCAACCTCCTACCGAATGTACTACAGTTGAACCAGCAAAGTCCTGAAATCCCAGCTGTTGTAGCCAACCTCCTCCCCAAATCCAGTGCCCTGTGATTGGGTAAATGATGCCCACAAGAAAAAGACTGAACAGACAAAATGCGGAAAATTTGATCCGCTCAGCTACAGCCCCTGAAACAATAGTGGCAGCAGTTCCAGCAAAAACTAATTGAAAAAAGAACTTGGCGTTGAGAGGTATACCAGTCCAGTTAAGTGAGCGAAAAACCCCCTCATAATCCGATCCTGTCATAGGGCTATTGTCCGGTCCTGCCAAGAAAAATCCATTTATACCGAGTAGAAAATTTCCATCGCCAAACATCAAAGCAAAACCAATTGCCCAGTAAGCTACTGTAGACAGCGCAAAGACAATCAGGTTTTTAGTCAAAATGTTAGCGGCGTTCTTGTGACGGCAAAGACCTGCCTCTAACATGCCAAAGCCTGCGTTCATAAAGAACACTAAACAAGCTGTGAATACCACCCAGATAGTATCCAGAGCAATTTTGAGAGATTGATAGTCACTGGGAGTCTCAGAAGCTTGATTCTGGGCTACTGCGACCCCGGCAGATAAGAGAATTATGATTGCTGTCAAGGGCAAGCATACTTTCCAACCTTGCAAACCCCAATATCTTTTATACCTTGAGCTTTTAGACCTTTGTTTAGACATTAAGAATAATACTTTGAGCGGTAATCGCAAAAATCAATGCACTAACCCTGATATCCTGCTAGTGAATGAATTAAGTCGCTCCTTTGCAACTCAGCCGCATTTTTTGAGCAAGGAGTGAAATATTATTCTGCTCCTATAGTAAGCGATATTTTAATAACTGTGTAGTTAAATTGCTCGACGAGTTTGGATTGGACTTCTCGAAAAAGGGATTCCCTTTGAGACAGTTATAGTCAACCTTACAGGGGAAAAACTCAAGCCGGAATTCTTATCTGTCAATCGGTTTCATCATGTTCCGGTTGTAGTAGGTGGGGATCTGCAAATTATAGAATCTCTAGCGATTTTGGACTGCTTGGAAGCAAAACATCCTTCCCCATCATTGATGTCTCAATAGCCAGCACAAATAGCCAAAATGCGGATGGTGAAAATGGTAACAACAAATGAATTCATCCCCAAAATTTTACCTCACCCGGAACAAGGAAAACCTTTTGCTTTTTCCAGATAACTCTGTTAACCTAAAAAAAACCGATTGGTCTCTAATAATGTCCAAAGCTGAAAAAACTAAAAAGAGAATTATTCAGCAAGCTGCAGACTTGTTTAACCAGCAGGGTTATGCCGGAGCTTCTATGTCAGACATCTTAGGTGATCTCTGAAAATGAAAGTACCTGCCGGACGGTGCGTTACGCTGCGCTAACACACCCTACAAAGACCAATCGGTCTTAAAATATTGAACATGACAAACCTCACTGGAGATTTTAATGCTGAAGTTTTATCACCATCCCCTATCACCAATCAGCCGACGGGTTTGGATTGGACTTCTGGAAAAAGGAATTTCTTTTGAGCCAGTCATTGTGAACCTCAAAGGGGAACAATTCGAGCCTGAATTCTTATCCCTAAATCCGTTTCATCATATTCCAGTTGTAGTAGATGGGGAGCTGCGAATCCTGGAATCTCTAGCAATTTTGGACTATTTGGAAACAAAGCATCCCTCCCCACCTCTGATACCTAAAGAGCCAGCAGCGATGGCAAAAATGCGGATGGTGCAAATGGTGACAAGCAATGAACTTACCACCAAAATACCTGCGCTATTGATGGCAAGTGATTCCCCAGAGCCTGATAGGATAACATTTAGACATATTGCAACAGGTCTGGATTTTTTCAGTGAACAACTTGGTGATTCTCCCTATTTTGGTGGAGATAATTTGTCTTTAGCAGATCTTACAGCAGGGGCGCTATTACCTCTGATAGTTCGACTTGGTGTTGATTTGAAAGAGCATCCACCGATTGCTGCCTGGTATAAGCGCATCATGGCACGGGAGTCGTGGCAACAAACTGAACCGGATGATGAGGCTTTTGAAGCCTGGAAAAAGTGGGTATCGCTCATCATCAAACGTCGTCGGCAGCAAAAGGCACGAGCTTAGGTGATTTCCAAAAATATCTAATCACACCAAACCCTGACTATAATTGGGTTTAGGTGTTTTTGAGCTAATAATACTGATATAGCAATTCTAAGCTGAAAACCTTAGCATATCAAAGTTATAGCCATAGATCTAAAATGAGTTCTATAAAGCTTTCAGTCCTTTTTCGGCTCATTTTTTGTCAAAGTCCCATTAGTCTGTCTTGTCAGCGGCTGGGTATTGCTTAATTGGAAAACCAAGTTCACTAACATCCATGTACGGTCCTTTATAGCCAATAGTGTGGAAAATAAGATGATAAAAAAGAACGTTTATCTGAAAAATTAGTTCAACAAATTCAGAGTTTTTTGAGGTGTGGTTTTGATAAGAATGAGTACTCTTGTTACGAAGCTTTTGCCAAGCTTTTTTTCTGCGCTTTTGTTATTGCACCAGATTTTTCTAAGGCTTTCATTTTGTCGCCTACACGAGGTTCAAGAAGTGCCTTAATTGACCCTTTAATACGTTCTTTAATTGCTATATCATTTTCCCAAGAATCTAAATATTCCAGAGCTTTTTGTATAGCCTCTTTTTCTTTTGAAGTTAACTTGCCAAGATGAGCAAATTCGATTGAGACTATGCTCTCAATTGCAACTGCTAGAGTTAGTGCATGAGCATCAATCAATCTCCCATAAACTATGTTTTAAGCTTTCAAACTCTGATTCTGAAAATTCTGCTTGTCTGCTTAAATTTATGTGTTGATTTCTCTTCATCAAAAGCTGTTCTTCCTCTGGGTAAAAATAAAGTATTTTACAGTCAGCTGTAAGTTGGGTTTTGCTATCACTTAATTTAACCTACTAGCCTGTCTAATCTAAAATGCTGGGTTGTCTAATTAGCAAGCCCTATGTAACGATATTCTCAGATGTTTTTTTGCTCAACTTTATCTTTTTGCCACAAAAAATCAAGAAAATCTTCTAGTTGCAGTAACTTTGCTTCAGATAGCTGACGGAGCTTGCCTAAAATCATTTCTTCTCGATGCCATTGAGCAATGGGAATAATTTGTGAGGCGGTTACCTCAATCGTAACCTGAGGTACATCGAACCCTTCTAAACTATACCCATCCTCTTCTTCTTCCGGCATGGGGTAATGCTCCACAATTGTTGCCAAATCTCCCCGTTTTAGGTTGTATTCTGGTAAGTCTTGAGCTAGGACAACTTGTGAAAATAGGAAATGCTTTACCTTCATGGATTAGCTCCTTTATCTGGCACTAAAGTGACAAATTTGGTTACACCATTAACAACCATCCAAATCGTAAGAATGTCGAGTTCAACCCCATTAACTCCTTGCAGACACGCACGAATGGCATACTTTTCCCCGTAGCGAGTTGTCTCAATTAGATCGGCAGGTTGTGTTAAGACTTGGGTACGGAGATCTTGCTCAAGTTGCTCCCATTTGTCCAACGTATAACCAGCCTGAGCCAGAAATTTTGATTTATCGTCCTTCGGCAAGGGTACAAGTAAATATTGAGTTAGTTTCGCTTCTGCAATTAGTGCATCCTGTGGTAAGAAAACCATCGGTGCATGGCGTGAGTTAAAGGGAGAGATACTGGTTCTATTTTACTTTGAAGTACTGGTCGTTAAACCATTCAACATGATTAGCAATCGCCCTACAAAGCTTGCCTAAACGACAATCTCGCATTAGTATATCAGCGGTTTTCCTGCATTTGTAAGAACAAGAGAAGGCAAAAGTGCGATCGCAAAACAACAATTGAAAAAGGTTTCCAGTTTAAGTATAGGATTCAGAGGATAGTCTCCAAAACTAATGCACGTTAGCTTATTGAGCGCTTGCGGGCATCTGCGAGAGCTTCCCGTACCTGCTCAAAACCAGTACCGCCGTAACTGTTACGTGCTGCTACAACTTGAGTAGGTGCGATCGCTTGATAAATATCTTCTTCAAAGGCTGGATGCAGTTCTTTCCATTCTGGGAGAGTCAAATCTTTGAGAAGTTTACCAGCTGCTAGACAGGTTTTAACAGACTTACCCACTAAATTGTATGCCTCTCGGAAAGGTACACCTTTTCCTGCTAAATAGTCGGCTACATCTGTAGCATTGGAGAAATCCTCGGCAACTGCTGAAGCCAACCTTTTTGTGCGAAATTCCAGTCCTTCCCGCCAGAGAATTGTCATCGCTTCCAGACAACCTCGAACCGTCTTTACCCCATCAAACAGAGCTTCTTTATCCTCTTGCAAATCTTTGTTATATGCCAAGGGTAGCCCTTTCATCAACACCAACATAGCTTGCAGATGACCAAAAACTCGACCCGTCTTCCCTCGCACTAGTTCCGGGACATCGGGGTTTTTCTTTTGGGGCATAATGCTAGAACCAGTGGAGCAGTTGTCCTTAAGGATCACAAAGCTAAATTCCTCTGATGCCCAGAGAATAATTTCCTCTGATAAACGGCTCAGGTGAACCATAATCAGGCTGGCAGCACTTAAGAATTCAATCGCAAAATCGCGATCGCTAACCCCATCCAAGCTATTGGCATAAATTCCGCCAAAATGCAAAGTTTTTGCCGTATAGTGACGGTCAATCGGGAAAGTAGTACCAGCGAGTGCGCCGCAACCCAAAGGTGAGATATTCACTCGTTGGTAAATTTCACCTAGCCGCTCCCAGTCCCGCTGAAGCATTTCCCAGTAAGCTAGCAAGTGATGGGCTAAACTTAACGGCTGAGCTCGTTGTAGGTGGGTGTAGCCAGGGATAAGAGTTTCCACATTCCCTTCAGCCAAGTTGAGGAGCACAGTTTGTAACTCCCGCAACTGGGTACGAATTTGGGTAATTTCTTCCCGGAGATAGAGTCTGGTATCAGTTCCTACCTGATCATTGCGTGAACGAGCAGTATGCAACTTTTTGCCTACATCACCGACAATCTCCGTCAGTCGCCTTTCTACAGCAAAATGGACATCTTCAGCCTCAACACCAGGATTAAATTTACCTTCCCGATATTCTGAGCGAATTTGCTCTAGCCCACTCACTAACTGCTCTCCTTCCAACTCGGAGATAATACTGGTATGAGCCAGCATTTTGGCATGAGCCACAGAACCGGTGAGGTCATACTCAATTAGTTCAATGTCGAAGCCAATACTAGCATTGAAGCGAGCGATAGCCGGATGTAGCGCTGATTCAAACCTCTGACTCCAAGTTGTTGGTTTAGTCACTTTATTTGTTATTCGTTATTTGTTATTTGTTGTTTGTATGACCAATGACCAATAACCATTTAGCCAAAAGAAGTGAAATTTCTAAAGAAGTAACCAATAACTATCCCAATCAGTAATGCCCAAATTTGACCAGACTTAACAAAATTGTTCCATGTATCTTGTATCTGACCTAAAAGATCTGGATCCTCAATGGTTTGAGCCAACACCAGCCAATCAAGATTTAAGTGAGAGCTGAGTACTCCCAAAGTGTCATGGCAATAGCTGATGCTGTGCCAAAGGGGGGTTATTACTTGCATTTCTACAACCATGGCAATTATTACCTCATCAAAAATAGTGTACTCGGAAGATTTTACCAAAGGAGTTCAGAAGTTCAGAAGTTCAGAAGCTATAGATTCCGGTTCCCCGTTGCGGGTGAACGAAATTTTGGGTGGGATTTCCTAGCTAAGTATCCAAAAATTATAAGTTCTCTCTTCTCCCTCAGCTCCCTCAGCTCCCCCAGCTCCCCCAGATCCCCACCCTTTTTTTCGCTCACCCCCCCGTTGCCTACTCCCCATTCTCAATTCTTAATTCTTAATTCTCAATTCCCTTTTACCTGCATAACGACTAATGTCATATCATCTCCATTACGGTTTGTTGCGCCGATAAACTGCTGTACTTGCTCAAAGAGGTAATCCAGAACCTCTTGGGAACCACTACAATGCTCACAAGCCCATCGGAAAGCTTGTACTAACTGTTCTTCATCAAACCGCTCACCATTTTGATTAGCTGCATCGGTAAACCCGTCAGTATAGTAAATAATTGTGTCTCCTGGAGCTAGCTGCACCTGAGCTTCTTCGTACTGAGAATCTACCTCTAGACCAATTAACATTCCCAAAGTATCCAGAGGTTTGAGGGAACGAGTTGACGCCTGCCACAGTAAAGGTGGATTGTGAGCTGCATTGCTATAAGAGAGAATCTTAGTATCGGGGTCGTATTCGGAATAAAATAGGGTGACAAACCGGTGGGAATTTTCCAAGTCAGCATACATTACCCGGTTCAAGTGTTGTAAAATTTTTGCTGGTGAGTGACGATTGAGGACTTCCGCACGCAGCATCCCTCGAGTCATAGTCATAATCAAGCCAGCTGGTACTCCTTTACCCATGACATCGCCTATGACAATGCTCCAAGGTACAGAAGTTTTGTGACCATCGCTTGCTTCGTCAGGGTCGGTATTTGTGTCCCTTAGCTGATCGTAGTTCGTCGGAATAAAATCGTAATAGTCGCCTCCAACTCTATCAGCAGTTTTACACATAGCCGCTAGCTCAACCCCTTCAATTTCAGGGCATTGGCGCGGTAACAGACGCAGTTGGATATCAGCACCAATTTCCAACTCCCGATCCAACCGTTCTTTTTTACGTAGCTCAACTGTAAGCTCATCATTAGCGATCGCTACTGCTGTTTGATCTGCTACCAATCGCACTAACCTTTGTCGGGTTGCTGTCCAGCTATATTCTGGATCACGGCTAAAGATATATAAACGACCCCGTTCGGCGTTTTTGATCAGAATTGATGCCCCAAATAACTGAACATCTGCTCCTAGGTAATGGCTAACCTGCTCATCAAGAGATTCTTGGAGGTCAGTAAATAGTAGCGTTGGTGTTGTTGCTTCAGTATCTCCATCAGTATCTCCATCAATAGTAGTGAGTTGACGAGTTGCCATTTCTATCGCCTGACGAATATCCTGACAAGCCTGACCTTTCTGACAATGTAACAGCTCTAGCCTTACCTGACCGTTAGAGTTCAACAAGATTAAAGCACCACCGTCAGCATCAGTTACGCGAGCTGCCATGAGAGGAATTAATTCCAAAAACTGATTTAAATTGTTGAAACTGCGTAAGGCAAACCCTAGTGAACTCAACAAGTTTTGAATCTTGTGTTGTTCTCGGTGTAAGCGTGCCACTAGTTCTTTAAGGGCAGCCACAGGAGTTCTTTCAGCAGCACCAAGGCTGCTGTTATCGGAACTTGAAGATTGGCGAGGAAATGGCCTTGCTGTCATAGCATCAGGCGTGGAGAACATTGGTTGAGGAACAGAAACAATCAGGTTAATAAGTTAGGAAGAGCTGGTATTTTCTTAGATTTTTGGCTATAGAGATTGAAATACAGTCTGAGCTAGAAGTATTTCCTTAGCAATTTGTAACTTTCCGGAAAACTACTCAAAGAAGATTAATTCACCAACGTAGATCCCAACGGGTTAAGTACCATACCATAACACTTCTTGGTGATTATAGCTGTTCTAAAGTCTAGTTCTAGATATTGTATAGGGAATTTTGTGTACTTGATTAGTTGGGATTTCCTGTCCATTGTCAAGTGTCATTGGTCATTAGTACAAAAGACACTTGACTAATGACACTTGACAAACCAACATTATCCTTCCCATCGACCTGTAAATACGCACTCAGCTGGTCCAGTCATGTACAGACGCTGATCTAATTGGGACCATTCAATTTCCAGACAGCCACCAGGAAGTTCTACAGTGGCAGTATGATCGCATTTTTGAGCCAACACACCAGCTACTACTGAAGCACAAGCACCTGTCCCACAAGCCAAAGTTAGTCCAGCACCACGTTCCCACACCCGCATTTTTAGATAGTCTGGACGCATCACTTGAATAAATTCCGTATTCGTCTTTTCAGGAAAAGCTGGGTGATGCTCAAATTCGGGACCAATAGTTTCTAGAGGAATGGCAGCAACATCTTCAACAAAGGTAATGCAGTGAGGATTACCCATACCCACACAAGTAACCTCCCAGGATTGTTCTGCTACTTTGATGGGAGTATTGACCACTTTTTGGTCAGCCTCAGCTAAAGTTGTGGGAACTTGTCCTGCTTCCAGCAAAGGTATTCCCATATCAACCTTAATCCTGCCGTCAGCTTCCAGTTTGGGGACAATCACACCCGCTGGAGTATGAATGCGATATGCTGTCTTAGCATCTGCTCCCTCTAAACTTGCCAAGAAGTCTGCTAAACAGCGAATGCCATTGCCACACATCTGCGCCTCAGAACCATCAGAATTGTAAATTCGCATGGTATAGTCAGTGCCATCCTGTCCTGGCAAAGCGAAGATGACTCCATCACCACCGATACCAAAATGGCGATCGCACAGCTGAATTGCTTGTTCTGGTGTGACTGCTGGTTCAGAGTCAGCACGATTATCAATCAGAATGAAATCATTACCCAAACCGTGGTACTTAGTAAATTCGACTGCCATAAATATCTCTGTCTAAACAACACCTCTCATTCTCAAATAATAGTAAGATTTTCTGGTCGTGTTCTCCTTTGGCTAAATATTTGACTATGACTGAATTACAAACCGGTTTACCCAGCGTCCGTCAAATTCAAAACTTCATTAAAGAGGGACAAGAGGTAGAACTCAAGCTGCTTACTGGGGATTTGCTCAATGGTAAACTGCGCTGGCAGGATCAAAACTGTATCTGTCTGAGTACTCAGGAAGAACAACAAATGATTATTTGGCTTCAGGCAATTGCCTACATTAAGATTTAGAGCAGGTAAAAGGGAGCAATTCCCGATTCTTCATTCTTCATTAGCTTTAGGGTGGGCATTGTCAAAAATTTAAAATGGCTGCGATAGGATTCCGGTGCAATGCCCGCCTTTTGACTTATTCAGCAAACCCTATTTATCGCCCCTCCAGCCAACTAGACAAATTTTCCAAACTGTTGAAGTCTAAAAAATCTTCTCCTAAACTTTCCAAATCTTCAATAGATAAGCTTTCAACTTGGCTACTTATTGCTGTCGGAATTTCTCCAAAACGCTTTTTAAGTAAACGCATAACTAGAGCGAGCGCTTCAGTTAGTCTACCTTCTTCTTTTCCTTCTTCTTTTCCTTCTTCTTTTCCTTCTTCTTTTCCTTCTTTTTTTCCTTCTTCTTTGGCATAACTAATCCGCCCTTTCTCATCTTGTAACATCATCCCTCGGCGATCGACGATTTCTAATTCTGCTACTGTCATTTTTGCTTGGTTGGCAAGATTTAAAGCTAGTTCTATCTCTGATACTTCTCCCAAACCCTCAGGAATCGTATCTAAACTGGCAGCTTCTTTGAGAAAATAAATCCACTTATCTGTCAAGCTTTTTAACTCTGAGAGAGTTTTCTTAAATTTCGGCAATTCTACAAAAATTAGCTGCAATTCTTCATCGAGAAATTTAAATTTTTTCTTTTTCTCATGAAAGACAAATTGACTGATCACCTCCTCAGTGTTTTTAAAAAGGCGAAAATCTGTAATTGTCACGGCGATCGTTGGATTGAGAAGTGGGTAATCTTCTCCTGTTACTAACTGATTAGCATAAGCTTTTGCCAAGTTGTAAGCCACTCGTTTATTAAAAGCAGTCATCGACGCTATTTGCATTTCAATGACGACAATTGAGCCATTAGCTAAAACAGCTTTGATATCTAAATAAGTCTCTTTTAAGCTCAGTACCTGACCTGGATTATAGGGGTTAATAATGGTTAAAGATTGAATAACTTTGTCTCCCCCATAAATTATCGCATTGAGAAAGCTGATTAAGATTTCTTTGCTTTGTGCCGAGCCAAATATTTTTTTAAAGGCATAATCGACCTTGGGGCTGATAAATTTCATTACTTTTCTCTTTTTAGCCTAAAATTATGGAATATATTTTGATTTTATCACAATAAATAGTGACTCATATCAGGATAAAATTAAAGATAAAAGTACAGGCTTGTTCAAACAGTTAGGAGAATTTTATAGTTGATTGAATAAACACTCTCAACAAGAGCCAAAATAAACTCAGAGGTATAGCAGTTTTCAGCAAGGAAAGAATATGACAGTTGTTACCCTACCAGAGATTATGAATCCGGCCTTTGAAAATAGGTACGGTGTTCCTGCATTTAATGCTGTCGATGATATTACAATGGATGGCTTGATTAAGGGGGCCCAGGAGTCTCGCTCCCCCTTAATTATTCAGATCTCAGTTAAAACCATTAAATTCTGGGGAGCCAAAGTGATCAAGGAGATGTTTAGCAACATGGCTGAACGAGTCTCTGTACCGGTAGCGCTCCACTTAGATCACTGCCCTGAACCCGAGGTTGCCCAAGAATGTCTTCGGTTGGGCTGGAACTCAGTACTGTTTGATGGCTCAGAGTTGTCTTTTGAGGAAAACTTTCGGACGACTCAAGAAATCACAAAATATGCTGCTCAGTACGGTGCTCACGTAGAAGGGGAAGTGGTAGCTGTGGCTGGTGTTGAAGATGACATAGGCAGCGATACAGAAGGGCAACTAATATCCGTTGACAAAGCGATCGCTTTTGTCCAAGAAACTGGTATTTACTGCTATGCACCTGCCATCGGCACAGCACACGGTTTTTACAAGGCTACACCAGAAATTCGCTACGAGCGAATGCAGCATTTAGTGGAGGCTACCAATACCCCAATGGTATTGCACGGCGGTAGTGGTTTAACTGATGATGTCTTTCAACGGCTGATTGCTCTTGGAACAGCTAAGGTGAATATCTCAACTGCACTCAAGCAAGCTTATGCCGATAGCTTTCGCACATACCTTGAAGAGCGCCCAACAGAATACAACCCCCTAAAATTGATTGGAGCTGTGCACAGTGATGTGATCAAATTGGCGCGGCACTATTTTAAATTGTTTGGTAGCGAAGGAAAAGCATGAAAAAAGCACTGATTTTTGATTGCGATGGTGTGCTGGCAGACACCGAGCGAGATGGGCATCTAGTCGCCTTCAACCAAATGTGGCGCGAACATGGCGTAAATTGGCAGTGGAGCCTTGCTCAATATGCACAGAAGGTCAAAATTGGTGGCGGCAAAGAGCGAATGTTCAGCTTGAGGCAAGATGATGACTTTCGGGCTGTGTACTCTGTTCCAGAGTCGGAGGAAGCATGGTGGAATATTGTTAGAGGCTGGCACAAGCGCAAAAGTGAAATTTATAAAGAGCTGATCACTTCAGGAGCAATACCCGGGCGTCCTGGTATTAAACGGCTAACAGAGGCAGCTTTGGCAAACGGTTGGCTCCTAGCAGTTTGTTCAACTTCAGCGATCGCTTCTGTTAAGGCGGTGTTACATCAGGTTATGGGAATTGAACTGGCTAGTCAATTCGCCGGGGTTTTTGCTGGGGATATGGTCAAAGCCAAAAAACCTGCCCCTGATGTCTACAATCTAGCTGTTGCCAAATTAAACTTAGAGCCTGCCAACTGTTTAGTAGTAGAAGACTCGCGGAATGGATTGTTGGCTGCTGTTGCAGCAGAGATGACCTGTATCGTCACCTATAATGATTTGACCAAGGATGAGGATTTCAGTGAAGCAGCGATCGTGCTGTCGGATTTTGGAGAACCTGGTAAAGAGTCGATTACTATAGCCCAAAATCTTACTGATGCTAAACCAGAGCAGTACTTTAGCGTAGATGATCTGAAGAAGGTTTTGGCTTATTCTCGGACATAGCTAACTCAAAACTTGTTACAAAAAGCGACATTTCCTCCAACTCCTTCAAGGGGTTGGAGGAAATGTCGCCCCGCCGCTTACTAATGACGCGAAATCCCACGTACTTTAGTCGTCGGATGAGCTTAATTGTTAGTTGATTATGCGATCGCATAATAAGCGAAGCCCAACGCAGCAAAACTGGTGTTGGGTTTCGCTTTTGGTTTTGCCCCAGAGATAATAGGTTAAATCCTAAACAACGCTTTACCCAACCTACGAGATCATTGAGTGAGCTTTCTCTTGATATTACCTTTATTTTTTGATATTATTTTTTTCATAATGGATGAAGTGTGCGCCCATATATAAAGATTGCTGAAAAGATGGTAATTCTCGGTTGCCATAGGTGTTAGGTGTTAGAGAATTTGCTACGAAGGTGCAATTCTAAATTCTAAATTCTAAATTCTAAATTCTAAATTCTAAATTCTATATAATTTGCCTGGAAAGAGCTAAAACTCGAATAGTTGAGAACAGGCAAAGCTTACGATCAGTGCTAAGGTAAAAGTAAATTTCGCTCACATGCTCCCCATCGAACCATGCAAGCTACACAACAACGATACTACTCTCCAGAGGAATATCTAGCACTGGAGGAAGCTGCTGAGGATAAAAGCGAATATATTGACGGTGAAATATTTCCCATGGCAGGTGGCTCTACTAATCATAATCGGATTGCTGGCAATTTCTATGCCGCGTTAAATTTTGCTTTCAAAAATGAGGATTACGATGCTTTTATGAGTGATGTGCGCTTGTGGATACCTAAGCGGCGCATCTATACCTATCCTGATGTGATGTTAGTGGCTGGAAAACCGGAGTATTATAATAATCGCACGGATACGATTACTAATCCTCAATTGATTATCGAGGTTTTGTCACCTTCAACCAAGGGATACGATAAGAGTAAAAAGTTTGAAGGATACCGCACGATTCCGACGTTTCAGGAATACTTGTTAATTGACCAAACCCGGATATATATCGAACATTATCAGAAGACCGATGATAAGCAATGGTTGTTTAGCGATTATGATGAATCTGATGTTACTATACGTCTAGCTTCAGTATCGTTAGAAATTTCTATCTCAGATATCTATAACAAGGTGAATTTTGATCAGGTGGATGGGGGAATTACACCTGATGTAGGAGAGGTTTAAAGGGAAACCTTACTGATATTGGGTTACTCTAGGAGAAAGCTTGCACCTACTGACGCGACACGACTAAAAATGTAGGTTGGGTGGAACGAAGTGAAACCCAACGCAGCACACTCCAATGTTGGGTTGCGCTATCGCTTCACCCAACCTACACCTAATTGAATCATTTCTTCGTAAACTAAGAGGCTTTAAACCAAATTAAAAAATTATTAATTATCAATTATTAATTATTCATTGGTAATGAGCAACTCCATTACTTTTCGAGAAGCCAAGCCAGAAGAAGCTACCATCCTGAGTAAGCTCGCAATGCGATCGAAAGCTTATTGGGGTTACTCTGATGAATTCATGGAAGCCTGTAGGGAAGAGTTAACCGTAACACCGGAGAAGATTCAGAATAGTGTGTTCTACTTCGTTGTTGCAGAAACAGCAGATAAAATTGTTGGATTTTACGGTGTGGAACGTTTGTCACCGTTCCAGTTTGAGTTGGAAGCTCTGTTTGTTGAGCCAGTAGACATCGGTTCAGGTGTTGGTCGTGCTTTAATCAGTCATGCCAAGAGTTATATTGGAGTGTGCGGAGGAGGTACCCTGAGCATTCAGGGCGATCCGAATGCTGAAGGATTCTATCGAGCAGTAGGAGCCCAACTGATTGGCAGGCGTGAGTCAGCTAGTATTCCAGGTAGACTTCTGCCAATGTTTTCGATAGAAGTTGCTCGATCGCCAAAATATTCGTGGTAGGGTAAGCATTCGATATCACTTACAAGCACCTGACGGGCGCGGCGGCATCCGCAATGAATTGAAGAAACAAATAAAATCCTCTTTCCTTCTGTTCCCCTCCTGCCTTGTTTGTTAAAACCACTAAACCCTGATTATTTCTTAACTTTGCGATCTACTGAATATAACAAGGAAAAAAATATGCCCCAAAGTAGTTTGGAGAATATCGAGCTTGTCGTGCGAACAATCGCCCAAACATCCATTGATAACGAAAAGTACTTTACCGAATTGGACGGTGTTGTCGGTGATGGCGACTTCGGTATTTCACTAGCCAGCGGCTTTAGTGTTATTTTGGAACAATGGGACACCCTTGATCATAGTAGCGGTGAGAGTTTTTTGCTTGGGTGCGCCAAAATTATCTCCAGAAATATCGGTGGTACTTCCGGCTCAATTTGGCGAGCAGCTTTTCGGAATGCTGGCAAGAGCATTAGCGGCAAAGAAATGCTGACTAGTGAAGATGTAGTAACTATGTTCCGCAGTGTGGCAGACGGAATTATGGATCGTGGGGGGGCAAATTTGGGTGACAAAACGTTACTTGATGCCTTAGTGCCAGCTGTAGATGCCTTTGAGAAAACTATCAAGAATGGCGGTAATACTCAGCAAGCTGTCGATGCAGCTGCCAAAGCAGCGCGAGAGCAGGCAGAAGTAAGTAAAGCTTGGGTTGCCAAGCGAGGTCGTGCATCCTACACTGGCGAACGGAGTAAAGATACTTATGATCCTGGTGCAGTAGCGGTGGCGACGATGGCTGAGAATGTTGCCACTGCCTGGGCAGGGTGAGCGAAAAAAAGGGTGGGGAGCTGGGGAAGCTGAGGGATCTCAGGGAGCTGAAGGACAAGAGAGAACTTATAATTCTTGGATACAAGGCTTGGAAATCCCGCCCAAAATTTGACCTTACCCACCTGAGCAAAATCTTGATTGTGCAATCAGCATTATTATAATTAACGGTTTTGGTGATCTACTCAAAATGTCTCAAGCAAATCAACCATCAGAAAAACCCAGCGCCATCAATATTGTTTTTGTTGGTTTCATTGCTGTCGCCATTCTCTTTGCCGGTTATACAGGCAAAATGGAAGAGATTACTCAAGCTAGTTTTGAGTCAGCCAAAACTGCAGTCAATCTGGCGATTGGTTTAATTGGCGTGATGGCACTTTGGCTAGGTTTGGTGCGGGTACTAGAAGCCGGAGGACTAATGTACACTCTGGCTAATATCCTTAAACCCTTGATGGTTAAGCTGTTTCCTGATGTTCCACCCACCCATCCAGCAATGGGGGCAATGATCCTCAATATTTCTGCTAATATGCTGGGGCTGGGAAATGCTGCTACTCCTTTTGGCATCAAGGCAATGGTTGAACTCAACAAGCTTAATCCCCTGAAGGGGACTGCTACCAATGCCATGTGCTTGTTTCTCGCTATCAATACCTCCAGTGTTGCTTTGTTTCCGTTGGGAGTCATTGGTGTGAGAGCAGCCGCCAATAGTAGTAATCCTGCTGCTATTTACCTTCCTACCTTATTAGCTTCCATTTGTTCTACTGTTGTCGGAGTCTCGGTTGCTACTTGGTTGGGTAGAAAAGATAGGCTATCCCTCGAATCTGACTCACAGGAGGTTGAATCTGTCAACGAGTCGTCCCCAGAGGAAGGGGAGATAGAGAGCAGCGACAATCAAGTTGAAGAATCCGATTATTCTCACCTTCTCTATCCCACTGGTAGAGGTTCTCAAATTATTGCTTGGTCATTTATCCTCGGTTTTGGTGGCACCATAGTCTATGGTGTGATTCGCAGTGGTAATCTAGGGGATTTCTTTAACCAAGATTTCATTTCTCATTGGTTGATGCCAATCTTGATGCTACTAATTATTACCTACGGAGTCGGGCGAGGGGTAAAAGTCTATGAAGCTGTCACTGAAGGAGCCAAGCAGGGTTTTGATATTGCTATTCGTATTATTCCCTTTTTAGTTGCCATTCTAGTTGCGATTGGGATGTTTCGTGCTTCTGGTGCGATGGAAACAGTCTCTAACTTACTTAGTCCCTTAACTAATTTAATCGGCATGCCTGCGGAAGTCTTACCTATGGCACTACTGCGCCCCCTTTCTGGTGGTGGAGCTTTTGGCATCATGAGTGAGTTAGTTGAGCGCTCCCCTGATTCCTATAGTGCCTTTGTTGCTTCTACGATGATGGGGAGTACGGAAACAACTTTTTATGTTCTTGCTGTGTATTTTGGGGCGGTTGGCATTACGAGCATTCGCCATGCTCTTGCCGCAGGACTTCTTGCCGATGCTACAGGACTTATAGCTGCTTGTATCTTGTCCAGTTTATTCTGGGCTGGTTAACATTTGCCACCTGACTTGTAAGTAGGGAATTGGGAATTGGGAATTGGGAATTGGGAATTGGGAATCGGGAATCGGGAATTGGGAATCGGGAATTGGGAATTGGGAATTGGGAACAGCTGACTTTCATCACCTGTATGATAAATTGACTTGATCGGTCAGTCAAAGGAAAAAAATCCATGAAGAAGTTTGTTAATGATCCCAAACAATTTGTTCCCGAAATGTTGAAGGGCATTTTGCTGGCTAATCCTGGTAAGGTCAAGTATGAACCCGACTACAACCTAATCATGCGTGCCGACGCTCCTAATGACAATAAAGTCTCGATCCTTCAGGGCTCCGGCTCCGGTCATGAACCCGCTCATGTAATGATTGTAGGTAAGGGGATGCTGGATGGTGCTTGTCCTGGTGATGTCTTTGCTGCTCCTCCGATTGATTATGTGATTGAGTCTTCCAAACTACTCAACTCAGCCAAAGGTGTGCTGCATATTGTTAACAACTATACTGGCGATCGCGCTGCTTTCCGTGATGCGGCCGAAGAATTGGAAGATGAAGGGATTACTGTAAAAACTATTTTTGTGGATGATGATGTGGCTGTTAAAGACAGCCTCTACACTGTAGGTCGCCGTGGCGTGGCTGGCAACTTTTTTGTCATCAAAGCAGTTGGCGCAGCGGCAGAAAAAGGTGCTTCGCTAGATGAATTGGTGGCTCTGGGTAATCGAGTTAATGATGTCATCCGCTCGATGGGAATGGCTTTGAGCGGCTGCACACCCCCAGCTAAAGGTGCTCCCATTTTCACCCTAGCCGAGGATGAAGTCGAGATGGGTGTGGGTATTCACGGTGAACCGGGCAGAGCGCGTCAAAAACTAGCTAGCGCTAATGAAATAGTCGATCAGATGTTGGAAGCTATCCTAACCGATTCCAAGCCGATATCAGAAACAGAAACGGCTGCTCCTATCTTTAATAGTGGGGATGAAGTGGCTCTGATGATCAATGGTTTAGGCGGTACTCCCATTTCTGAGCTGTATTTGTTGTATGGCTATGCTCACGAACAATTGGAAGCTAAGGGCATCAAAGTCTGGCGTAGCTATGTAGGGGAATACTGTACTTCGTTGGAAATGGCAGGAATGTCAATTACCTTGTGCAAGGTGAATGATGAATTGAAAGAGTTATTACTAGCACCAGCAGAGATTCCCATTCGGGTTTTTTAGCTAGCTGTTACCTTTGTGTATTGTAACCAGAATTAGATGTAGGGGCGAAAGCGTTCGGGCTATGGGTGAGCGAAAAAAAGCGTGGGGAAACGAGTCAGCAGACACGGAGACGCGGAGACGCAGAGACGCGGAGAATGAAAATCCCAGGCAAAATTTCGTTCACCCTTGGGCTATAAGGGACTAGCAAAAAAATCAAGTACCATATTTAGTGCGATCGCATATGAAATATCCCATTTTGGCAAAGAAAGTAGTGCGAGCATCCTGCTCGCTTTCATTTATTATAGTTGCTCGCTTTCCTTAAAAAACAACTCAACAATTCCATTACCTAACACCTAACAATATGACCTATAATTTCAAGATTTTAGGAGTTATACTGGTTGGTTTAATCGCCTTAACAATTGGTAGCACTACTGATTCCTTTGAACAACTATTTCAAACTATTATCAATTCACAACAAGATTCTGATACAGACACTAATAACCTTAACAATAACTCTTCAGTACCTATAATAACAAAAAACTTTGATGTAGTAGTTTACGGAGATGAACTGCAAGGAATATGTGCTGCTATTTGGGCCAAAAAGACTTTAGGTGATGAGGGCAAAGTTGCCTTAGTACGTTCTAATGTAGCTAATAAACCATTGGGTGGTTTATTGACACGGGGAGGCTTAGCTTTTCTTGATTATGACAAAACTAATTGGTACAACCAACCAGTTGCCCAATGTTTTCGTGATTTTTTAAAAAGAGCTAATGTTGTAGTATCTTGCTTAGCAGCTGATAAAGCTGAGCAAGCGATGCAAGAAATGTTAACAGAAGCGGGAGTGAGTATCATCAACGAATCTCCTCTCATTCCCCAGGTAGAAAATCAAACTATCCAATATGTTGATGTTCAACAAAACAATGTTCGCCTACAAGCAGATTCCTACATTGATGCTACTCAAGATGCGGAATTAGCCAGAAAAGCTGGTTTAGCTTATTATCGGGGTTATGAATCCCAAAGTCCTGAACTAGCTAATGAAACTTTGTCGGTTTCGATTGTACCCCTGATTACTGGTTTGACTATCTCCGAATTAAGAGCCATAGAACAGAATATTTTCTCTAATGGCGACCTCATGAACCAAATAGAAACTAGTATTAGAGATAATGAAGATCCAGAAGGTGCAAGATTCTGGCTCAGCAATTTTAGAACACCTCTTTACCACTCATCAGCTGATGGTTATTATCACAAAAGTATAGCTTTTGGTGCAGCCTACCAACTCCACCGTAATCTGCCTTTTAGTTTGGAAGGATTCTTTTTAGATAGAAGTAATATTTGCCTATTACCAGATAATTCTTTATCCTGGAATGGTCTTCTGTTTAAGTACCAAGTTAACCAGCTACTTGAGATAGAAGAGAATGGTCGCAAACCAACCCAGGATATGAAGGAAGAACTGGTAGCATTTGAGGCTTGGTTACGGGAACTTTCTGGTAAAGAAGATGTTAAAGTAATTACTCCCCAGGAAATTTATATCAGACACACATTGAGTATTAGAGATGTTATCAAGCCTTTAACAGGACAAGAAATTATCAAAGGGGGAACAACGCCAGAAAATTCAATCGGCAGTTTCTCTTACAATTTTGACTTAAGAGGAGGAGTGAATGGTTTGTCAATTAGAATACCACCGATTCCCATCTATAATTTTGGCATAGAAAATACTTTGGCAAGAGATGTGAACAATTTAGCAATTGTTGGTCGTTCCTCTGGCTATTTAGGCATGGCAGTATCGGTAGGGCGTATTCAGACAGTCAATGTTTACCAAGGACAAGGAGTGGGAGTAGCAGCAGGGGTAGCAAAGCAGTTAGGTGTACCCCTCAATACCATTACTTCAGCACAAGTAAGGAAAACTCTAGAAAATATAACTGGTCTCACTACAAAGCTATATGGTAGAGATACAACTCAAGGGGTAGATTACAGTAATATTCAATAAAACTATCGTTTCAATATTCCGGAGGGTTGAGTAGAGCCAGCGAATGAATAAGGATGTAGTAATTAAATACTGCACAGGAGGCAGTATACAGAATAATGCAAATGTCTAGTAGTTACTCCAAGGATTTGTAGAATAGTCCTAAATACCCACTCCTACACTATGGCAAAATTTATTTAGGTAAACTAATCCTGATTTAATATCTCTTGCATGACTGCAACCACCCCTGCCCTGCCAACTAAATACGACGCCACCACAACTGAAGCCAAGTGGCAAAAGTCTTGGGAAGAAAACCAAGTCTTTAAAGCTGACCCAAATCACAGTGGTGAACCCTACAGCATTGTTATTCCCCCACCCAATGTTACTGGTAGCTTGCACATGGGTCACGCCTTTGAGGCTGCCTTAATTGACACCCTGGTACGCTACCACCGCATGAAAGGTTGCAATACCCTGTGGTTACCGGGAACTGACCATGCCAGTATTGCTGTACATACCATGCTCGAAAAGCAGCTGACGGCAGAAGGGAAAACTCGCTTTGACTTGGGACGGGAGAAGTTTCTCGAAAGAGCTTGGCAATGGAAGGCTCAATCCAAAGGCAATATAGTCAATCAACTACGACGCTTGGGTGTCTCCGTAGATTGGTCGCGGGAAAGGTTTACGCTCGATGAAGGCTTATCGAAGGCAGTGAAAGAAGCCTTTGTCCGGCTTTATGAAGAAGGACTAATTTACCGAGGCGAGTACATGGTGAATTGGTGCCCAGCTTCTGAGTCTGCTGTCTCTGATTTAGAGGTGGAAAATAAGGAAGTAGAAGGGCATCTGTGGCACATTCGTTACCCTCTCACCGATGGCAGCGGCTATGTGGAAGTGGCAACCACTCGACCGGAAACCATGTTAGGGGATACAGGAGTAGCAGTAAATCCTACTGATCAACGCTACCAGAATTTGATTGGCAAAACGGTGACATTACCGATTTCGGGGCGGGAAATTCCAATTTTTGCCGATGAGTTGGTGGATCCGGAGTTTGGCACAGGTTGTGTGAAGGTGACTCCAGCTCATGACCCCAATGATTTTGAGATGGGACAGCGCCACAATCTGCCATTCATCAATATTATGAACAAGAATGGTACTCTCAATGAAAATGCCGGTTCCTTTCAAGGACAAGACAGATTTGAAGCTAGGAAGAAACTGGTAAAGCAGCTAGAAGCTGATGGTGTCCTAGTGAAGGTAGAGGACTACAAACATACCGTACCCTATAGCGATCGCGGCAAAGTCCCCATCGAACCCCTCCTCTCTACACAATGGTTCGTCAAAATTCGCCCTTTAGCTGACCCTGCTCTCAATTTCCTCGACCAGCAGCATTCTCCAGAGTTTATCCCAGAACGCTGGCGAAAAGTCTATCGGGATTGGCTGGTAAAGCTAAAAGACTGGTGTATCTCGCGCCAACTGTGGTGGGGGCATCAAATTCCTGCCTGGTATGTAGTCAGTGAAACTAATGGGGAAATCACCGCAACAACACCATTTATTGTTGCTCATAATCAGGAAGAAGCGAGACAAAAAGCTATTTCACAATTTGGCGAAAATGTCAAGCTAGAACAAGATACTGATGTTCTAGACACCTGGTTTTCTTCTGGTTTGTGGCCCTTCTCAACTATGGGTTGGCCAGAGGAAACAGTAGACCTCAAAACCTACTATCCCAACGCCACCTTAGTAACCGGTTTTGATATCATCTTTTTCTGGGTTGCCAGGATGACGATGATGGCAGGACATTTCACTAGTCAGATACCCTTTAAATCCGTCTACATCCACGGCTTGGTACTGGATGAAAATGGCAAGAAAATGTCCAAAACTGCTGGTAATGGCATTGATCCCCTATTGCTGATCGACAAATATGGTACCGATGCCCTAAGGTATAGCCTGATTAAGGAAGTTGCAGGAGCTGGTCAAGATATCCGCTTGGAGTATAATCGCAAGACTGATGAATCCTCCTCAGTAGAAGCAGCCCGCAATTTTGCCAACAAGCTATGGAATGCCGCCCGGTTTGTCATGCTAAATTTGGATGGGAAGACTCCCCAACAGCTGGGTTCCCCCCTAGATAATCTACAAAAATTAGAATTAAGCGATCGCTGGATTCTCTCTCGCTTCGAGCAAGTGGTAGGACAAACTAGGGATTATTTAGATGTTGATGGTTTAGGAGAAGCTGCCAAAGGACTTTACGAATTCATCTGGGGTGACTTTTGTGACTGGTATATTGAACTAGTGAAATCCCGGTTGTGGGAGGACGCAACAAGTCCTTCCCGGCAATTAGCCCAGCAAACTCTTGCTTACGTACTCGAAAGAACCCTCAAACTGCTCCATCCTTTTATGCCTCATATAACCGAAGAAATTTGGCAGACTCTAACCCAAACATCTGGGGAGTTTCTGGCACTGCAACCCTATCCAGAAGTATTTACCTCCAAACTTCACAACGGTAAACCAGAAAATGCTAGTGACTCATCCCCCCTAATTGACCCAGAACTCGAGCAACAATTCGAGCTATTAATTGGTACAATCCGTACCATCCGTAACCTCAGAGCTGACGCTGATGTCAAGCAAGGGGTGAAAGTGCCAGTTATTCTACAAACTGGGAACCGTAGCGAACGTCAAATCCTTGAGTTTGGGAAGTCCTACATCCAAGATTTAGGTAAAGTGGAAACATTAACCATCACTCCAGTGCTAGAGAATGAACTAAAGACAACGATGGCAGGTGTTTTTGGTACTGTTGAGATTCTGATACCCCTTACCGGTGTTGTCGATGTGGACGCTTTGCGCACTAAGCTAGAAAACAGCCTGAGCAAAGTAGAAGCAGAAGTCAAATCCCTTACCGGACGTCTAGGCAATCCTAATTTTGTCAGCAAAGCCCCGGATGCTGTGGTGCAAGGGGCGAAAAAGGCTTTAGCTGAAGCCCAACAGCAAGAGGAAATTTTGAGAAGTCGCCTTAATCGACTCGCAGAAAATCCTTGAGGAGCTTCTAGCCACTAACAAACCCAAGAAACTGACAGGCAATGCTAAACCTGGCTCAAGTCAAAAAAAATGAGAATGCTGGTGAATTGGAACTAAGATTGCTGGCTCGCCAACAATCTGAGACTTGTTGGGAATTAATTGACCCAGAAAATGTTCCACTGACTGAACCCTTCTCTGCTGGTTCTCCTATTCTCCACAACGCGGCGGCAAACGAAGGTTTGTTGGTTTTGGTAGATATTTCTGAAAACCAAGAGATCCTGAATATCCAACCTGCCAAAGACTGGGTGTTGGAGGTGGTAGAGCAATACTTAACTACTGGCGTTACTCCAACCTTCTTAAAGGAAGAAGCTGAGCGCACCGAACAATGGCGACAAGACTTAACTTTGCAAAGTCAAAACTTGACCCGTCAGCGCCTAGAAATGGAAGCCCGTCGCGAACGAATTGAAACCTTGGAAGAAGAATTGAAACAAAGAGAAAAGGAACTGGAGGAGAAGACAAAGAAGTTGGGAGACCAAACTGAATCCGACTCAGATGAGTCGGATGAATAAGCCAAGCATAGAATGCGTGAAATTCGTGATTTATCGACTTATCCCTCTTCTGTCACTTTCCGAAATTCTGACGAAATTGCGTCATTACAGCCAACGACACCTAACGAGAGAATCAGGGTTTGAACCCTATTTTTCGGAGTCTGACAGAAGAGGGATAAATTAAGGGTAGCTCAGAATTTATTCTTAATCAATAATTCAGATTTAGGTTATAGACGATTGCTCTTTTACTGGCTAGCCTAGTCATGGATAATCTAATTTCTACAAACTGTTGCACGCCCGCTCAAGGAATAATCATTGCCATATGTCAGATCTAAATCGTGGAATCATGAAGTTCAAGGGAGCTGATAGCCCTAAAGTGATTGCTATTTCGGCAGTGCTTGTTTTTGGCAGTATCAGCTTTTTGATTTGGTGGGCACTTCAAGCCGCTTACACCGTGGGATAAAATACCCTATTGATTTTAAGATATTAATTCTGCTACAATAAATAACTGTGGTTCAAATGGGTCGATGCCCGAGTGGTTAATGGGGGCGGACTGTAAATCCGCTGGCTACGCCTACGCTGGTTCAAATCCAGCTCGGCCCACCACAAAGTGGAGTTATTGTCTAGGTTAAGTTAAAAGTCTTAAAGTTTTTAGCTCACTACTCAAGACACAAAACTTAGCTCAATACCAAATATCTTCAATTGCCCGTGTAGCTCAGTGGTAGAGCACACCCTTGGTAAGGGTGAGGTCACGAGTTCAATCCTCGTCACGGGCTTTCGACAAAGCTATATTTCATAAGGAATGTTAACACTCGGCATCTGCCAATCTTTCTGAGTTGTAGCCCACGATAATTGATTCAACTCGCAAATCTCAATTTCATTAATTGACAATTATCAATTATCAATTGATAACAAACTTACTTGCTAAATTTACGACAGCGCTCTAAGTATAACTGAGCTGCTTTATCAGCTTGATTCTTCTTTAAAACTCTTTCAAACATTTCAGTACCTTCAGTAAACTTTCTATCATAGTAAAAATTAATTCCTAGCTCAAAATCAATTCTCGTCTTCACCTTAAGTTCAATAATCTCTGGAGCTTCACCTTCAAAAGCTTCAAATACTGATATGGCATCTTTCCTACCTTTGACTGGAACCTTCCCTAAAAATCGATACTTATATTGGGTGGGATCTTCTAGCTCAATTAAAATCTTCTCACTAAAGATTACAGTAGAGCCAAAAATCTTGGTTAACCCTTCCAAGCGAGAAGCCACATTCACGGCATCAGAAATCACAGTTTCTTCCATGCGTTGTTCTTCTCCCACAGTTCCCAGCATCAAACTACCGACATGGATGCCAGTACCTATAGCAATAGGCACTTTACCATCAGCTACGCGATCGCAATTGTAGCGCAGTACCTGTTTTTGCATTTCAATCGCTGCTAGTAAGGCATCTTCCGCCTGCTGGTGAAAAACTGCCATTACTGCATCGCCGATGTACTTATCAATAAATCCGTTGTGGTTCCTAATTGCCGGTACAACCATTTTTAAATAGGAATTAATGAAAGCAAAGTTTTCTTCTGGTGACATTTGCTCAGACAGAGTAGTAAAGGAGCGAATATCAGAAAAAAGAATCGCCATTTCCTTCTTCACATGATCTCCTAGCTTGACATCCAGGATGCTCTCATGTCCCAAAAGTCGGATAAATTCGTTAGGTACAAAGCGACTATAAGCTGTATTAACTTTAGCTAATTGAATATGAGTTTTAACGCGAGCTAGCAATTCACTACGGTTAATTGGTTTAACTAAATAATCATTAGCACCACGACTCAAGCCTTCTACTAAATCTGATGGTTGGTCTTTGGCAGTTAACATAATGATTGGTAGTTGATTCGCTGGAAAAAATTGCCTAATTTTTTGGCATACCTCATAGCCATCCATCTGAGGCATCATAATATCCAGAATAATCAAATCTGGTTCTAAACCTTTTTCCATCTCATCTAAAGCCTGCATACCACTAGATGCCTGTACTACTTCATAGTGGTGGGGAATAAGCAACTTAGTGAGTACTTGTAGGTTAGTTTTATCATCATCTACTACTAGGATGGTAAATTTACCTGTAGAAGCTGTTGATGCTCCACCAGTGGTCATAGTTTTAGTTTGTGGATTGTATGGTTTAGTAATCTTTTGCAAATCTACCGGGTAAATGGTTACCTTAGAATATTTATTTTTTAGCTTATAATGCTCAATAAGCTCACTACTGATAACAATTGATTGAGTCTGCTCCTGCACCGCTGCTACCATTGAGTTAAATGTCTCAACCAGAAGTCCTAGTCGGTCTTGGCGATCAATCTCAATGAAGGTATTCAACTCACCAGCTCGGACTTTTTCTACAGCTTCCTGTAATTTAGCAAGAGGGTGTCCTAACCAACGTGATAGTAACAATGCGGCAAATAATGACAAGAGTAAGCTAGCACTTGTAATACCTAAGCCAAAGTACCGTAATTCCCAAAGTTGATCTAAATTTTCAGTGAAATCATCACCAAGGTGTAAGACAACAAGATAAAAAAAGTAAAGGCTGGTACTGGTAATCAACCAAAAGGTAAAAGTAATAATTATAACTAATTTTGTCCCTAAATATGACTCCATAATTTAAAGTTTGTTTGAAGTTAAAATTCTCTGGTAGTGGTAAGCTCAAATTCAGAATTTGAAAAACAGCTAATGGGCAAGATGAGAATTGGTTCTAAGATAAACTAAAAAAAAAATTGTGACATCATCATTCTCCACAAACTGGAATAATCTCAGGAAAATCTGGTAGGTTCTTAAAAACAGTATTTCTGTAAAATAACTAAGTAGCCTTGGGAAGCTGAGGCTTACCTCAAAAGCGCGCTAACTTTTTTGGGCGATTGCCTGTAGCGCTTAGGTTGAGAACAGAGCAATTTATTCATCGGGGGAAGAATATGGAGGCACTAAAAGGAAGAGATTTTTTGGGTTTAACCGATTTAAGTGCCGGTGAAATTCAGGAGCTGTTGCAACTTGCTGCTCAGTTGAAAGCAGGCAAGGTAAAAATGCAGTGCTCTAAAGTGCTGGGTCTTTTGTTCTATAAGGCTTCCACACGAACACGGGTCAGTTTTTCTGTAGCTATGTATCAATTAGGGGGTCAGGTAATTGACTTAAATCCCAAAATGACCCAAGTTGGTCGAGGAGAACCAGTAATAGATACAGCGCGAGTCTTGAATCGTTATTTGGACATCCTGGCAATTCGCACTTATGAACAGAAAGAACTGGAAACCTTTGCCGAATATGCTCAGATACCTGTGATTAATGCTCTGACTGATTGGGAGCACCCTTGTCAGGTTTTAGCAGATTTGTTGACTATTCAGGAGTGCTTTGGCTCTGTTGAGGGGATTACCTTGACTTATTTGGGAGATGGCAACAATGTTGCTCATTCTCTGATGTTGGGATGTGCCTTGATGGGTATGAATATCAGAGTTGCTACCCCACCAGACTATCAACCGGTTGCTGATCTTGTCGAGCAGGCACAAAAAATTGCTGCAGGTAAGACAGAGGTAACACTCACTGATGATCCACTTACTGCTACGAAGGGAAGCCAAGTCATTTACACTGATGTTTGGGCAAGTATGGGTCAAGAAGATTTAGCCGAGACTCGCATTCCGATTTTTGAGCCTTACCAGGTGAATGAACAATTGTTAACCAACGCTGATCCAGAAGCTATTGTTTTGCACTGTTTACCGGCGCACCGGGGAGAAGAAATTACCGATGAGGTGATCGAAGGTAAGCAATCGCGGGTTTGGGAGCAGGCAGAAAACCGGATGTATGCTCAAAAAGCCTTACTTGTGAGTCTTTTGGGGGCAGATTGAGGGAATTGGGAATTGGGAATTGGGAATTAGGAATTGTGGGGAGGAGAAAAATTTCTTCTTTTGGTAGTTAACTACTAGACAAATGGGGGGATTTAGAAGTACAAGTGTTCTAGAGACATTATTCATCTAGCCTTACAAAAAATGATTAGTTAATCATTTCAATTCACAACCCCAAAGGCAATAAATTTTGTCTCTAGCCAACTCATAACTCTATTTTATCCCACATTAGGATTATGAATGCCCTTACTCCAGCGCAACAAGAACTTTATGATTGGTTGGTAGATTATATTCGTACCTCCCAACATGCCCCTTCCATCCGGCAAATGATGCGGGCAATGAAATTACGTTCACCAGCACCAGTTCAAAGTCGCCTAGAACATTTGCGAAACAAAGGATACATTGATTGGACAGAAGGAAAAGCTCGCACAATTCGGATTCTGGGTCCCGCTTCCAAGGGAATTCCTGTGTTCGGAGCGATCGCAGCTGGTGGTTTAGTAGAACCGTTCACTGACACTGTGGAGCATCTAGATTTATCTAGCTTGTTCTATCAAAAAGGTAATTTTGCTTTGCGGGTTACAGGAGACAGCATGATCGAAGACCTAATTACCGAAGGAGATGTAGTAATTATGCGACCAGTCCTTGATCCAGAGCAACTAAAAAATGGTCGGATTGTCGCGGCACGGGTAGAAGGAAAAGGCACTACCTTGAAACGTTACTACCGTCAGGGTGAGCTAGTCACTCTCAAGCCTGCTAATGCTAAGTATCTCCCCATAGAGGCAATGGCCAACAGGGTAGAGGTGCAAGGAGTATTAGTAGGAGTCTGGCGCGGCTTTGATGCCAAGCAATAAGGAGTGTCATTGGTTATTGGCGGTTCAGATACCCGACTTATTCAAGAAGTCGGGTATCTTGGCATTTACTAGTACAAGAAGGCAGGAGGCAGAAGGGAAGAAAGAAGGTTGCAAGGTAGAAAGGAATTATACCAAATCCGGTTATTGTGGGGTACTTATCAAAATCCCCAAATCTTTTCCAGACAAAGGCTTTGATTTTTTTTAATAGACCCTTGGTAAAGCGGATTTGGTATTATAACTGTTTATCCGAACTTGATATAATTCCGCGCAGCGGTACTAGTATAAAATGGAAAGATAGAAGCTTTGTGCTACTTCCCATTAGAACACCCTCAAACACCTGGATCTACCCAACTACTCCAAGCCCATTGCCAACACCAGAACTTCCCCCTCAACCGATTGTCCTGTTTATACAATCTCCCTCATTATTAGCCCAAACTTCCCAGACGCCCAAGATACTGAAGCAACAGCCAGAAGATACACCAACAAGCTCACTGCTTGACTCACCAGAGCTTCTGCGTTTTCCCATCAAAGAATTTCGCTTCCAGGGCAATACTCTATTCTCAGACGAAGAATTACAAGGCATACTCCAAGACTACCTGGGAGAAGACAGAACCCTTGATGACCTCACAGCAGTGCAGAATGACCTTATTGAAATCTATAGTCATGCAGGTTATCCCTTAGTCAACATTAGCTTGCCGGAACGCTTACATCTCAAAGGGATATTTCAGATTAAAATCATTGAACTCAAGGTTAACAGCATTACAGTTACAGGCAACCAGTCTTTCAGTGAACAGGCTATCCGCATTGCTTTACCTGAATTGCAAGAAGGTAATTCCCCCAATCTCAATGCTCTATCTCAGCAACTGTTTTTAGCTAATGACAACCCCTCCCGCCAGCTAGTTCTCAATTATCAACAGGGAGAAGTAGGTAAGACAGATGTGGAAATTCAAGTCAAAGATCAAAATACTCAACGCTGGGGAGTGCGACTAAATAACATTGGTACAGAAGAGACAGGAAATACTCGCTTAAGCCTCATTGCCCAAAATAGTAACATTTTTGACCGGGGTCACTTAGCTGCCTTTAGTGTTACCATCTCACCTGAGAAGCTAGACAAAGTAAAACAATTCGGCTTCTTCTATCAAGCTCCTATACCAAGGTGGGGGGATACGATCAACTTTAGTGCCAGTTATTCAGATGTTGACAGTGGACGCATCGCTGATATTTTTGATGTGTCTGGACAAGGATTTGCTACCAGTATCAACTGGGTACAGCATATCAGTCGCACTGCCTTAGACCGCCAAACTTTAGATATCGGCTTAGGCTATCGCCTGTTTGATAACACGGTAGACTTTGTTGGCAGAGATTTAGGGGTGGATGTTGCGGCTTTACCTGTGAGTATCGCTTATCAGTACTCTACTAATAGAGGAAGCAATGCCTTCTCTACAGGAATTCGCTATGTGCGGAATATCCCAGGGGTAGTTGGGAGAAATAACAACCAAGCCTATACGGAAAGTCGCGTTGAGGCAAATGCAGATTGGGACTTGTGGCAAATTAACGGCAGTTACCAGCACACCTGGGATAGTGGTTGGCTATTGAATATTCGAGGAGAGAGCCAGTACGCCGGTGAACCTTTGATTTCCGGAGAACAGTTTCGTTTAGGTGGGTTGCACTCAATTCGGGGTTTGCAGGAGCGGGAGGTAGCAGGAGATGATGGGATACTGGCTAGTCTAGAAGTTTACACCCCTGCGATCGCTAATGGTCATCGTTTCCTGACTTTTACTGACTTTGGGCAATATTGGCGAGAAGAGGCTCTACCAGGAGAAGTCGAGAGTGATAGTATTTGGACTGTTGGATTAGGCTGGCGCTGGAACTACCAGAATCGGTTTAATGCAGTGGTGGATGTGGGTTATGTGTTGGATGGTGCACTGTTGAGTAATCCTGGTGATGTTCGGATGCATTTTAGTTTTGGTTACTCATTTTAAATGAGCGCATTGAGAATTTACAAAGCTTCAATATCTTCCCTAGATAGTTGGGTTATTTCCATAATAGTCTCCACATCTAAACCTTGCTGTTTACAGGAACGAGCGATCGCTATTGTTTTTTGTTGTATACCTTGTTGTATACCTTGCTGGATACCTTGCTGGATACCTTGCTGTATACCTTGCTGGATACCTTGTTGGATACCTTCTTCCCTACCTCTGATTTGAGCCTGTTCAATCTGTTCAATTTCCCATTGCGCCTCAAACTCTTGGGTACTCAAGATACTTGCTTCGTAACGCTTGTTTTCCATATAACGCTTGTATGCTACTCTTTCTTGTTCTGATAAATTATTTACTCTTAGGGTTTCCTTGGCTTCTTCCATTCCTTTAGCAGCAAATTCCTCTTTGATCTCGCTGTTTTTGAGAAAATAGATCCACTCCTCTAGACTACTTTTCACTAACCCCTTAAAATTCTTCACTTTCAGCAGGTAGTATTCTGGGAAGATATCAGCTACTTTTTCTATCTTAAATTTTCTTTCTTGAGCTGGGGTCGGTTCCAGGACATCTCCGAGATTCATCCCAACGAACTCCGGACGCAAACGATAAATATAATCATCTCCCTTGCCGAGGTTAAAGTATACGATATTCACTGAGTAGATTTTCCTAATTTGGCCGTACTCTTGTCCTTGTTCGAGATATTCGGTGACTAGCTGGGAAACACCGTAGAGCATACGATGAAAATAATCGAGTTGGGAGTTATTTTGCACTTCGATAAGGATTAACTCAGAGTTTTGAGTTTCAGCAAGAATATCTACGCGGTTGGCTTTATCACCCTGAGTCTGTTGGTTGCTCTCACTTTCGAGAAGAGTTTTGATCTTGAGATCAGTATGTAATAACTCGCTTAAAAACCCTTCCAAGACTACATAATTAGCCTTATTACGCAGTAGTTTTTTGATAGCCCAATCAAAGCGAATATGTCTCGAAGGCATGGTCGGTATGCTGATTTTACTACTGATATTACTTTAAATTTCGTTCACACTGCTCTAGCTAGGGCTTGCTGCAAGAGTATGAAAGCGCTGTCTGGTATAGCTTTCAAGCTTTTATTTTCCTTGAAAAGTGCAAGAAAATTGAGCTCATCAATGCAATTTCCTTGCATCTTCTTAACCCATAATCCCCTTTAAAGACTATTCTAAACNTAAGTAGGTGGGCATAAATAAACTCACATGGGCAGGGCGGGTTTTGAAGGAGAGAAACAGGACACGTAGCAAGCATCTTAGCTAAACCCGCCCCTACAAATCCAATGATCGTTTTTTTTCACCTACTTACTTAATAACCAATGACCAATAACGAATGATTAATTTTTTGAATTTTCTGCACTAAATCTGCACAAAAAAGTTTTATACTCTGTCATTACCTATGCACAAAGAATTTCGTCATATCAACCTCAGAGGCAAATCCCTCGAAGGGGAAGATTCAATCGGTGCAAATTTCTCCTCCTCAAATATCGGAAAAGACTTCCGTCATGCCAACCTCAGAGGTAAATCTTTTCAAGGGGAAGATTTAACCGGTGCAAATTTCTCCTACTCAGATATCCGAGGTGCTAATTTCACTAATGCTATTCTCACCAAGGCTAATTTCAGTCACACCCAAGCAGGATTATTAAAACATTGGACAAGTTCTTTAGTAATAGTCTCATTAATACTATTAACGATCTCAGGATGGATTACCCCAATCACTAGTTCCTGGATAACATGGTTTTTTACTCCTGATTTTATCGAACAGCATAGTATTTTTGCTGGTGTAATCACCTTAATAGCACTGATAATTGTTTTCATTGCCATCATAGTTCAAGGTCTTGGAATTGTAGCATTAGGCGTAACTGCGGTTGTGGCGCTCGTAGTAAGTCTGGTTGCAGGTTTAGCTGGGATTGTCGCGATAATTTCAGCTGTGATTGGAGCTATAGCAGTAGCATTAGGAGTAGCCGTAGCTGTGGCTGTGGCAAGCTCTGCTGGTGGGACTATTGCTGTGCTTGTAGTCGTAGCCGTAGCTGGAGTGAGAACTATTAGAGAGGTTAGGACTGTTGCAGAAATAGGGTTTGGGGCTAGCGGAGCCCTAGATTTAGGTGGACTCGGGCTTCTAGTAGGTTGGAGTATCCTTGCTGTTACGGTAGTTGTGGCTGTACTTGGAGTAGGTCATTACATTGCTTGGCAGGCTCTAGCTGGTGATGATAAATATGCTTGGATTCACCATATTACTGTTGTCTTTGCCTCTACAGGTGGAACAAGTTTTCGTCAAGCAAACTTAACGGACGCTAATTTCAACTATGCTCTACTCAACAATACTAACTTTCTCGAAGCTATTATCACTCGTACTCGTTGGTATGAAGCCAAACAACTTGATTTAGCTAGAGTTGGTGATTCTATTTTGCGTCAGGCTGCGGTTAGAGACTTATTAGTAACTGGCAATGGCTACAAAAAATCTTATGAAGGTGCCAATCTTCAAGGAACAAATTTGATTGGGGCAAATCTCAACCAGGCAAACCTAAAAAAAGCAAATCTTAGCCACTCTACTTTGCAAGGGGCTAATTTAGAAGAAGCGAACCTTGCTCAAGTTCAAGCAAATGCTACTAATTTTAGGGGGGCTTACTTAACAGGGTCTTGTCTAGAAGCATGGGAGATTGACTCCACTACAATGCTTGATCGGGTAGATTGTCGCTATATTTATCTTTTAGAACATCCTTGTCCGATAAAAGGTGATCGGAAGCGTCGTCCTCAAGATCCGAATGAAGTATTTACTTTTGGTTCTGGTGATTTTGAAAAGATCTGTCAAAGTTTCTGGATGAATATTGTAAGAATATACCTGCCCAAGCGTATGAATCGAGAAGCTTTTATTACCACCTATCAACAACTAATGGAGGATAATCCAGGAATTATTCCTCACAAACTTGAAAAAAATAATGATGATTTTGTACTGACTATTACCTTACCAAAAGACACTGATAACCAGAAAATCAAAGATTACTTCAGTTATCTCACTCAAGAGAAGAACTTGGTGCCTATTAGTCAAACAAGCAAGATGACTGGGAGTGTCATTTTAGGAGAAATCAGTGGTAGTGTTACCCATGTCATTACTCAGTTAACTACTCCTTTCAAACGAGACGAACTAAAAATCCAAGAATTATTAACTAAGCTGCAAAGAGCAATTGAAGCTGAAGCTGACTTAAGTGAGGAAGATACAGCTGAGGCATTAGTACAGGTGGCAACCTTAGCTGGAGCAGCAAAAAATCCCCAAGAGATAGCCATACGCAATCTAGCTCAAACAGCAATTAAGATTTTGAATAGTAAATTTGCTAGTTTGCCCAAGAATTCCCAATTGGTGGAAGAAAGCCAAAAATTGTTACCCATCATTGAGGAACGTTTGGGCTTAACCTTAGTAGGTGTTTAAGTCTGGAATTTACAGGATGACAATTGCCTTGCCTTTACAGGACTTAGGCAAAGCCTCTATTTATAGGGTGTGTTAGCGTAGCATAACGCACCTTTAACTCTATGTAGGGTTTGCTGTATAAGTGTGGAAGCTATGCAATACAAGGCTTTCAATCATTTTTTTCGAGCCCAAGTGCAAGGAAATGGTATCTTTTAGTTCAAAAACCTTGCACCACTTGTGGAAAATCCCTAACACCTACCACCTCTTTCCCTCACCTAACACCTAACACCTATGGAACCCGAAAATTACGACTTATTCAGCAAGCCCTATATATGGTGTAGCTAGGTAAGTTCTGCTTTAGTTTGTTATTAGTTACAGATTTTTGGTACAAACAACAAACAACCAAAAACCAACAACCAATAACCGATCATGAGCCAATGCCCGAAGAGCCTTCCCAACTGGAACCTCCTAGCTGAGCGTTCCCTGGCAGGTGAGCGACTTACGAGAGAGGAAGCCCTAGCTGTACTACATGCCCCCGATGTAGTTCTTCTCGAACAGCTAGCTGCTGCCTACCGAGTGCGCCATCACTACTGGGAAAATCGGGTGCGGCTCCACTTCCTCCTCAATGCTCAGAGTGGTTTGTGTCCAGAAGATTGTAACTACTGCTCCCAATCCAAAATCTCCACAGCAGAGATTGCCAAGTATCCTCTGCTAGCCCAAGAAAAAATCCTCAGTGCTGCTGAACGAGCCCAGGAATTAAAGGCAGGAACTTTCTGTTTTGTGATCTCTGGGCGCTCTCCCAACGAGTTCGTCTTCACCAAGGTTCTAGAGGCAGTGCGGGAAGTGAAGGCAAAATACGAACTCAAAGTTTGTGCTTGCCTAGGGCTATTGAGTGAAGAGCAGACACACCGCTTAGCAGAAGCAGGAGTAGACAGGGTAAATCATAACCTCAACACCTCAGAAAACTACCATTCCCAAATCTGCACTACCCATACTTTCAATGATCGGGTAGCAACAATCAAAAATGTGCAAACCGCAGGAATCACTACTTGCTGTGGAGGCATCCTCGGTATGGGAGAATCAGATGAAGATGTCATTGATCTAGCATTTGCTTTGCGGGAACTCGAAGTAACTAGTGTCCCAATCAACTTTCTGATTCCTATCCCAGGAACTCCCTTAGCCGAGGTACGAGAACTCAACCCCCGCCGCTGCTTACGCATTCTCTGTCTTTTCCGCTTCCTGCTCCCGGCACAGGAAATCCGAATTGCTGGAGGGCGAGAAGTACACCTCCAGTCTCTCCAACCTCTTGGACTCTATCCAGCAAATTCCATCTTCATTGGTGACTATTTAACCACAGCAGGTCAAGCTGCAGCCAATGATTTCAAGATGATCCAGGATGCTGGGTTTGTTTTGGAGTCAGCAGATGGTTCTCCTTGGGAAGGTGAACTTAAAGAGGAGCTAGTAATTGGAGTTTAGACTAACTCAAAAAATACGCCATATATAGAGTAATTTATCAGTTGATAACCACCATATATGGTGTAAAAATGGGATTTAGTCTAAACTCCAGAAGGAAAAATCCGTCTGGAAAACGGTAAACTGCAAGGGCTAGAACAACTAGGGGAGATACCTTTACCACCAGAAATGGCAGCACGGGGCAATCAAAAGTTATCCCATCCCTATTACTGGGCAGCTTTCACGATGATAGGCAGCCCGTGGTAAGAGAAGAGAGTGTGGGGAGTGTGGGGAGATGGAGAGATAAGGGAGAACTTATGATTTTTTGAATAATGAGGCTATAAATCCCACTTCATATAATGCAAGTGCTCAAAACTAGGATAAATGCTTCATTCCTTGTTAATTGTTAGGGCTTGCTGAATAAGTCGGAAACAGTCTGGCAGAAAGAGGAGGGAACAGGGAACGGGGAACAGGGAACAGTTCCAGAGTGATAATCGATGTAAAGCAAGCGGGATTTTCTTCAATTGTGCAAGGTTTTTGAGGCCAAAGATGCAATTTCCTTGCATTTATTTCGCCTACAAAATCCTTGAAAGCACTGTCTGACATTGCTTCTACACTCGTTCAGCAAGCCCTACTTATTCAGCTACTGGCTGCTTGTTGAACATGTCATCCCTTGAACGGAAACGCTTTTGCTGCTCTATTGCTACTTCTGGAGTATAAAAATCACCCACAGCCACAGGTAATTTAATGATTTGACCTCTATCAACTTGCCCGACTAAATCCCCTACTTTAGCTGATATATGTTGATTAAAGCTGAAAAACTTACAGAAATCAATATCTCCACCAATAACAGCAAAGGATTCTTGCTGAGGCTGCTCAACCGTAAAAGTAAATTGCTTATGGTTATTACCAATTAACATGAGAACTTGAAATTGATTTGTTCCTTCTAGAGGCTGAATTGAAATCACACTTGCCTTCATCAGTTGTTCTCCAGGTAAAGACCTCTTGTATTCCAATAATTCAAAAACTCTACTTTCTCCATTTTATACCTAGTGCCATGCCAAGGATCTCGAATCAGTAACCTTCCAGCCTTATCAAATCCGTCAACAACCACTAAATGAGCAAGAGGATTGCCAAATTCTTTCATTTCTGCTGCCCAGGAACCCTTTGTAATTAATCTTTCAAGAAGAATTGGCATTTCTGCTAGCTCAACCCCAAAATTACCACCACGCCATACGCCAATCTTACTTGGAGCTAATTTATTCAGTACAACAGCTAGATATCTCACATCTACAGGCACTCCCGTTTCAGCAGCAATCACTGCTTGAGTAACATCACTAATCCCTCGCTCTTGAAGCAGCATTTCACCACAAGCTGGAGCACATGATAGATTATCCTGCTGTCGCACAACATTTGAATCCAATACTTCATCAATTACTTGCCAACTTCCACCCGCAGCACCCGAACGCTCTTGCATCAATTGTTAAGTGTTCTATTAAAGACTGTACTATAACACCTTTAAACTCTAACTTAAAAGAAGAGCGATCGCTCTTACTTATCTAAGTAGGTTTGGTATGAAAAACTGACCTATATTAAGAAAAGTAAATGAGATGCTCTCGAATTTTAAGCAATGGCATATCCAGTATGCTGTCGCACGTAGGGTGGATGGAATGCCAAAACGATTTTGTCTTTGCTCACTCCAGCGGCGACAAGTTCATCAGTAATTCCATCTTCTATGCCGTCTCTTTGAATCCAGATTTTACCGTCAATTATTTCGACATGAACAACACAACCGTGAATTCTGCGTTTGCCGTCCCAACCTGCATTCATCAGTACGAAATTATTGCGATCGCTATCAATTATCAATTTACTCTCAATTTGTCCGTGACTGTAGGGGATTCGATGGTGTGTTTCTAGGATACGTTGAATAATGTCTCGATATTGATCTAATCTATCCATTTTACAACCTCCGCTTTATTAGAATCAAAAATAATCAATTTCAGCTGTTGGCTTTCTACTACCATTTGCGCAATTTCTTCTTGAAAAAAATCTAAATAGACTTCATTGGAAATAGCCAGATAAAGAATGCGTTCTGATTGTGAGCGTTTCAGAGCATCTCGATAAAGAATATATTGACCTAATGCACTTTCTAAGTCATTGACTGGTGATGGACTTAAAAAACTTTTGATTTCAATAGCAATTTTACGACCTGCCTTTTCAGCAGCTATGAGTTTTTCTGCTCCTAAATCGATGTAGACTGAGCGAGAGCCAATTGTGAGTCGGAACAGTTCATCTGTAATTGTCCACCCGTCTTTCTCCAAGGCAGTTCTTACCCTATTGTGGTAGATGTCTTTTGCCATGCGCTATTCTCTAAAATAGCCCCTATTTAACTCTTGAGCCTTAGCAGCGAGTTCACAAAGGCTTGCATCCGTTGACTATCGATCATAAATGTTTAACAAAATAAACGCAATAAGCGAAACAAGCGGTGTCATTTCCTTAATCCCACCAAGCATATAATTTTTGGGAACTAATTTCCATTTCATCGCAACCCCAAACAAATTGTACAAATTCCCCAGCAAAATTCAAGTCTTTTACGCCAATAACTGTTATCGTATCAACAACCAAATTTGAAGCTTCTTTGTCGGCAAATGCAATTCCATCAAAGATTGCCATTACTCCGCTTCTCTGGCAGTACTGACCAAATTCGATGAATGAACCCACTGATGGAGCAGCATTAAAATTTGCCGAGAGTGTGGTGTATCCCTCTTCAATAATCTGTTGTAAGGTTTCCAAAGACAAGCCCTCAAATTTGATAGCGTTGGGCGTATATTCTGTAATTGTAGTACCGAGTATTTCCTCTATCCGTTGAACCATAAAGTTATCTGTTTTCAGCGAAATTACCCTTGAAAATTATCGAGGAAGAACGTCATCTAATCGAAGTTGTAAAGCAGGGAAGAGGGGAGATGCGATCGCATCTCCCAATCTATACTGTTGCTGGCGATACTCGTCCACCTCCAGTTGACAGACAGTGAACGTAGGCTGTTTAGGTTTGCCAATAAAGGCAGTTCCTCCTAATCCTCGAAAATCAACAATCCAATATTCAGGGATGCCGAGCAGCGCGTATTCTTCAACCTTGCGAGCATAGTCAGTTTCCCAATTGGTGCTGACTACTTCGACTATCAGTTTGATGGAAGAACCTAAGGTAATTACGGGTTCTCGTTGCCATAGGGGTTCCCTAGCCAACCTGGTTTCATCGAGAACTACAATGTCGGGGCGGCGAGCAGTGGCAACATCGGCAAGGGGCTGAATGAGGCAAGTGCGGGGAATAAACCACGGAAGCTGAGCATTTGTAATCGCAATACCGATTTGGATAGTAAGTTTGCCGCCAACAGTTTCGTGGGGCCCTGTTGCTTCCATCTCAATGAGTTCTCCATCGGCTAATTCGTAGCGAAAGTCATCGCCGTATTGGGCAATAAATTCATCAAAGGTGAGAGGTTTTGTGGGAGTGTAAGTCATAACAGTGTCTTTGGCAGGAGTCGATTATCAACCTAACCAGCGGGAGCAAGACAACGACTTTCGACGCTATTGTTGTCCTCATTCGATTCAGGAACTACACCGTTCTGAGCTCCAGCATCTACTGTTAATCTAAACTCGCAGCTTCCATTACCAGCACTGTAGCAACCTTGAGGGATGTCGAAATCTAGTGTCACTACTTCACCTGGCTCTAGTGATGGGGTTGCCATTAACATTTGTTCATCCAACAAGAAAAAATCAGCCTCTGTCATTGAAAGATTTGCTGTTGCTAATCCTTGATTACTGACAGTAACGCTTATGGATTGAGATGCTCCACCTTGAGGAAGAGAGGAAGCGCAGAAAAGCGAACCTGGAGTTCCCTCAGGTAACTGAACCCCAAACTCTTGATCAAAGGGAGGGGGAGGTAAAGGGGCGAGGGGAACTAAATCAGTCAATTCTACTTCTTCTGGCAACTCTCGAACTCGTTCTCGAATTTGTTCTACATCAATGCCGCTTTGCTTGCTTGCCTTTCCTTTCCAATTTAATGATGCCGTTGTGTAAACAGCCGACACATCTAGGCTTTTTGGACTTTGGATGACGACAAAACCTTTAATATAAGGTTCAGGAAACTTGCCATCAAATACTTCCTGTAAAATGTTTGTACAATCAACCGCTAGTGCTTCATCAGGTGCAAGAGAGTCTAGGGCAATGGGGAACACTTGTCCGGGCTTTTGTTCTTTAGGTGGATAGGTTAAAGCTAGCTTTTTGAAGAATTGAACGTTTTCCCGGTCGGGATTATGTACATTAATCGCAGTTGTATAAAATCCACGAGCAAGGCGCATATCGTTTGTTTTTTTCTGTTTACCACAGATCAGCTTGGCACTATACTCAAACTTGTCTCCGCCTTTGGAGCGCCAAATACTAGTTTTAATTCTCTCAGCAGTCTCGAAATCTAATTCATCAGTGTCTGTCGAGCCTTCATGAACGCCCTCAGCAAAGAGTTCGGATTCCCGAAAGTTAAACAAAAGATTATTCCAATCATCAAAGCCGTCTAACACTTCTCCTGGTGTAGAGTTGGGATTGTTACTGCTATTAAGCCCACATCGGGGAATCTCAAGATTGTTGATGTCTGCGTTGACAGAATTACTGATCTGGTTCAAATCGTCATTATCCCAATTGATCGGTCCAATCCCTTGACCAACCAGAAAATCATCAGTTATGTCTCCATCGCCATTATTGTCTGTTCCATCACGATCTATAGGAGGTCCATAGAAAGTATCAAACCCGCTATCCTGTATGCCAATCATTTCATCTAAGCTGCTTTCATTAAGGGTTCCAGAAGCGGGTAGGGCTTGGCGAGAATAATCAAAAATAGCGATAGAGGGAAGTCCCGTTGTACCAGTCGGTTGAAGACCAACGGTTTGAAACGTATAACTCATCACACTGAGGTAATTGGGCTTACAATTTTTTTCGTTATCTCCCCCACCATGCCCAAGTCCTAAATTATGTCCGAGTTCATGCATAAAGGTTCCCGCTTGTTCTTCAGTGGTTCCTTGGTTCCAGTTAGTACCTAAAGAAACAATCAAGTCATCACCACTTATTCCTGCTTCACCATCGGCTTCACCAGAACTTGTATTCTGAGTGCCATCGCTTTTTGTTCCTTTATCGTGTACCCAGAGATTGTAATGAAAAACTAATTTTTTTGCGGCAATAGTATTGGGATCATTCCGTTCTGATGGTGTACCAAAGTTAGTCGTTTTAATCCCATCAAAACAGCCATCGTCAAGATCACAATTGAGTTGATGGGAAAGCGCTTCGTCTCGGATAACCCACAGATTAATACCGTCAATGTTGTCGGGATTAGAAACAGGTGCATTTTCAAACGCTTGGCGCACTGTCTCCAGCGCTGCCGTCATCGGCTGATGAGAGTGAATATCTCCTGGAACACAATCACTGCCTGGTTGATTGCAGTCGAAATAGTCAATTTCAACAAAAATATCTTTATGGTTGGAATCGGGAGTAATTGCATTGCCGTTAAAATCTTGACCCAAAGACTGAAGATCAAGGTCAATTTCATGATCGCCATCAATATCGATTCCAGCTTGTTCCCATAGATCCAACAAGCCATCTCCATCACTATCTATTTCATAAACCCGCACAGTAGTAGGACTCGTTACATAAACCCGTCCTAGATTATCGATCGCAATACCATTATTATTAGGAACATCAAATTTACCAATAAAGTTTCCCTGATTGTCAAAAATCTGTACACGACCATTAGAATCAGTGACATAGATATTATCGGCGAAGTCAACGGTGACATCGCTTGGTAAATAAAATTGTCCATCACCCACTTCTAAGGGACCATCACCATCAGGATCACTACACCCTGTATTGGATAACAGCTGACATTCGCTGCCAAAAGCTTGCAGGAAATTTCCGTCAGCATCAAAGACTTGAATTCGGTGATTTCCAGTATCTGCTACGACAATATTTCCCGCAGAATCTACATCTACTCCTGAAGGAATTTCAAACTGACCATTTCCTGAGCCACCAGTACCGAATTTAAAGAGGAAATTACCATTGAGATCGAAGATCTGAACCCGATTACTACTGGATGATTGAGCACTTGAATCCATAGCCACTATTCTACCCGATGGATCAAAGGCGATACCGGATACCTTATTAAACTGTCCATCACCGATTTCTAACGGACCATCACCATCTGGATCACTACAGCTTTCTCCCGGAAGTGCAGGACTTTCACATCCTCCTCCAAAGTTGAATAATGGATTGAAGTCGGAGTCTAAAACTACAATTTCAGCATCATCTTCATTCGCCGCGTAAATTCTACCCTCTGTATCTAGGGCTACGTCACTGACTTGATCAAAAGAGAGGGGTGGATTAAGGTCAACATCAATATCGAAAAAGGAGGGTGACTCATCAAGGAACTCACCCTCAGCATCAAATTTTAGGATTTTGTTACGCGAGCGATCAGCAATAAAGATGTTACCGTCTTGATCAACATTGATACCTGAAGCGGCAAGAAACTCTCCTTGCTGACCACCAAACTCACCAAATTCAAGAACGACTTCTTGTGCATTGGCCGTTGCTGGTGATGTAACCAATAAGGCTAGGACTGTGAGAATTAGCAGTCCCACGATACGGAAACTATTAAGTATTACGGTCAGCCGACTTTCACGTGGCTTATGTACCCCAGGAGTGATTATCATCGGAGAAAATATCATCGTACAGCGAATTAGTTTAGTGTTCTAAGCTAATTCGCATTTATATTGCATATTTTAAAGCGCCTAATCCCTCTCCGCGTCTCCGCGTCAGTCAAAACGTGCAAATTGGATGCGTCAAAGCTTATCGTTCCGCATATTATACTAGACTAATTCAAATGAAGAATGAAGAATTGGGAATTGGGAATGACCAATGACAAATGACCAATGACAAATAACAGATAACCAACTTATCTCTATTTGGTCTTAACTGATTGTCGAACCTGCTGAGTAGTTACTGTTACCGAACGACTAGCAATAGGCATCCTCCAGCCAGTCCCAAAAGCTCGATCTGTAATCTTTAATCCTGGAGGTGCTTGTCGGCGCTTAAATTCTGCCCTTGTTACCAGTCGGATAATTTTATCAACTATAGTGGAATCGTGACCAGCTGTGATGATTTGCTCAGCTGATTGGTGTTCATGAATCAGTCGGTGCAAAATATCATCTAGGACTTCATAGGAAGGTAAAGAATCTTGATCAACTTGATCTGGTTTAAGTTCAGCGCTCGGAGGTTTCACCAGAATATTAGTAGGAATAATTTCTCCTTGGTGATTAGTAATTGCTGATAGCCGATTATTAGCTATTTGCTCATTTTGATGATTGAGAGCAATCTCTTGCTGTGCTACGGAATTAAGCCATTGACATAGAGAGTAAACTTGAGTTTTGGGGAGATCGGCAATTACGGCTAATCCACCATTCATATCCCCGTAGAGGGTACAGTAACCCACTGCCATTTCTGACTTATTCCCAGTAGACAGAAGCAAATAGCCAAATTTATTAGCGATCGCCATTAATAAGTTACCCCGAATCCGGGCTTGAATATTCTCCTCAGCAAGACCAAATTCTGTACCAGTAAATAAGGGTTCTAAGGTTTGGTCATAACTTTGCATCAAGTCCCCAATTGGGATAATTTGAGTATTGATACCCAAGTTTTTACCCAAGTCTTGAGCATCTTTGATAGAGTGGTCAGAACTGTAAGGAGAGGGCATCAGTATACCCAAAACATTATCCTTACCTAAAGCTGCTGTTGCGATCGCGGCAACTAATGCCGAATCAATACCCCCACTCAAACCAATTACCGCTTTATTAAAGCGACATTTATGACTATAGTCTCGAACACCAAGGACTAAGGCTAACCAAATTTCCTCATCAATGCTAGTAGGAGAAGGGGAAATCTTTCCTGGTAGTAAGTCTCGCCTTTCTTCATCAAATTCCAAAATTACTAAGTCTGAATCAAAGGCACAGGCTCGGGCTACCACCTCACCGGATTGGTTAAAGGCTACACTGCTACCATCAAACATCAAATCATCATTACCCCCCACCTGATTGGCGTAAAGAATAGTTTGCTGATAACGCCTTGCACTGTGGCGCAACATAGCTTCCCGCACTTGCTGCTTACCAGTACTGTAGGGAGAAGCAGAAAGATTGACGAGAATATCTACCCCCTGCTGAGCTAAATCAGCGATGGGATTGACTTGATAGTTACGTTTCCCCCAAAACTCTTCATCATTCCACAAGTCTTCACAGATGGTAACACCGATACCTACCCCATCTAGAGTAAAAGCATTACTCTGCAATCCTGGTTCAAAGTAGCGGTGTTCATCAAAAACATCGTAGGTTGGCAAGAGGCGTTTATGAAAAACCTGCTGCACTTCTCCCTGTTCGAGTAGAGCAATACTATTAAATAAAGATTTACCTCCAGCTGCATTAGCGGTGGAATTCGGCGTAGCAATTCCCACCAATACTGCTACTTCCGGTGGTAACTGCTGCGCCAACTGTTGTACTTGGGTTGTCATTGCTGCCACAAAACTGGGGTTGAGCAGCAAGTCTCTAGGAGGATAGCCGCACAAGGAGAGTTCTGGTGTCAGCAAAAGACGAACACCTTGATTAAACGCATTATTGGCAGCCTCCAAAATTTGTTGAGCATTACCAGTAAGGTCACCGATAGTAGGATTGAGTTGAGCGATCGCTAGTTTCATAGTGGCTAGTACTAATATGGTGCGATAGGTAGGTTGGGGGTCGCGATAGCGTAACCCAACACCCCGGTGTACACTGTGTTGGGTTTCACTTCGTTCCACCCAACCTACTGTTTTAGTCGTGTCACGCCAATAGGAGCGGTTAACAAACTATAGCTTTATTGCTATTAATAGTAAGCATTGAGCTTCTCAAATTCCCTATCTCCGATATTCATCACCACAATCACCAATTAGCTGGTACAAATCCCTTGACTTGCTCAGTACAGCATCAAGTTGTTTGTAATCTGACTCGTCTAGCATCAAATCAAATATCCTGGCATTATCTTCTATATGCTCTGATATTCCTAGCCTTGCACCAACAATAGCGCCCGCTACTGTTGGTTTATCAAGAATATAACGAACTACCACATTAGAGATGCTTACCCCATATTTATCAGCAATTTCCTGGAGTGTGGCTAACAATTCTTGAAATAAACTCCAACCACCCCAAGCATCCACCATATTCTTATATTTCCTCAAGCTAACGGTAGCAAGCATTCCTCCTCGTGGTTCCGGTTGCCCCAGATATTTTTCACTTAATAAGCCACCACAAAGAGTACCGTAGGCAAACAGTTTAATACCATTTTGCTGACAAAACTGCACCATATTCACTTCAGGACGACGATCGATGAGGGAAAACTGCACCTGATTGGCGATAATTTTGATACCTGCTTCAGTGATGATTTTGAGGTGCTCTGTATCAAAGTTAGTCAAAGCTAGGTGCTTAATCTTACCTTCCTCTTGCAGTTCCGCCATATACTTAAGGGCATCCAGGTAATTTTTATCCCGGTATTCCCACCAGTGGAATTGCATCAAGTCGAGGCTTTCTACTCCCATCCTTCTCAGGGAGATATCAATGTTTTTTTCTACCACCTGCCTAGTCATTCTCCCAGGTCTAGGTACCCATTTGGTAAAAGCTTGGACGTTAGAAAGAGCCTCCTGTCCACGGATTGCAACTAATTGACGCCTAAATTCTCCAATAAAATCTTCTGCTGGGCCATAATGATCTGCCAAATCCCAAGTAGTAAAGCCAGCATCCAGATAATCGAACATACTCTGAATTGCTATTTTAGGGTTGATGCGTCCATGACCACCAGACACTTGCCACATGCCATTCAAGATACGGCAAATATTCAAATCTGGAGTTAACTGTAATCGGCTTGATGGAGGTAGGTTCATTGTAAAGGAGGCAGATGGCAGGAGTAAGGATCATGGTATCTGCTTTTTCGTATATTGTTAACTGCTGGATTATTTCCCAATTCCCAATTCCCCATTCCCCATTCCCTATTCCCTAAAAAGCGATCGCTTACACCAGTAATTATGAACTTATATTGCGCAAAGTTGTTAAGCTGTATTTCAACTTGACCCCATATTCCCAGGTATTGCTCAGATCAGCCAAAGGGACATGATACGATGCACTCCGTAACTCTAAAAAGATTGGGAGACAACATGCCAGCACTAAGGGTTGCAGTTGTTGGGTCAGGACCTGCAGGTTCTTCGGCTGCCGAGATTTTGGTAAAAGCTGGAATCGAAACTTATCTATTTGAGCGCAAGCTCGATAATGCTAAACCCTGCGGCGGTGCAATTCCGCTGTGTATGGTAAGCGAGTTTGAACTACCGCCAGAAATTATTGATCGGCGAGTAAGAAAGATGAAGATGATCTCGCCCTCTAATGTCGAGGTCGATATTAATCTCATCAAAGAAGATGAATATATTGGTATGTGTCGCCGTGAAGTGCTGGATGGCTTCATGCGTAATCGTGCTGCTGAGTTAGGAGCTAACCTAATTAACGGCACAGTCCATAAACTAGAAATTCCGACAAGTAACACCGAACCTTATACCCTTCACTATGCTGATCATTCCAACGGTAGTGCCAAGGGAGAGCAAAAAACTCTGAAGGTAGACTTGGTAATTGGAGCCGATGGAGCCAATTCTCGGGTTGCCAAGGCAATTGATGCTGGTGATTACAATTATGCGATCGCTTTCCAAGAGCGGATTCGTCTGCCAGGTAATATGATGGAATATTACGAAGACCTAGCAGAAATGTATGTAGGTGATGATGTTTCCCCAGACTTCTACGCTTGGGTGTTCCCTAAATATGACCACGTTGCTGTTGGTACTGGCACCATGAAGGTGAACCAAGCCAAAATCAAACAGCTGCAAGCTGGTATTCGCGCCCGTGCGGCTAGTAAGCTGGTAGGGGGAGAAATCATCAAAGTAGAAGCTCATCCCATTCCAGAGCATCCCAGACCACGTCGAGTTCGGGGTAGGGTAGCTTTAGTAGGAGATGCCGCTGGTACAGTTACTAAGTCTTCTGGTGAAGGGATTTACTTTGCTGCGAAATCAGCCAGAATGTGTGCCGAAACCATTGTCGAAACCTCCAACGGTGGTACTCGCATTCCCACAGAAGATGATCTCAAGCTTTATTTGAAGCGCTGGGATAAGAAGTACGGCATGACTTATAAGGTACTGGATATTCTGCAAAGAGTCTTCTATCGCACCGATGCTACCCGTGAAGCTTTTGTAGAAATGTGTGCTGATAAGGATGTTCAGAAGCTCACCTTCGATAGCTATCTCTACAAAACAGTCGTACCAGCAAATCCTCTGATTCAGATGAAGATTACTGCCAAAACTGTTGGTAGCTTACTGCGCGGTAATGCTTTAGCTCCTTAGTATAGGAAGGCAGGAGGCAGGGGGCAGAGGGCAGTCTCAATGAAAAAATTTTTTTCACCACCAGGTGATGAAAGTAGATTCTTCCCTGCTCCCTACTCCCTAGTTTTTCCCCTTCCCCAGCGCGAAGCACTATAACTTCTGCCTTCTTTTCAAAAGGAGTTGACAAATTAGCTAATTAGAGTAATAATTATAAACGGCTCGAAAATTTGGGACTGTAGTTCAATTGGTTAGAGCACCGCCCTGTCACGGCGGAAGTTGCGGGTTCGAGCCCCGTCAGTCCCGTTAAAAACTTGAAAATAATACTAATTCGGGCTTGCTGAATAAGTTGTAAATTTCGGGGAAAGAATAGGTATTAGGTATTAGGTGTTAGGTGTTAGGTGTTAGGTGAGGGAAAGAGGTGGTAGGTGTTAGGGATTTTCCACGCTAAGGTGCAAGGAAATTGTACCTTTTCGCTCAAAAACCTTGCACTTATTCGGCAAATAAATGCTCGAAAGCACTGTATGGTATAGCTTACACACTTATACAGCAAGCCCTAATTCGTTGAGATTAACTCAAAGCTTGTTACTCGTTACTCACCGTTCGCCCATTTGAAAACGAGTTAGAGAAATTGTCACGAAGGAATGGGGATTCCAGGTTACGGTTAAGTTGCTTGACAAATTTTACAAAATGTGTTTATTGGATTATCGGCGATCGCTTAATCTGGATTTGTTTTGGAAATCGGTGAAATACACTATATATAGCGTATCGCAATTTTTCCTAACCACTAGACAAAATAAGCGAACGGTGAGTCATTAGTACAAAGGACAAAGGACTAATGACTAATGACAAAGGGGCGGGGCAACATTTCGTCCAACCCATTGAAGGAGTTGGACGAAATGTCGCTTTTTTTAAGTATACAAGTCCCTTAAGTCTTAAAACTCTCGGTCATGACCGTATTTTTCCCGAATATGGGAGTTAAAATATTGACCTACAGATGGCGCACTCTTTAGACCTTGATATACACTATCGGGTACATCTTGATACTTGTAAACACTGCCACTATTGAATTCCACTCGCAGGATTTGAGTCGGTTCATCATAGTCAAAAGATTTAATCACTACGCTCGAACTCTTGAGCAACGGAAATGCGATCGCATCTCGAATACTGGCACAATCGGTTAGTAGCATCACTAAGCGATCGATGCCTATCCCTAAACCGCCTGTAGGAGGCATACCATGTTCTAAAGCTGTCAGAAAATCTTCATCAACGCCTTGAGCCTCTAAATCTCCAGCAGCTTTCTTCGCTGCTTGAGCTTCCAGGCGGGTTCTTTGATCGATAGGATCAGTTAACTCAGAAAAGCTATTTGCCGTCTCTCGTCCGGTAATGAACAGTTCAAAGCGCTCTACCAAACCAGACTCCGAGCGATGAGGCTTGGCAAGGGGAGAAATTTCGACAGGGTAATCCAGTACAAAGGTAGGCTGAATTAGGGTTTCCTCTACCTTCTGCTCAAAGGTTTCGTTGAGGAGTTTACCAAGGGATTGACATTCTTCTAAGTTCTCAACTCCTACTTTCCGAGCCTCAGCTTTGGCTGCATCAAGGTTTTCAAACTGCTGGAAATCTAAACCTGTTTGCTCCTTTACCAATTCATGCATCGTTATCTTGCGCCAAGGGGGAGTTAAATCAATTGCTTCACCTTGATAGGTAATTTTTAAGCTTCCTAAGACGGTTTGAGCAACATGACTAATCAGATTCTCCGTTAGCTGCATCATATCATGGTAGTCAGCATAGGCTTGATAAGCCTCAATCATTGTGAATTCAGGATTGTGGCGAGTCGAAACTCCCTCATTACGAAAAATTCTGCCTAACTCAAAGACTTTTTCAAATCCACCAACAATTAACCGCTTGAGGTGCAATTCTGTAGCAATCCGCAGGTACAACTCCATCTCTAGGGTGTTGTGGTAGGTAATGAAAGGACGAGCATCAGCTCCTCCTGGTTCATTCTGGAAAACGGGTGTCTCGATTTCAATAAAGTCTTGCTCTTCTAAATAGCGGCGAATAGCTGCAGTGATTTGAGCACGGCGGCGAAAGGTTTCCCGTACAGTAGGATTAACAATCAGGTCAACATAACGCTGACGGTAGCGCTTTTCTGTATCTGTAAGACCATGCCACTTATCCGGTAAGGGTAACAGAGATTTTGTCAGCATGGTGTATTCGCTGACATATACTGATAATTCCCCTTTTTCGGTACGCTTAATAGTTCCCTTAACTCCCAGAATGTCCCCAATATCTGTCAACTGCTTGAGGTGGTTAAAGGCATTAGGTACATCTGCCATCTTGGTACCGATGCGTTTCTTCTCCAAATACAGCTGAATTGTGCCTGTTTCGTCCTGAAGATTGAAGAAAGCTAGTTTGCCGAAGACGCGCCGTGCTAAGATGCGACCTGCGATCGCAACTTCCAAATTTATTTCTTCACCATTAGCTAACTCAGCAAATTTTTCCTGGAGTTCTGCAGCATGGTGGGTAGACTCCCAACGATAAGCATAAGGATTAAGACCTAATGTTTTAAGTTGTTCAACTTTCTCTAACCGCGCGGCGCGGATTTCTTCCAAGGTTGAAGTACTTTGCTGTGCTGGTTTGGATTGCTCGGACATAGTGGTGAATAACTACAGATTATATCGGTATTTTCTGTGCCATTAATTATCAGCCAATGGCTGCTCTTTAATAACTTAATTTGTGCTTAACTAGAACTAATTTAATTATAGCATAATTAACGTTTTTTGTTCCAAATATCGAGTATGTTTGGAACAAAATAATAGTTAAAAATTACTCATATAACGAATGGCAATAATAGCTGTCCAGTAAGTATTTAGGGTTTGCTGAATAAGTAACAAGTAACAAGTAACAAGTAACAAGTAACAAGTAACAAGTAACAAGTAACAAGTAACAAGTAACAAGTAACAAGTAACAAGTAAGAAGGAATGAAGCATTTATCCTCGTGGGTGAGCACTTCCATTCCCCAAGGTTACTCAGGGATTTCCCATCAAAGTGCAAGGAAAATAAGCTTCTATAGACCATTTCCTTGCACAAGGCTTGGTCAAAAAATCATTGAAAGCCAAGTATGCCATAGCTTCCACACTTATACAGCAAGCCCTAATGTAAGTATTCAACCGAACTTGATATAAGAGCTAGGCAGGTTGATTGATATCTTTCATTAAGGAATTTGCGATCGCTAATTGGGGTTTACTCAAACTCTTGAACTCCTTCTTTCTTAGGAATTTAGCCTGAGACAATTACTTAAAGTAGTAACTAATTCCTGAGCTAAATAAGGCTTGGTTAAATAGCTATTAGCGCCCAACTGCTTAGCGAACTGACGATATCGCTCACTCGTGCGAGATGTTAGCATCAAAATTGGTAGCTCATCTTTTGGAAATTGCTTGCGACAGCTACGGAGAAATTCAAAACCATTCATTTGGGGCATTTCTACATCACAGATGATTCCCTGAATCTGAGGATGTTGCTGAAGTTGGGCTAGTCCATCTGCACCATTTTGGGCTTGAATAACAGGATATCCAGCTTTTTGCAAGGTTGAAGAGATAGTTTGACGAGTGGTGAGGGAATCATCAATGACTAGAATAGTTGGTAGAGTTGGTTTGGGAGCAGGTTTAATCTGACTCGCTATTGTCTCAAGTTTTTCAAGACTTCCTCGTTGCTCTCTAAGGGATCGAGCTGATGTTACTAAGGGATGCTCCTGACTAATTGGGGCTGTTGGTGATGGCGTTGCCTCATTAATGTCTACACTTAATACTCGTTCTACCAAAGCTGGTCCATCTAACACCGGTACTAGACGACCATCCCCCAAAATTGTGCAGCCATAGAAGTAAGATGGTGCGGTCAGTGCCTTATCAAAAGGTTTAATAACCAAATCCTGTTCCATCAACATTTGGTCAATTTTCAGGGCAATTGTATCAGAACCCTGAGAAACTAGCAGTAGCATCACTTTTCCAGAAGGTTGCTGAGTTTTAGGATGCTTCCGGGTGGTAACTGTCCGTTGTCTATAGTGTAGGGGTAGACTTCCCGCTAGAGCTATTGGAGTTAGTGATCTAGATGGATAATGGTAAGCCGAAAAAATAGGCTGGACTATGGGCACTATTTTTCCTTGCCAGTTATAAACTTGGTGTCCCTTAACACGAGCACGACTTTTGATATCATTAGCCGTAACTGACAAAATGCTGGTAATTGTATCTACGGGAATCGCTAGTAAATTACCTTTTACCCGAAACACTAACAGTTTAGTAATTGTTAAAGTCCAGGGCAAACGCAAGGTAAAGGTTGTGCCTTGACCTAACTCAGACATAACAGTGACACTCCCCTTCAATGCCTCAATTTGCAGAAGCATTGCCTCTAAACCCATCCCTCGACCCGATAATTCACTAATTTCCTGCGAGAGGGAAAAACCAGGCGTAAATAGTAGATTATATAATTGATTTTTTGACATCTGTGCCGCTTCATTACTAGAAATTAGTTTCTTGTCTACAGCAGTGAAGCGAATTTTTTCTATATCAATTCCTTGACCGTCATCTTCCACTTCTATATAAGTATAATTTCCCCGTTTGTAAGCTTTAAGAGTAATTGTTCCTTGAGGAGATTTACCGGAGAGTTTCCGTAGTTCCGGAGATTCAATACCGTGGTCAAAAGCATTCCTGACTAAATGCACTAATGGATCGTAAAGCTTTTCTAGAATTGCCTTTTCAATTAAGGTGTTTTTACCAATTAAATCTAACTTGACCTGTTTTTTTTGTTTGGCTGACAGATCCCGAATCGTCCGCGGAAAGCGGTTCAGTAATTCTCCTACATTTAGCATTCGGGCTTGCAGAAGATTATTTTGAACTTGTTTGAGGGTTTGTTGCCTTTTTTTGATAATTTGTTGATTTTGTCGATGCAGTAATTCTATATCTTGAATAACTTCTCCTAGTTGAGCAATTTCTTCGACTATAATCTGTTCTGGATAATTTGGAGTCTGTTCATTGAAAAAACCAGAATCTTCTAATTTGTTAATTTGACTTTCAGGCGGAATATTTTGAATATTTTGCAGTTTATTTGCTAGTTTATTGAAGCGATGAAACCATCTTTTCAAAGACTCTAATGTTGCTTTATTCTGTTGAACTTGTAGTAGAAAACTATTATCTTGAGTTACTAACTCTCCTACTAAATTATTAATTATATCAAGGCGATTGATATCGACTCGTACCCCTAGAGGTCGTTTTGAGCTGTCTTTTGTACGGACAGCTGCCTCTGCTTGTTCCTTGTGCTCAACCTGTTCTTTAGTCAGGGAAGGGGTATTCTCAGGAGAAGATGGTGGAGTTGGTTGTTGATTGTTGCTTATTGGTTGAATTTTTACAGATGAGTCATCAGACTCAACCGGGGTAGATTTGTCTACTAGAGGTAGAGGTATCTCAGTTGGTTCTTCCTGGCTTACTTCTTCCTGGATAGGGACAGAGGAAGTCGATTGAGTAGAGGTTGGAATGTTGACAGATAAGTCATCAGACTCAGTCGGGGTAGATTTGTCTACTAGAGGTAGGGGTATCTCAGTTGGTTCTTCCTGGCTTACTTCTTTCTGAATAGAGGTTGGAATTTTGACAGATGATTTCTCAGAATCAGTCGAGTTCAAGTTGTCAGCTTCAGGTAAAACTGCCTTTGTTGGCTCCTCTATTGATAGGGAAGGGAGAGATGAAGTCTCTAGGGACGGTTTTCCTTGAAACCAACCTTTTATTAAGTTACCTAGCCACTGGAATCCTGATGACTTATTTATAGGATTAGAAAAATCTTCAGTTGTACTTGAGGACTCATTAGTTTGTGCCAATTCTGAAGGAACAGCTGTCTGTTGACTAGGTTGGGTAGTAGGCGATGGTACTAACGGAGATTGTGCGCTGTTCGCCTTTTGTGTGCTATCGCCATCAGGGACTTGACTGGGGGTTGAAGAAGGAGCGAGAACACTAAAGGGAGGATAGTCGTGTTTTTCCTGTTTGTGAGTCAGTTTGACCAACGCTTCACTAGGATTTATTGGCTGTTTGTGATCATCAGTTAAAACTGCCTGTTGTACTTGTCGAAAGTCTGCTAATGCTAGTTGACTAATGGTGACAAGGGCTTGAGGGTTAGCTTGCAAAGCCTGAAGAGTAGTATTAGCGATCGCAACGAAATCTGGTAAGTTCAACATTTCTCCCAGACTGGCAAACACCTCTGCCTGGGTTTTGATATCTTCTATAATTTCTGGAGCTTGGGGATTGGCTAACAAGGTTTCCCAGCGATGGAGTCCCTGAGTCACTTCTTCAGTAAAGAGAAATTGGGTAATATCTCCCTCCATTTCTACTTCCGGCAATTCTGCTGATTCTGCTAGGGGATGTCCCAGTTTTTCCTCTAGCTGCTCAAATACAGGCTTGGCTTTTTCTATTGCTGCCTGAGCATCATATTTACCCGTTTCAATCTGTTCAATAATGGGTGCTCGCAGATGATCGAAGGCTCTCAGGAGCAGCTCTTCTAACTCCAAGTCGAAGACTGTCTCCTCTTGATACAATGCCCTAATGCCATTTTCTAAGTTATGGGCGATAGTTTCAATGCCGGTTAAACCAATACAGGCTGCACCTCCTTTGATTGAATGGGCTGCTCGCATCAGTCCATGAATTTTTTGCACGGCATGATCAGTTTGGAGACTCAGCAAACCTTCTTCAAGGCGTTGCAACAGTTCCAAGGCTTCTTGGACAAAAAATTCATAAGCTTGGTCATCGGTATCAATGTTCATTACTCATTGTTAATTGTGAATTTTTAATTGTTAATTGCTAATTGACCATTAGACAAAAAACCTAACACCTAATACCTAACACCTACTTACTTAACTTTAAACTGAGCGACGCTATCTTGGAGTTGGGCCGCTACCCCTAGTAGCTGAGTAAATGAATTTGCCACAGTGACAGATTGTTCAGAAGTTTGATTAGCGATCGCAGCCACTTCCTTGATCGTATTCGATAGATCCCCTGAAGTTTGAGCCTGAGCTGTGGCAGATTGAGCAATTTCTTCAATCAACTGTAGAATTGTGGCACTCACCGCTGTTGAGTCAGCAATGGTTTGACGGGTTTCTTGGACTAATTCAGTACCAGTGAGCACCCGTTCCATCCCAGTTTCCATTGCTGTTACTACTTCGTTAGTATCTGCTTGGATGGCTTCGACAATTTGTTCAATTTCCTGAGTAGCACTGGCAGACTGTTCTGCTAAGCTGCGCACCTCATTGGCAACTAAACCAAATCCATGATCATCTTCTCCAGCACGGGTTGCTTCTACTGAGGCATTTAATGCTAGAAGGTTAGTCTGGTTTGCCAAGTCACTAATCAGGCTAACTACCCGAGAAATCTTCTGGGAAGCATCTCCTAAGCGTTTTACTTTGCGAGCAGTAGCTTCCACTGTTTGCTGAATTGCCAGAATTCCCTCAACGGTGCGATCCATTGCCAGATCACCAGATTTGAGGGTCTGATTAGCTTGCTGTACCTTAATTTCGGCAGCTTGAGCATTAGCAGCAACCCTTTGAATAGAATTTGCCATCACTTGCACTTGGTTGAGAGCTGCGCTAATCGCTTCGGCTTGACGCAGTGCCTCAGTAGCCAGTCTCTTAACGTCACTTTCACTTTCTTTGGCAGTGGTGGTTGCCACAGTTGCTGATGATTGCACTTGTCGCACTAGTTGTTGCAGACTTTCAACAGTGGCATTAAAAAAGTCTGCTACAGTGCCCATTGCTCCTACTGTTACTCTTGCTCGCACTGTTAGGTCCCCAGAGAAGGAGCCTTCAATCTCTCCCAGGAAGGCTTCAATTTGGTCTTGGAGCATTTCTTTTTGTTGCCGTTGCTCAATGGAAACCTGTTCTGCTGTTTGGCGAGCTTGTTCAACTTGTTTAATCAGTAGGGCTTGTTCAAGGGCGTAACCGACTTGCAGGGCAACTTGTTTAAAGACCTCAATTTCTGAATCCTGCCATTCCCTTGTCTCAGAACATTGATGGGCACCGAGTAAACCATAGAGCTTTTGTTTCAACAAAATCGGCACTACTACATTTGCCTTAACTTGCCATTTTCCTAGTTGCTCTTCGTGGCAAGAAGTTAAACCGGCTTTAGTTACATCTGCGATCGCACTTACTCTGCCTTTGCGGTAAGGTTCTACATAGTCAGGGGGGAAACAAGGAACATCGGTTTCCATGTTGATGATTTGGGGCCAACCAGGCTTGACAGTTTCCACAACAATTTCCCCATCCCAGTTTTCATCGAAGCTGTAGATGACGATGCGATCCGCTTGCATGAGTTTGAGGGACTCATCTACTGCTATGCGGAAAATTCGGTCTGGCTCTAGGGACTCCAAAATCCGGACACTAATCTCATTAAGTTGTCTGGCTTGTTGAGCTAGTTGTGTGGCTTGCTGGGCAGCTGTCTGTTGCTGTTGCAGCAAAAAGGAATGTTCAAGGTTGTAACCGACTTGGATGGCAACTTGCCGAATAAAGTCAATTTCCCACGGCTGCCATTTCCTCGGACTAGAACATTGATGGGCAATTAACAAACCATGTAGCTTTTGGTTCTCAACAATTGGGGCGACTAAATTTGCTTGGACAGCAAAGGGCTCTAACTGGTTAATATGGCATTGTGTCAAACCTGCTTCATAAATATTCTCCGTCGCCTTTACTCGTCCTTTGAGATAGAACTTAACATAACGCTCGGCAAAGCAGGGGTCTGCAATTTGTGATCCTAAGGCTATAGGCCACCCCCGTGCTACTGTTTCTGCTACTACAGTGCCTTGCCAGTAGGGATCAAATTGATAAACTAATACCCTGTCCGCCTGTAAGATATCTTGAGTATCTTCCACAGCGGAGTTAAAGATATCTTCTGGATTAAGGGATTTTTGCAGATGAGAGGTAATTTGATTTAAACGTCTGGCTCGCTCAATGGCGTTTTGTTGCTGTTGTAGGAGGGTTACCTGATCAAGGGCAAAACCAACTTGGGTGGCTAGTTGCTTGATAAAGTCAATTTCTGAGGACTTCCAAGAGCGGGGTTCTGAACATTGATGAACAATCAACAAACTATGCAGTTGTTTTTGAGCGATGATTGGGGCAACTAAATTTGCTTGGACAGCAAAGGGTTCTAACTGTTTGAGGTGGCATTCCGTTAAACCTGCTTCATAAATATTTCTAGTAGCACTTACTCGTCCCCGCAAATAGGGTTTGACATAGCGCTGAGCAAAACAGGGGTCTGCAATAGTTGTTCCCAAAGCTGTAGGCCAACCCCGTCCGACTGATTCTGCCACCACTGTACCTTGCCATTGGGGGTCAAACTGATAAACTACAACCCGATCAGCACTTATAGCCTCGCGAGTCTCTTCCACTACTGCATCAAAAATTTCCTCAGTGGTAAGAAACTGCCGCAGCTGTAAGGTAATTTCGTTCAATAGTCTAGCTTGTTTGGCAGCAATTTGCTGTCGTTTGAGTAGCAGACCTTGATCGAGGGCATAGCCTACTTGAATAGCTAATTGGCGGAAAAAAACGATTTCTGATTCCGTCCAACTCCTTGGCTCAGAACATTGATGGGCAATCAATAAACCAATGAGCTTCTGGTTTGTCAAAATCGGAGCGACTAAGTTGGCTTTTACTTCCAGGGGTTCGAGTTGAGCAATATGGCAATCAGTTAAGCCTCCCTCATAGATATTGTTAGTTGCTTGCACTCGACCTTTCTGATAAGCCTGGGCATAACGATCAGCAAAACAAGGATCGGTGATTTTGACTCCTAAGGTTACAGGCCAACCTGCTTCAACTGATTCTGCTACTATCTTACCGTTCAATTGGGAGTCAAACCGATAGACTACTACTCTATCTGCACCAAGGGCTTGACGGGCATCTTCAACAGTTGCATTGAAAATATCAGCTGGGTTGAGAGATTCCCGAATATGGGAGGTAATCTCATTCAACATGTGCGCTCGCTCAGCAGCAGCTCCTTCTCTCTCGAGCAGTGACTGGATTTGATCTGCCATCAGATCCATGTTGGAGCGCCAGACATTTAACTCTTGGGCGAGAACAGTGGCTTTAGACTTCAAACCCAAAGTTTTTCTGTTTGTTTGAGACTCGAATTCTGCTTGCCACTCCTGTTGAACTGGAACGATAGTAACTGTCTCTTCTACAGTTGATTCGGGAGCCATCTGGTGCTGCACATTACCGCCTCCTCTATGATCATTCCGATTATCGTGCCGCTTGGTATGTCTATATATTTGAGTCATTTTGGTTGGTAGTTGCTAGGTGTTAGGTGTTAGGTGTTAGGTGTTAGGTTTTAGGAGAGAAGTTCAAGGCTTGTGCATTTTGTCAACTCCCATATATGGGGTTTGGTTACTAAAAAAACCCTATATAAGGAAAAGCCAAAGAGTCAAAAAAATCTATATTTTCTCTCCCCAATTCCCAATTCCCAAATTGGTGTCCAATCTCCAGAAGGGATAAATGCCGCCCAATAGTAGGGGTGCTGGTAATTCTGACTCCTGAGCATCTCTAGCTGCGTCTGTCGCAAGGCTTGAGAACGACCTTCATTGTTGAGCAAACGCTGGTAATATTTCACCATCAGGTCTTTAGTTCCCGTATCATCAACTTTCCACAGACTAAACAGTTGACTCTCAGCTCCCGCCATCACCAAAGCACGCCGTAAACCATAAACCCCTTCACCATTAGCAATATCTCCCACCCCTGTCTCACAAGCTGAGAGTACTACTAATTTTGTACCAGACAAATTAAGTCCAGCAGTTTCTAGGGCCGTCAGCACCCCATCTTCGGTGCCACTCTGACGCAGGTTGATACCAGCTAAAGCCAAACCGGAACGCAGTAGGGGGTTTTCTAGGTTGGTAATTTTGGTAGGAGAGCTTGTACCAGAACCGTATTCTACCCCAATGTTAAAATATTTGCCGTTCTCAGCTGTATAACTGTTACTATCGAGTCGGTCATTGATAGTGTTACTTTCCACACCCCCTGATGATAACTCTGTTTGTGGTGAATAGTTATCATCAGTTTGTCCTACTATTGGGGCTGGCGCGATCACAAATAACCAGACAACCAAGATATCTGCACTCAACCAAATTAGCGATCGCTTCCATCGTGTTTGTCCCTTGTGCCGAATTCTCCCTTTTCTCCCCATTTCAGTAATAACCTCAATCTCTCGACTCTCTACACTTATCTGTTCACAATTGAGTACCTACGCAAGAATTTAGAATGGGGAAGAAAATTATATATAGAACAAGCATTGGTGTATAAATTTCCTAAACGTCCTTGGAGAGAGTTGGAAGTAATGTTTGGACTTACAGAATGGAAACAAACCAGATTTTATCAGGAAGTGAGTGCTGAAGGTTACCAAAAAGGTCACCAAAAAGGTCACCAAGAAGGTCGCCAAGAAGGTGGTCAAGAGAAACAGCTAGAAATCGCGCTCAAGCTGTTAGAGCTCGGTTCATCCATTGAGCTAGTAGCTGAGGGAACCGGCTTATCAGTTGAACAAGTCCAACAACTTCAACAACAATCAGATCAATCTTCCCAAAACTGAACGGGGTGGAACTGGTATCTTGCTAGCAGAGTTATTCGCAGGGAGTAGGAAACAGGGAACAGGAAACTTCGGAAGAGTATACTTTCATGAATGGTGGTGAAAAATTTTTCATCGGGACTGCCTTATGCCTCCTATTCAAAACCTTGTAAAATTGCTTCTACATCAACAATTAGCAGAGTTTCCCCTTGATAATTGCGGATAGTTCCTTTGATGTATTGGGCTGGGGTAGAAGTAATCATTTTAGTAGGCGAAAGCTGAATTTGCTCAGCTTTACACCTAATCAGCCGACCAACCTGGTGAACTAGCAAGCCTACGGTTTTCCCTAGGCTGGTCACTCTCAATACACTGCGTTTGGACTGATGATACTCTGGGGTTAATAACGGTTCAAAACCTAGTAAGTAGGCAAGATCAACTAACCATAAAACCTCACTTTGCCAAGGAAAAACACCAACAACAGGTGCTGGCATATCGGGAATTGGTACAATGGTAGTAGGGTCTAAACTGATGATAGTCGCTAACTGCTTACTAGGTATAATTGCCCAAATCTCAGGAGTGAGAGAAAAACTTAGAAATTGGTTATTGCTAATTGCTAATTGTTCATTGTTCATTGTTAAATTGTTAAATTGTTCATTGTTCATTGTCCATTAGCTATGAACAACTTTCAATTTTCAATTTTTAATTAGCTATTGATAAACTGTCTAACCGTTTCCACGATTTCTTCAGGGTCAATAGGTTTGGTAATATAGGCAGCGGCTCCTTGCCGCATACCCCAATTTTTATCTATTCTTTCTGACTTGCTAGAGCAAATAATAATGGGAATATGAGCAGTTTTTTGTTGATTTTTCAGTTCTCGACAAAGACCAAAGCCACTTTGACCGGGCAAGACAACATCTAGCAAAACTGCATCAATGGGTTTTTGCTCAAGGATTGCCTTTGCTGCCTCTGCTGTTGTGACACTGATGACATTGAAGCCTGATTGGTGTAAACAGTCCGTCAATATCTTGGCCTCAGTAGCACTGTCTTCCACAACCAATAATGTCGCCATGTATCACCTCTATCAAGTTGGGATGCCAAGGATTAAGGATACAAGGATTTCGCCCAATTAATTGCCCTTGCCTAATCTTCGTTTTTAGTTAAGATGCAAAACTAGGCACTTCTGTTGATACCAAGTCTTTTGCGACAGGCTCCTCCTGAAGAGCACATAGATGTTTCTCAATCAGTTGGAGAGTTTTTTCCTGTTCTGGAGGCTTGCCTAAAAAACCAGAAGCACCGACTAGCTTGGCACGGGTACGATCAATGATGGTATTCCGACCAGTCAAGATAATAATTGGTGTCTTCTGAAATAAGGGGGTACTTCTCAAAAATTTACAGACAGTATAGCCATTAGCATTTGGCATGATTAGGTCTAGGAAGATTAAATCTGGCTTGTGTTGAGCAAGTTGGGCAATCCCTCGCATCGAATCTTGAATACTTAGGATTTGATAGCCTGCTGGTACCAAAAACCTTTTTAAAGTTTGAGCTACCACGGGACTATCGTCAATACAGGCAATCAAAGGCTGTTTTTCAGAGGATACCTTTGGCTTGACTTCTACTAGACTACGGCTAGTACTAGTCTGTTTGCTAATGGGTACTGGTAGGTCGGGAATTTCTTGGAATCGCAGCAGTCCTTTGTTAACTAGGGGTAGCAAGGTGCGAGTTACAGCTATAACCGATTTTTTGAGTTGCCCAGCAATATCCCACAAAGGTAACTGGCCATTGAGGTACTTCCCCCAACCGGAAAGGGATTTAGAATCTACCTGCCTTGTTAAGACTGGTGCTAGGTTTGGGTTGAGGTTTCCTAAACCAGCAGCTTGCCATTGTTGATGCATCTGTACTGCTTTCGTTAGCACCGGTTCTACTTCCAGGTAGGATAAGGCTAAGCTCAATGAAATATCTAAATCGGTTTCTGGACTAGGCTCCCATTCTCTTTGTAAGCCTTTGTAGTTACCTAGACTTAACAAAACTTCTAGAGCAACGCTACGAATTATTGCCTTGGCTTGCGGAACTGTTAGTTGATTTTCACAAATGCCTTGATGGAGGAGTTGATATTCCCAAGGCTTATTGCACCACAAGGGTGCTGGTTCGATAGCCCAATCAGGACAATGTTGCTTTAATGCTCTGTGCCAGCGTCTGACTGAATGGAATCCACCTGTAGCATAGAGCAACCTACCATAGAAAAGGTGGAGTATAACTTCTCCTGCTTGATTTCTGACAATGAGTTTGCCCGTTGCCCTCTGTTTGCTCAAGACTCCTAATTCTTCAGCCAGCTTCAGGATATCTAATTCTTTTGCTAGTTTCATTAAACTTATTGAGGTATTTTTCATCACAGCTATGTTATATGGTCACTAATTAAAATAATTTTTGTATGAAGTTATGTAAAGTTAATTGAAACAAGTGACTTATGCTCTCAATATACCAAGGCATTTTTTTTAATAGAGGATACCTTTACCAGAGATAGTTCAGGGAGTATTTCTGGCAACTTTATCGGAAAGTGATTTTATTGATACAAAATTTTTTAATTTTTTAATTATATCACATTTACTTCGTAAAGATTTGCAAATGTCTCAGATTTACTCATGGCAAAAAAAACAGTAAGGGAGCAAAAATCACTTTGTCGTTTTTGCTCCCTTACCTTATATAAAGGTATTAGTGCTAGTGAATTCTAGGTTGTTTTGATAGTTAAGGCTAAAATTAGCTGTGAAAATTTTACTTGTAGATGACGATCATTTGTTAGCCAGAGGAACTGCTAAACTGATTCAACGCCTTGGTGGTCATCAGGTTGCGATCACAGATGAGCCAGGAGAAATTTTCCAGCGCTGTCGGGCTGGAGAAATAGATATAGTATTGATGGACGTCAACTTACCTGCTGCACAGTGGGAAGCTAAAGATGTCAGTGGAGCAGACATTGCCTATCTCCTTAAAAGTGATCCGCAGACAGCAGATATCCCAGTTATTTTAATTACCGCTTACGCTATGTTGAGTGAGCAGCAACATCTTTTGGAAGTCTCCCAAGCAGATGATTTCTTTGCCAAACCCATCACAGACTATGAGGCATTGCTAGGGTCAATCGCTAAACTCCAGGAAGCACGACAGCAGAAAGCTAAGTTCTAGAGTAGTTAGGGGAAAAAATTATTGGATTATTTATCCTAGTGGTCATTACTCCCCAAAAAATTAATTTTTTTTTACAAACATCATTGCTTGGTTACCAAAACCTTCTACACTACTTGCCAAAGACTAGATGGCTCAGCCAAAGTTGCGAGCTGGCAACCTGGCTTCAAGCTAGTTAATAAGACTTGAAGAGTTATCTAGAAGAGGAATTCGCAGTTCTATCAAGAGCTGCATAGTTCTAGTAAACATCTATATATAATTGCTGATTTGCTGAAATCTATGATTGTTTTTGTTTTTTGTTTTTATTTATATTTAAAAAATAAACAAAAGATTAAATTAAAATATTTTTTGATACTTAAATGAAATTTTAGGGATTAATAGGCTTTAATTAATTTAATAAGCATAATATTTCGTGTTTAAACCCTTTAGTTTTCATAAAGACTCTTTCTTTTCCTTGGTAGTTAGTGAATAATTCAATCAACGCTAAGAGAAAAGATTCAAGTTTTAAGCAAAATAAGTAGGAGATAAGGAAGCGTGAAACTTTCAGTTTATGGAAAAGGCGGCATCGGTAAATCTACAACTAGCTGCAATATCTCAGTTGCTCTAGCTAAGCGTGGCAAAAAGGTTCTGCAAATTGGTTGTGACCCCAAGCACGATAGTACCTTTACTCTGACGGGTTTCCTGATTCCGACTATTATCGATACACTTCAGGACAAGGATTTCCACTATGAAGATGTCTGGCCTGAAGATGTCATCTATAAAGGCTATGCTGGTGTTGATTGTGTCGAAGCAGGTGGCCCGCCAGCTGGTGCTGGTTGTGGTGGCTATGTCGTTGGTGAGACAGTCAAACTGCTCAAAGAACTTAACGCCTTTGATGAGTACGATGTCATTCTCTTTGATGTACTAGGTGACGTCGTATGTGGTGGCTTTGCTGCTCCTCTGAACTATTCCGACTACTGCATGATTGTCACAGACAACGGTTTTGATGCTCTGTTTGCTGCCAATCGCATTGCCGCTTCTGTACGTGAGAAAGCTCGCACCCACCCGCTGCGTCTAGCTGGTTTAATTGGTAACCGCACATCCAAGCGTGACTTGATCGACAAATATATTGAAGCAGTACCGATGCCAGTACTGGAGATTCTACCCCTGATTGAAGACATTCGCGTCTCTCGAGTTAAAGGCAAAACTTTATTTGAAATGGCAGAAACTGATCCATCTCTTCAAGCAGTCTGCGACTACTACCTAAATATTGCTGACCAGATTTTAGGTCAGCCAGAGGGTGTAGTACCCAATGATGCTCAAGATCGAGAGTTGTTCTCCTTGTTGTCTGACTTCTACCTCAATCCTACTAAGCCGCAAGCAAATACTGAGGAAGAAGAACTAGACCTAATGATGGTCTGATATTGGTTATTAGTTGTTTGTTATTTGTTATTGGTAATAAGCAAACGACAAACAACAAACGACAAACAACAAACGACAAACAACAAACGATAAACAAAAAGATATGACTGTTGCTCAAGCACCTCAAGCCCTAGAATTTGAATGTGAAACTGGTAATTACCATACCTTTTGCCCCATTAGTTGCGTAGCTTGGCTTTACCAAAAAATTGAAGATAGTTTCTTTTTGGTAATTGGCACTAAGACTTGTGGCTATTTTCTCCAGAATGCAATGGGGGTGATGATTTTTGCTGAACCTCGCTATGCAATGGCTGAGCTGGAAGAAGGTGATATCTCAGCTAAACTCAATGATTACGAAGAACTGAAGCGCTTGTGTTTGCAAATTAAACGCGATCGCAATCCCAGCGTCATCGTCTGGATTGGAACCTGCACCACCGAAATCATCAAGATGGACTTGGAAGGCTTAGCTCCAAGACTAGAAGCGGAGATTGGTATCCCCATCGTTACGGCTCGTGCTAATGGTTTAGACTATGCCTTCACTCAGGGTGAAGATACCGTGTTAGCCGCTATGGCTCACAAATGTCCCAAGGAAGCTCCTGTAGTGGCAGAAGAGAAAGAAGAGCGTAATGCTATTTCTAAGCTTCTCAACTTTGGACGTAAGAAGGAAGACATTGTAGCAGAGGAGTCAGAATACGCAGAGCATCCACCATTGGTGCTATTTGGTTCCCTACCTGACCCTGTAGTTACTAACCTAACCCTAGAACTTAAGAAGCAGGGAATAAAAGTTTCTGGTTGGCTACCTTCTAAACGTTATACCGAGCTGCCAGTAATTGAAGAAGGCTATTATGTAGCTGGTGTTAATCCCTTCCTCTCACGCACTGCTACCACCTTGATGCGTCGTCGCAAATGTAAACTCATTGGTGCACCATTCCCGATTGGTCCTGATGGCACCCGCGCCTGGCTCGAAAAGATTTGTTCAGTATTTGGCATTGAACCCAAAGGACTGGCAGAAAGGGAAGCAACCATTTGGGAAGGCTTGGAAGACTATGTCAAGCTGGTGCGTGGCAAGTCAGTCTTCTTCATGGGTGATAACCTGCTAGAAATTTCTCTGGCACGCTTCCTGATTCGTTGCGGTATGAGTTGTCCAGAAATCGGCATTCCCTACATGGATAAGCGCTATCAGAAAGCTGAGTTAGAGCTGCTGGAAAAGACTTGTCAGGAAATGGGTGTTCCCACGCCAAAGATTATCGAGAAGCCAGACAACTACAACCAAATTCAGCGGATTTACGAGTTGAAGCCTGATTTGGTAATTACTGGGATGGCTCACGCTAATCCCTTGGAAGCACGGGGTATCAATACCAAGTGGTCTGTTGAATTCACTTTTGCTCTAATTCACGGCTTTACTAATGCTCGTGACATTCTGGAGTTGGCAACTCGTCCCTTGCGTCGGAATAATAATCTCAAAGATTTGGGTTGGGAGAAGCTAGTGAAGGAAGAAGCAAAGGTTTAAATCTTTGCATAGGGTTTGAACAAGATGTGGAGACGCGATATATCGCGTCTCCACATCTATAGTTATTTCAAGTAAGAAGGAAATTATTTTTTTATTTGGAAGTCCCTAACGGGGCAGTGAACTAGCTTCCTCAGAAGATATCGTATCAGAATAGAGTGGGGCTTCCGGTAAATTAATAAAATCGGTTCCTAACAAGTTTTCCTCTGACAACACCACATTACTTAGCTCCGCACCATCGAGGTAGGCAAAATCTAAACTAGCATTGGTTAGGTTAGCTGCTGTTAGGTTAGCTTGTACTAAATCGGCATTATCTAAGACAGCATCCTTGAGCAGTGCTCCCTCTAAATTAGCTTCAGATAAATTGGCTCCCTTTAAGTTAGCCCCCTCTAAGTTGGCATTCTTCAAATTTGCACCAATCAACTGGGTTTGGCTTAAATTACTACCGCTTAAGTCACATCCAGGACAGCTATTCGTCTCGAGCAACTGCAGGAGGTGGGCAGGATTTTCTGCTTGTGCTGGTGCTGCTGTAACACACAAGATGAGGAATGCTGCTGCTCCAAAAATTTGCTTATTCATATCCTTTTCCTCCCACAACTTGTCCTTTAGGACTTGATGTTATTATCATTCCAGATTGTCTTTGGGAGAGTCGTGATTCACGTATGACGACAACTGTGATGATTTTTCTTTGGTTGGGTGATAATCATCCTTAACCCAGTGTGACCACAGTTACTTTTATTAATTGATGTAGATCACATCCTGTTCAACAATCTTGATTTGCCTTAATATTAAGTTATGTAACAAAAACCATAACTACCGGTTCTTTAGACGGAGTAAAAAATAGAGTGTCCTAATTCTCTCAGTTGAGATGAGTCAACTGGTTAACCGAATAAATAAGGTACAGGTAGGATGGTACATGCTCTATTAATCGATCGCATTCTGGAGACTGCTTGCAAGAAACAAAGCAGTCCCAATGAAAAATTTTTTTTCACCACCATGCATGAAAATCCCTCTCTCCGCGTCTCCGCGTCCCCGCGTCCCCGCGTCTATTTTCAGATTAGGAGGCAGGAGGCTCTAAGGGAAGAAAGCTTGTACCGTAAGCTTTTTGACCTTTTGTCGCTGGTGGGTTATTTCTGCGCTGCACTAGTTGATGCTATCTTGCGATCGCGCAAAATTTGTCGTTCCCCTAGAGGTCAGCCTCTATCTGGTGTTAGCTTGGAGATCTACCAGCAAGTACGATCGCAACTTTTGCAATATGAAGATGCTGAATTGGAAACTTTCTGATGCTAATTTTATAGCCATAGCCTTAGCTAAAGTTTCTGGCAAAAACTGAGAATAAATTTAAGCAAAATTTGGCATCTTTGTACCAAAATCAATTACTTTGTCCCAGCGTTGTTGTCATAAATCAAAAACTGATTTAAAAAATATTTATATAATTGATTATATTTGATTTTTTACTTAAAAATAGAGCATCATCTTATTAATGAAGTATTGATAAAGTATTTAACTAAATAATCAAAGATTTAATAAAGTAATTCATATTGTTTGTAAATGTAAGACAAAATAAAAATAATGAGATATTAACTGCATTTTTTGCAAATTACCACGAATTTTTTGTTCAACAACTAGAGCGGCAACCAATCATGAATATCCAACTAGAACCTTTAACCTTCAAAGTTTCCCTCGCTTTAGAAGCTCATGGAAGAGCACAGCAGTTTCAACGACACCAATCTCGTCCTCGAAAAGCCAAACAAGTTTACCTCAATACTTTGGCAGTATATGCAGTAAATTTTTATCTACAGTGCCTGGGATTTGAGACAGATTTGGAGCAGAGTGATAGTTGGGAGCCGATCATGCAAACTTTAATGGATGTGGCTGATTTGGAAGTAAAAAATTATGGCAAGCTAGAATGTAGACCTGTGTTACCAGGTGCAGAATCTGTTTACCTCCCAGCAGAGGCGTGGTATGAGCGGATTGGTTATATTGCTGTACAATTAGACGAGTCTTTGAGAGAGGCAACTCTGTTAGGATTTGCCGAAAAGGTGGAGACGGAAGAATTACCATTGGAACGCTTGCAATCCCTGGAAAATTTACCTGAATATTTAAATCAGTTCCGTCAAACTAAGCAGGTAAACCTGAGTAAATGGTTGGAAGATATCTTTGAAGCAGGTTGGCAGACATTAGAAGAATTTGTGACTCCAAAACCAGGGAATTTAGCCTTAGCTTTTCGGGGTGCCTGGCAACCTACAGTTAAAGGAGCAAAGTTGATTGACTTGGGGGTGCAACTAGGGAATCAACCAGTGGCTCTGTTGATGGCACTGACATCTGAAGAGGAGGAGAAAGTAGGAATTTGTGTGCAGGTGCATCCAGCTGGTACAGATACTTATCTCCCCCCTAATTTCCGATTAGCTTTGCTGTCTCAATCAGGTGAAACTATCCAAGAAGTACCATCTCGAAGTTTTGATAATTTTATTCAACTGCCACGCTTTAAATGCGATTCTGGAGAACAGTTTAGTATTCAGGTAGCTTTAGATGATCTCAGCATTACAGAAAATTTTGTGGTCTGATATTATGTTAGATATCACATTGGTGACAAGTTCAGCAAAAGAGCAATTTGTCAAATAGTTTCCAGAAATCGCTGTATCCTTTACTAGGTAAAATATTCTATGACCACGACAGAAACCACTAAGCTTTCCAGCGATAAAAATCTGAAGGCAATGAAAAAGTTTGCCGAGCAATATGCGAAGAATACTGGGACTTTCTTCTGTGTTGACCCTTCTGTAACTGCTGTGGTGATTGAAGGACTTGCTAAACACAAAGATCAGCTTGGTGCTCCTTTGTGTCCCTGCCGCCATTACGAAGACAAAGAAGCAGAGGTAAAAGCAACTTATTGGAATTGTCCTTGCGTTCCGATGCAGGAGCGCAGAGAGTGCCACTGTATGTTGTTCCTGACTTCAGATAATGAGTTTGCTGGCGACAAACGGGAGATTTCTATGGAAGATCTGGAAACAACGAGAAAGAGCTTAGCATGACCTCTGCCGTACCACCAGCAGAATTTTTCCAGGGTGTCGAGCAATTCAATCAACAGGAGTTTTATGCTTGTCACGATACTCTGGAAGCTTTATGGATGGAAGCGCTAGAGCCACAAAAGCGTTTTTACCAGGGTATCCTTCAAATTGCTGTTGGCTGCTATCATCTGGGCAATCTTAACTGGCAAGGTGCAGTAATCTTGCTAGGTGAGGGAATAGGACGCCTGAGGGGCTATCAACCAGTTTATGAAGGGATTGATGTCGCTGAACTACTTATCCAAAGTGTGCAGTTATTGCAAGCGTTGCAAGAGACAGGGCCAGAACAAGTAGCCGATTTTGTTAAACAGCTAGAATCACTACCAGCTAATGCTTCTGGTGATATCAGTACTAATTCTGTTACCCGTTTGCCAAAAATTAGCACTCTTTCGGGAAACTAAGAAGTTCAGGAGTTTAGGGGTTCAATGGAACTGGCATCTTGCCGGTTATGCTTTTAAGAAACAAGGCAGGAGGCAGGAGGCAGAGGGCAGAAGGGAAGAGAATTTGGCTTGTTTCTTTCATTCGTAGGGGGCGGCGTGCCGCTAGTTGGGGGGCTCCTAAAAAACAAGGGGATTCTAATGAAGAGAAACCTAGTAGAGCTAAGCAGAAACATTTATGACGTTTTAATCATCGGTGGTGGTATCTATGGTGCCTGGGTAGCCTGGGAAGCAAGCCTGCGGGGTCTATCAGTAGCCTTGGTGGAAAAGGCAGATTTCGGTGGTGCTACCTCTGCCAACAGCTTGAAGATCATCCACGGGGGATTACGGTATCTACAACAGGCTGACTTGAAGCGGATGCGCGAATCAATCCATGAGCGGAGAACCTTAATGGATATCGCGCCTCACCTAGTTCATCCGCTGCCAGTACTACTCCCCACTTATGGACACGGGATGAAGGGAAAAGAGGTGTTTTCGATCGCTTTAGCTGTTAATGATCTAATCAGTTGCGATCGCAATCAACTCCCAGATCAGCAAAAACATATTCCTAATGGTCGCATAATTTCTCCACAAGAATACCAAAAGCTGCTTCCCGGTATTCCTCACCAGGGAGTCACTGGAGGCGCTCTCTTCCATGATGCTCAAGTCTATAACTCAGAGCGACTTACCATTTCATTGCTGCGCTCAGCTGAGGAAGTTGGTGCTGCTGTAGCTAATTATGTTGAAGTTACCGGTTTTCTCCAATCAGGAAATAGCGTAACTGGTGTCCAAGTTAAAGATTTACTTACAGGAGATAACTTAGACATCTGTGCCAAGATAGTTGTAAACACTAGTGGTCCTTGGATTAATCGTGTTTTGGGTTTACTCAAAGGTACGCAGCAACATCCCCAAGTACCTCTTGCTAAGGCGATGAATTTGGTGATTCGTCGTCAACTCTTCGAGACTTATGCTGTTGGTGTCTCCAGCAAGAAAGGCTCCCGCTTTCTCTTTGTCGCTCCCTGGCGCGGTAAATCAATGATTGGCACTGCTTATGCAGTTTACGATCAACAGCCGGATGATTTACTGGTTACAGAAGCAGAAATCCAAGAGTTTATTGCTGAAATCAACCAAGCTTGTCCTTCGGTTGCTTTACAGAGAGAAGATATAGATTTAGTTCATACTGGTTTACTTCCCAGAACTGGTATTAACCACAAGACTGGAGAACCAATTCTAGCAAAAGACTATCAGTTGCGTGACCATTCTCAGGAAGGATTGCCAGGACTAATTTCGGTGGTGGGAGTCAAATATACAACTGCTAGGGATGTGGCTCAAAAGGTGGTTGATCAAGTATTTAAGTCATGGGGTCAAAAATCACCAAAGTCAGTTTCAGCATCTACGCCAGTTCATGGCGGTAATATTGAACAGTTTGATACTTTTTTAGCAAAAGCGATAGCTAAAGCACCCTACGGATTAGGTGAGCAGACAATGCGCCGTCTAGTTTATAACTATGGTTCTACTTATCTCAATGTGTTGAGATACCTCGAACAAAATCCCACTGGAAAAAGTTCAGTGACTCGTCTTCAGGAAGAGCCCCCATCCCCTTCGGAAGAGAACCTTCTGCCTTCTGCCTCCTTCCCTCTGCCTTTTCAACACCAGAAACCTATAGATGATTTGGCAGTACTCAAGGCGGAGGTTATTCATGGAGTACATGAGGAGATGGCTAAGAAATTAACTGATGTGGTTTTTCGTCGAACAGAACTAGGAAGTGCCGGACATCCAGGAGATGAAGTGCTCAATATTTGTGCTCAAACTATGGGTGCAGAACTCGGCTGGAGTCTGCCAAGGATTGAGCAAGAATTGCAAGAGGTAGTAAGGGTAACACATAAAATTTGAAGTAGATAACAACAGAGGTAGAGGGTGTCACTAGGGGCATAAACCTGGTACATTTACCGAGTATCGGCAAGCAAAATTTATTGAGTAAGTATGAAAGTCCTGGTTATAGGCGGCGATGGGTATTGTGGTTGGGCAACTGCACTCCATCTTTCCAATAAAGGTTACGAAGTCGGCATCATGGATAGCCTGGTGCGCCGTCATTGGGATATGGAAATCTGTGTTGAGACTCTCACTCCCATTGCACCGATTCAGCAACGCCTTCAGCGGTGGAAAGACCTTACTGGTAAATCAATTGATCTGTTCATTGGAGATATCAATAATTACGATTTCCTCAGCAAGGGGATGAATCAGTTTCAGCCAGAGGCAATTGTTCACTTTGGCGAACAAAGATCAGCTCCCTTTTCCATGATTGACCGTGAACATGCTGTACTCACTCAAGCCAATAATGTCATAGGGACACTGAACATACTCTATGCCATGCAACAAGATTTTCCAGATTGCCATTTGGTCAAGCTGGGGACAATGGGTGAGTACGGTACTCCCAATATTGATATTGAGGAAGGCTACATCACCATTGAACACAATGGACGCAAGGATACCCTACCTTACCCGAAGCAACCGGGTTCTTTTTATCACTTAAGTAAAGTCCACGATAGTCACAATATCCACTTTGCCTGCAAAATTTGGGGTTTACGGGCTACAGACCTTAATCAGGGGGTTGTGTATGGTGTCCTAACTGAAGAAACTGGCATGGACGAGCTACTGATTAACCGCTTAGATTATGACGGTATCTTTGGTACAGCCCTCAACCGCTTCTGTATTCAAGCTGCCATTGATCATCCTTTAACAGTTTATGGCAAGGGTGGTCAAACTCGTGGCTTTTTAGACATTCGAGATACAGTGCGCTGTGTAGAAATTGCGATCGCTAACCCACCTGACGCTGGCAAATTCCGTGTCTTCAACCAGTTTACTGAAATGTTCAGTATAGCGGATTTGGCAGAAATGGTGCAGAAAGCTGGTACAGATATGGGGTTGAAGGTCAAAATTGAGCATCTCGATAATCCTAGAGTTGAGCTCGAACAGCACTACTTCAATGCCAAAAATACCAATCTTTTGGATCTTGGTTTACAGCCTCACTATCTCTCAGACTCCCTGCTCGATTCCCTGCTCAACTTTGCCACTAAGTACAAGCATCGTGTGGATAAAAATCAAATCCTGCCCAAAGTTTCTTGGCGGCGATAGCTTAGCAGACAATAGACAAGGGGCAATTTTGGCTATTGCCCCTGAGCTAAAAAGATGGGATCTTAACCTATCGAATGAACATACAACGGATGATTCTCTTACTGTTTCTGGTGCTACCAGGTTGCGCTGCTTCTGCAGTGAGTTCCTACTACTTGGTTCCTGAATGGTTAGCATTAGAAGCTGCCTATCAGTCTTACCAGAAAGCATCTCAATCTCCATCATCAACAATAAGTGACTTATCTATTGCTCAAGCGGCGGAGCAAAGGCACAGAATAAATTGCTTCGCTGAAGGAGTAGGAGTCTTGTTAGGTGGTGTAATTGCAGCTATTGGTATTCATGGAATCTGTACCATAGATCCTAAAAAGTCCTAAGCTGACCACAATCAGGGACTTCCCCAAAAAAATATCCCATCCTTGCTAAATTATGCACATAGCTCTATTCACCGAAACTTTTTTACCCAAAGTTGATGGCATTGTGACCAGGCTGCGTCATACAGTCGAACACCTACAACGTCAAGGCGAGAAGGTGCTAATTGTATCGCCAGATGGTGGGCTGACAGAATACCAAGGAGCCAAAATTTACGGAGTCTCCGGTTTTCCACTACCTCTGTATCCAGAGCTGAAACTAGCACTGCCAAGACCATCAATTGGTGTAGCTTTAGAAAAGTTTCAACCGGACTTGATTCATGTGGTTAATCCTGCTGTATTAGGGTTGGCTGGTTTGTACTATGCCAAGACAATGCAAATTCCCTTGGTAGCCTCTTACCACACCCATTTACCCCAGTACCTCCAACACTATGGACTGGGAATGCTGGAACCTGTAATGTGGGAATTAATTAAAGCTAGTCACAATCAAGCTCAGCTGAATTTATGTACCTCCACAGCCATGGTAGAGCAATTGAGAGAGCATGGTGTAGAAAGGTTAGATTTGTGGCAACGAGGAGTAGATACAGAAACCTTCCAACCTGAGCTGGCATCACTAGAAATGCGATCGCATCTTTCTCAGGGACATCCTGAAAGTCCTTTACTCCTGTATGTAGGACGTCTTTCCGCTGAAAAAGAAATTGACCGTATCAAACCCGTACTAGAAGCAATCCCCGGCGCTCGTTTGGCTTTAGTTGGTGATGGCCCCCATCGCAGTGCCTTAGAAAAGCACTTTGCTGACACCCCTACTCACTTTGTTGGTTACCTCACGGGTAAACCTTTGGGTTCTGCCTTTGCTTCCTCCGATGCCTTTATCTTCCCCTCACGAACAGAAACCTTAGGATTAGTGCTCTTAGAAGCAATGGCAGCCGGTTGTCCAGTAGTAGCGGCACGCTCTGGAGGAATTCCGGATATTGTCACCGATGGCATTAATGGCTACCTGTTTGATCCCGCAGATGATCAAGGCGCGCTCATTGCTACCCAGCGTCTTTTAGAGCAGCAAGAAGAACGAGATAGCTTACGTCGAAATGCTAGGACAGAAGCAGAACGCTGGAGTTGGTCAGCAGCAACCCGTCAACTGCAAGGTTACTATAGAGCAGTGGTTGCCTCCCAATCAATGTCAGCAGCCGCTTAAGCTTCCCCCTTGGAAAGCAGGGCTGTTTCATTCCTCACGTAAAATCAAGTTATGGGGAGATAGGGAATTAGGGAAGTGGGTAATTGGGGAAATCTGACCTTAGTAGTGTGTTTATTACTCATTACTTATTACTCATTACTTATTACTCATTACTCATTACTTATTACTCAAACGATGCCCTCTCCCCTTGCTCACTCAGTTTCTGGATACGTACTAGGCAAATTTCTGCCCCTAGATAAACTCAGCAATCACAGGGGTAAGAAATGGGATGTGCAGATATTTTATCCCGTCATTGTTGCGGCTGCTGCTGACCTAGATTTTATTCCTCAATTAATCACAGGAAATATATATCATCGAGGTTTAACTCATAGTCTGACTTTTACCATTATTTTCAGTGCGATTGTGGGGTTGATACTTAGCTACTTATGGAAATTTTCCTTTAAGCAATTATTTTTATTTACTTTGATACTCTATAGTTCCCATCTATTGTTAGATGTTTTTACTAAAGGGGGCAATGGATTACAACTTTTTTTACCTTTTAGCGATCGCTACTTTAAATCCCCCGTGGCAATTTTTCCTGGAGTGCATCACTCAAGGGGCTTATGGGACTATAGCCACATCATACCACTCACTTTTGAACTAATATACTCAGCTTTGCTGTTGTGGGTAGTTTCTTGGCGGAAAACCTCCCTTATTGAAGGCAGGGGAGCAGGGAGCATAATAATGACGAAAAAAGAAGGAGGAAAGGAAGAATAATGGAAGCTTATACCCACAATCATCAGTTTATCCTTGCCGATGCTCACGTCCACCTTTACGACTGTTTTGACTTAACTAAACTTCTCAATTCAGCTTGGGATAACTTTCAAAGCTTTGCAGAGCAACAAGGTTATCAAGATAACTTTTCTGCTGTACTGCTCTTAACAGAAATAGGTATTCAAGATTGTTTTAAAAGGTTTTTTGTTGCTCAAGAAAGCCAGATTAATCAGAACATTGTCCAAAATGAGTGGACTTTTCACCCCACTCAGGAAAATTTATCACTATATGCCAGTAAACAAGATGGGCAAGGAATTTTCGTAATTGCGGGTCGTCAAATTGTGACAGCAGAAAAACTGGAAATTTTGGCGTTGATAACTAACCAGATTTTTGCCGATGATTTACCCTTAGAAGCTACAATTAACTCTATTATGGCAGCAGGTGGTATCCCTGTCATACCCTGGGGATTTGGTAAATGGATGGGCAAGAGGGGAAAATTTTTGCATGATGTTTTGGATAATAGCAATTTTCCTATTCTCTTTTTAGGTGATAATGGAGGTCGTCCTGTATTCTGGCAAAAACCAGCTCATTTCCAACAAGCTGAAGCCAAAGGATTACGGATTTTACCGGGAACTGATCCCCTACCTCTAGCTTCTGAATACTACCGTCCTGGAAGTTTTGGTTTTACCCTTCAGGGTGAATTGAGTACCGAAGAACCGGGAAAGTATATTAAACAGATGCTACTCGATTCAACGACAACTATTCAACCTTATGGTTCATTAGAAACCCCTTGGCGGTTTATTCGTAATCAGTTGGCAATTAGGTATGGAAATAAACCTAGTACAGGAAGGCAAGAGGCAGAAGGCAGGAGGCAGAAAGCTTTAATCTTTGAGGAAACTAAGGTGAGTAAGAAAATGGTTTCTACTAATGGTTTTCCAGAAACAGCAGATATCGAAACCTCTTCTGACGATTATGCCTCCCGCTTTGCTGGCGAGATTGGAGCTTGGTTTTTAGAAGTACAAGCAGCAATTACCTTAAACATGCTGGCATCCTACCCTAATGCCACAATCTTAGATGTTGGGGGAGGACACGGTCAAATTACTACTCCTCTGATTGAAAATGGCTATCAGGTTACTGTGCTTGGTAGTGCTGAAGTTTGTAAGGCGCAGATTCAGAAGTATCTCGATGCTAACCTTTGTGACTTCAAAGTTGGCAATGTTCTGGAGCTGCCTTATCCAGATGGAGCTTTTGACATTGTTATCAGCTATCGATTTTTAGCTCATGTGACTCAATGGCAATCTTTTTTAAGGGAACTCAATCGAGTAGCCAAGCAGGCAGTAATAGTAGACTATCCTACAGTGAGGAGTGTAAATGCGATCGCGCCATATTTATTTAAGTTCAAAAAAGGGTTGGAAGGAAACACACGAGAGTTTATCTGTTATCAGGAACATGAGCTGCTAGAATTTTTTCAATCTATTGGTCTGAGTAAAGCCCAGAGATACCCTCAATTCTTTGTACCGATGGTACTGCATCGCGCGTTGAAATCTCCTAGCGTTTCTTCCTTGATGGAGAAGTTAGCTCGACTCTCAGGCTTGACTAACTTATTTGGTTCTCCAGTAATTTTAAAGCTGACTAAGTAAAAGGATTTAGCAGCGAAATTCCGCAATCCTCAAAATCACGAATGTTTCGCGTTACGAGGGTGAACCGATGCACTTGAGCAGTAGCAGCAATTAACATATCTGCTTGAGAGCGAGGCTTGCCCTGTGTTCTCAATTGACCCCTCAATTCACCAGAACGCTGGGCAATTTCAGTCGTAATTGGTATAACTTGGCAATAGTTTCTTAAGAATTGATCAAACCAATTTTGTATTCGAGAATTGGGATTTGAAGTTAACCCGAAAGCAATTTCTTCTAGAGTAATCACACTCACAAAAATTGATGAAACTTCAGTACTCCATTCTAATACCCCTAGATTAGGTCGGGGACGCGCTAGTTCACTAATACAGCGGTTCCCGCTGTTATGCGGTACACTTAATTTGAGTGTTCGATAAGGGTGATATAACGAATGAAAGCATATTCAGTCGATCTGCGAGAAAAAATCGTGGCAGCACATTTAGCACAAAAGCTATCAATTAGAACAGTTGCTGCCAGATTTTCCGTTAGTAAAAGTCTTNTCTTAGCAATTAATGTAATATTCTCTTCTGGAGGATATTACATTAATTGCTAAGGAAGATGATGGAATCTGACCATAGAGAAAGATGGTTACTTCAGGGTAAATTTCTAAAATTAGGCAAATATATCAAACTGTCTAAGCTTGGAGCAGGTGATTCAGCTGTCTTACCTGAGTTAGAAGTTTTAGACAATATTATAAATATACTCGAAAGTCGGAATAGATTACGAAGCGCTCAGTCTGACTTTACAGTGGCAAGTGGCAACTTTCTGCCATCATCTACTTTGCAGCAAGGAGGCAAGTTGAGTCTTGCTGTATGTCGAATTGCGAAAATCTTCTCGTTATCAGATTTTAAAGAAGAAATTAAATCCATTCAGAACATAGTTGAATCAGATGATGTACCTGACTCAGTGAAGAAAACATATCAACGTCCTGAAACACTTCAGGAAATATTCTCTATTTCTGATGAATTGAGTAAAGATATTTTTAAAACTAATAATGCCTTAGATGACTTATTTAAAATTTCTCAAGCAAACTTAACACAACTTAATCCGTTTCCTTGGGGAACTGGTTTCCTAGTTGGAGGAACTCATTTGCTAACTAACTGGCATATTATCCCTAATCAGGAGATTGCCAGACAGTCAATCGCTCAATTCAACTATGTAAAAGACTCCTTTGAGAACGCAGAAGCTGTGATTGAATACGAATTCGATCCAGATACTCTCTTCGTAGCTAATCCAAGTTTAGATTATACCCTAGTTCAGCTTAAATCTGGATTTCAGAAAAAACCAGCCGGATATCAAATGGGCTGGATTCAATTAGTGGAGAAAGAAGATACCATAGCCCCTGGCTTGATTTTTAGTCATGATTCAAATCTTAGGAATGTATTTGACGAGGAAATATTTCCTAAACTAAGTAACCAGAGCGCAGTGAGATTTGAACGCAACTACTACGATGTTTTTGAAGTCAAAACTGATAATAATGATTATTACCTAATCGGAGAGTCACAAGAGAGCATCGAGAACAGAAAAAATATGGCTGTTCAAGAAAAATGGCAAGAAATTGAGCAGGTATTTCAAAAAATAACTAACGATATTCAAGCAATACTACAGGAAATCAAACAACAAGCAAGAGTAATAGAACTCATTGATAATTTTATAGCCCCGGAAGGAATGGGAGAACCTGTATTTATTATCCAGCATCCTCAAGGTCGAACACAAGAGGTTGTTCTTTTTGAAAATAAAGTTCTGAATAATGGTCTTCTCAAGAATTTTCTTCGTTATACAGCTGATGCAGATTATGGTTCTTCAGGTAGTCCAGTCTTTAATGCCCAGTGGGAACTTGTAGCTCTCCATCATGCTGCTATTCCCAATTATGATGTGCAACAGGCTAACGTAATCAAAGTAAACGATACTGAATACATCATAGCACAACAAGGGGTCAGAATCTGTCGCATTATTGAAGACCTCAAGCGCCAAAGTACTGGTAATCCTAAACTCCAAAGTTTTATCGAAGACTTTGTTATTACATCTGAGCAGCTCGAAAAACCACCACTACCTTCTGGACTAAAGTTTAATGGCATTAGTGATTACGTTGCTATTGATGGAACTATTGCCTTTGCTTCATGTGCAACAAATTATAAAGAAAGGATAGATAGGAGATTCATTGAAGCAGGTTTTAATACCCTAAAACTTTGGAACCTGGATGGAATTGAACTGAGGAGATTTGTTCATGCAGATATTAGGCGTATTGTGTTTGGTCGAGATGAGAAAACGATAGTTTCCGTGGGGGGTAACAATATTAATGTCTGGGATATAGAAAGCGGTACACTCCTCAAAACCCTCTCAGTACCAAGTGATCTCTCAAACCAAGATCAACAATCACCTGATGCAATCTTGGATAAAGTCACAAGTCTTGATTTCTATCCCAAACAAACAACTCATGCCGAAAAAATCAACCTTTTAGATCCCGAAAAAATAAACTTTCTAGATCCTGAAAAAATAAACCTTCTAGCAGTAGCATCCGAAAACGATATCATTACGCTTTGGAATTTGCAAGATAGCGAGTTGCTGAATTTTGGTGGTAAATGGTCAGAAAAATACCCTCAATTGAAATATTTATCCGGAACATTAGTCAAATTCAGCAGGTATGGAAAACTCCTTGCTTCAGGCAGTAGCTCTAATAAAAAAGTCCAAGTTTGGGATACTGAAAACTGGGTTGTGCAGTATGAATATTCACTCCCTTCTGGATGCCAGGACATTTGTTTTGACCCCGATAATCAAATACTGGTTGTTGCACTGGAAGATGGCATGATCGAAATTTTCTATCTCAATAGTGAGCAAGATCAAAAATCATTCAAAGCTCATGAAACAATCATTTTCAAAGTTGAATGTAATCGAGATAAGATTATATCAGTTGGGGGAGACGGAGAGCTTAAATTCTGGGATAAAGCTGGAGATTTTATTGGTGAATTGGTACTCCAGAAATGTCCCAACACTTCTGATATTTCTAATGGATTAGAACTTCATAAATGTCTCAATATTGCTAATATTTCTAGTGTTAATTTTAGTCCTAATAAACAAACATTGGCAATTTTTAGCGAAGCTAATATCACCATTTGGTTTTGGGATTTAGATGATGATAGCTCTCAAATCAATAGCTCTCAAATCAATAGTGTCAGTCATTTGAAAGCTAGTAATTTTTTAATCGACACAGCTTCTTTTAATTCTATAGGTGCTGATGTTAAACTTAGTCCTGATCGAGGAATCTGGAACAGTAATTTCTTCAAAGCAAACGTTAATATAACTGACTCTGTTACTGTCGAAGCTTGGTTTAGTCCAGATATTGATGGTGGTGGAACTATTCTGACCCTTGCTTTTGGTAATAATGATCAAAACGAACCTTTCTTGTTCAGTCTAAGTGTTACACCGTGGGATACCAATGATTGGTATCTTACAACTAATTTAGATGCCCCAGAAGGAGAAGGAGAAGGAGGAGGAGACGGAGGAAATATAGAAAATATAGTTGTTGGTCAATTTAACCACATAGCTGCTGTTGTCAGTTGCACTCAATCTGACGAAGAAGTACAAGTTTCTTACTCAGTCTATATTAATGATAATGATCGTATAGCTAGAAGCGGTTCTTTAGGTCGTTTACCCTACTCCGAGTTTTCACCAAAACTGAAACTGATTGGCGCATCCCTTAATCGCTCCAACTCTGTGTCCCAAATCAGTGATTTCTTTAAGGGAGCAATTTCTGAAGTTCGGCTTTGGAAGGGGATTCGTAGTGAAGCTCAAATTAAAGAAACTCAGTCTCAAAGATTACCTCTATATAATGGGACATTAGACTATCCCCATCTTATTGCTTATTGGCGCTTAGAAGAGGGACAAGGCTACAGAGTCTATGACCTTACACGAAATAATAGTTCAGGTTTAGTCTATGGAGCAAAGTGGTTAAAAGCCTCTCAACCTCCAGCCACACCCCTAGAATTCTCTCGGCAGTTCACTCAACCACAAGATGTAGTTAAAATCAGTGACATCAATCTTGATACAGAGAATGGATTTACCGTTGAAGCGTGGGTTCAATTTGAATTTGGTAACTGCTCAATTATTCGTCAAACAAAATCAGGAAAAGCAGGTTACTCGATTAACTGTCAGGATGGCAAAATCAGATTGAAATTGGAAGGGCAGGACAGTCCAAGTAGCGAAACGGTTATTCTTGAAACTCAAGAAAGTACTTTACTAGATGGAATATGGCATCATCTGGCATTCGTTTGGGAAGAAGCATCTCAAGAAATTAAGCTTTATGTTGATGGGAAGAAGCAATTATGTCGCCTCATTGCAGGAAAATTTCAAGGTAACTCTAGTCAGGGTGTATATCAAACCATCAATTTGTCTCTCAAAAATTTATCTTCTATCCTTAGGATTGGTGAAATGGTTTCTTCAAACAGTGAAAGAGATTCTTCAAAAATTTCTATTGCTGAAGTTCGCATCTGGAAAACAGCCAGAACTCAGACCGAGATTATCAGTAATCAATTTCGACGATTGACTTATAGGGATGAAGATTTGTCAGAATTAGTTGCAAATCGGCGATTGGATAGTAATAACTTGCCTCCGGATGACATACTTGATGAACCTGTAGCATTTTCAGATGAGTTGTAAACTTAGATTGTATTAAAAAGAAGGATTTCACCTTAAGCTGAATCCACATCACAGTCCCCCCTTACCCTTAAACACCTCAAACAAATCCTGTACTGGACTTGGTGCTTCACTACTGGAACTATCTGTATGTACCCTAACGCGGTACAATCCAGCAGCTAAGTCATCCAGAAGCAACTCCCAGTCCAGACCCTGCTGTTGAAACTCTAAGTTAACAGACTGTCCATCCCCAGTAACAGAGGTAATTTCTGCTTTCAAACTACCAAATACTTGTTTACCAATCAGACGAGCCGATAGTCTCACTGGTTCATCTGCCAAATAAAGGTCATCCAACCCCAAACTAATGGCAGCTCGTTGAGCAGCGGCAGGACTAACCTCTGGTCCTCGGATGTCGGGTAATAATTTTCTTTGGGTTGCTTTAAGGCGATCGCGTAATTCTTGTAATACCCGTGGATTATTTTGCAATGAACCGTGCCGTTCCGCAATATAGCTCTCCCGATACTCCTCAGACAGCTCAATGGGAATTGCTGACAGGTAGGGAACTGTTCCATCCCCACCAGCCAATTCTGGATCAATTCCCTTCGGCAGAGTGGAATGAACCGCTAGTTGACCATTTTCCAGACTCACCGATTGCATGGTAGGCTGCTGAGTGCCAACGATCGGAATAATTTTGTAGGACTTCAAATAATCCGCATTAGTTCGGTTGGCATTCACCGCTGCTTCAATTTCCCGATGAAAAGCCAGGGCATTTTCTGCTTTTGCCTTAACAATATTGGGCAGGTTATCCACTTCAGCAAGGCGGTGATACTCCTCTCCCAGTTTAACAACCTTGTAAATCGGCATTAGCTGATACACCGAAGTTAGCGATCGCAAAACTTCTGTTAAGCCCAAGAATAAATTCTTGTAGCTGTTTGCCACAAAGTTTACTGCATTAACGGAGCCGCGATGGGGAGTACCAAAGGTAAACAACACCTTACAATCCCGCCATCCCTCCAGTACTTCCAGATAGTATCGAGAGATAAGTCCCCCCATACTATGAGCGAGCAAAATTACTTTCGCATCCTTCAGTCCAGAATATTCCCGCCACTGCTTTAATCGCTCATCCAGCATTCTCTTGAGCAAGCGAGCATTGGCTCGATTATCCCGTCGCCAGTCATAGGGAAACTCCAACAGATTTGCCGGTTTATCCTCCCGAATATTGCCAGGAATCACTTCAAAATGATCGGTAATCAGGCGAGTTAAGGCAGTATAGCCGTCAATTTTAACTAATCCAGGAATTAAGTGGGCATCAGACACCAATCTTGCCGCAGTTATGCCATCACCCAAATTTTCTGCTTCAGGATCATCTTGCTCAATTTTAAGTTGCTGGAGTGACTCACCCAAACTCTTTAATGCCTGCCATGCAGCCTGTCCTGAAATTGCCCAAATATCTTTGCCATCTTTTTGAAGCACACTGCCTGTAATCCCCGGTAGGATAACAACCATGTCTTCCATACGAGTTTTGGTCATTACCAGCAACTCCTAGAATCCCTTACCTGGAAATATTTTAGATGTTACATATCCATTCAACAATGGATAATGAACAATGGATAATGGATAATTACCTCTCCTTGAAAGAAGAGGATTGACAATCAGGAAAATATTTTCTTTTTATTTTCTTCATAAATGAAGAGGTATTAGACCAAATTAACCAATTATCAATTATCAATTATCAATTATCCATTGATAATCCGTATCTTTTTTGCAATTCCAGCAGCTTACTTCTGGCTTCCTCAGCATTATCTGCTAAATCAGCAAATTCCAAGAATCGCTTCAATTCTTTTTTCAACAAATTGCGTTCTACTTCCCAAGTTCCTCGTCCTAAATCAGGTGGTAGTACAATCATATCGAATATCGTTGCTTGGTCTTTACCTGGGTGTGGACGCAAAACTCGCCCTCGCCGTTGAATAAACTGGCGGGGATTGCCACTACTCGCCAGAATAACTGCAGTTTCAATAGCAGGGATATCCACCCCTTCGTCTAAACAGCGAATTGCTACCAACCCTTGCAACTCCCCTGCTTCAAATTGATGACGTAACTGTTCTCTTTGGGCAATGGGTGTCTCGGCAGTATAAGTATTAATGCGATAACCTAATTCGGATCCTAATAAACGGGTAACTGCTGCCAACTGACTATTGATGGAGTTACTCGAACCTCCTTCAACCGAACCATCCCCACAATAAAACAGAGTATGGTAGGTATCCAGACGATTAATCATTAGCTTTCGCAAAGCAGTTAATTTGTTGGCTGCTGCTCCAATTAACCGAGCCCGTTGCATTAATAAGGAGGTGACGGCATCATTTTTTTGGAGATTTTCTTCCTCTGCCAAAGCCCAACCAATCCTTTTGGTTAATTTAGCATAGGCACTCGCCTCCGTTGCTGTTAATTCCACCAATATTGGATAGTAGAGGTAGTGAACTAGCGCCCCCTGTTCAATTGCATCTGCTAGAGTCAGTTCTGGTTCTAATACAGGGCCAAAATAGTTAAATAAAACATCTGTTCCTTGATCATCAAAATACCGTTCTGGGGTAGCAGATAGAGCAAGACGCAAGCCTAGATTGCGAGGTAAACTTGCTTCTAGGCGTGGAGAACCTAGGTTATGAGCTTCGTCTCCAATAATAAGAGTTTTATCAGGAAAGTACTTTAACTGAGACTGGAACCCTTCTGTGATCAGAGTGGCGTTGGTAGTAATAATGGTGAGAAAGGGTTGGTTGCCAGCCTGTACGTTATATAGTCTAGTCGATAGTTGACTTTGCCAGTTGCGGACATTCTCAAAGGCAAGGATTGGTTCTAGATTAAACTGCTGGCATTCTCGCGCCCATTGGGTGACTAGATGGCGGTAAGGACAGACTACCAGCAAAACTTGCAATCCGATTTGTTGATAGAGTTGAGTTGCGATCGCTAAAGCTGTAATCGTTTTCCCACTACCAGTTGCCATTTTTAGCGTACCGCGCCCCTGATTGGCAAACCAGTTAGTTATCGCTTGCTGCTGATACCGCCGCAGTTGGATCGAGGGAGGTATACTGGGACAACTTGAAGTTGCTGGATTTCCCGAAGATAATTGCCATTGGTAAGTCCCCTTAGTTTCAGCTACGGCTAGGGGATGTATCGGATTTTTGTCAATCAAGAGCTCCTCAGAAGCGCTTGGTGTCCCCAATTGAATCGAAGAAACAATATCTTTCCCAATTCCCGATTCCCAATTCCCGATTCCCAATTCCCTGTTCCCTTTTTTCTCAATAATTTTATCATTGATATCTTTACCTTCAAACTCAAGCAATTAACCAAGGTAGCCACATTGCTAAACTAAGCAAACTTATAAACAGCACGGGTATGATTAAGATGATTGCCATACGGGTGTATTGAATCCAGCCAAAGTTAAGACCTTTGCTTGCCAATATGTTGAGCCAGATTAGGGTGGAGAGACTGCCGATGGGTGAAATTTTGGCTCCAATGTTACAACCAATCAAATTGGCGTATACCATCACTTCTTGAATAGTTGGATCTAAACCTGTAGTAACTTGAATTGCCTGGGCATTAATCAGTACTGTTGGTAGATTATTCATCCCACTAGATAGCATAGTTGCTATCAAAGCAGTACCAGTAGCGGTAAGAGTTAGTCCCCAGTTAGCCAACTCTTGAAGTAGTTGGCTCAAAAGCTGAATCATCCCCGCGTTACTCAAATCGATGACGACTAAACACATCGCCAGACTCAATAAAATAGCAGGCCAAGGAACTTCTTGCCCTACTTGGTTAATAGGAATAATTGCAGGGGTATTATGGAACCAACGCCCTGCTAAAGCCAGTAGCATCAAGGCAGCGATGGCGGCGATTAGGCAAACGGGGATATCTAAAGCTTGGGCAATCAAATAGCCGATTAGGAGTAACCCTAAAATCACAAAACTCCATTTGCAGACTAGGGGATCGCGAATGACTTGCTGGGAGGAGGGTAAATCGGTAACTTTGTAGTTGGTGGGAATATAAGGGTCAAAGAAGAACCAGAGCACACCCAAACTAGTTGCGATCGCAGCGAAGCTTACCGGTACCATTACCAGGAGGTAGCGGAAAAAGGAAATATTGAAATAGTCTGTGGAGATTAGGTTAACTGAGTTGCTTACTGGTAAAAGTAGGCTAGTGGCATCGGCGAGCAAACCGGTAGCGAAGACAAATGCCAAAATTGCCCTGCTACTAAAACTCAGCAACAATAGCATTTCTACTACAGTGGATGTCCAGATTAAAGCCGCACCAATATTAGTAAACAAAGTGGCGACACCAGCCCCGATGAGCAGCACCAATGTAAAAAGTAGACGCCCACGCCCTAAACTCCAACGAACTGCTTGAAGCGCCAACAAGCGGAAAAAACCTGCTTCCTCAAGAATCAGGGCAATGATAATTAGGGCAATTAGAGTAAAAGTAGCATTCCAGACAGTTGACCAAACTGTAGAAATTTCCTCCCAGGAAACGATACCAAGATTCAGGGCAAGAATTACCCCTGCTAAAACTCCAATGGCAATACCCAACCCTTTCAGTTTCTCAGCGATGAGGGTGAAAGTGAGTAGAAAAATTGTGATGAGTTTGGTTACCGCGCCTCGGGCGATCGCAACTGGAGAATTCCACATGCTTCAGCTTACCAGTTAACTTAATCTTGAGTTCTCCCCGCTTTAAAAAGACGGGTATTCTAAGCGATTGTTCGGAGCGGGTTAAAAACGCGCTCCTCACCTTGCTTACGATATGATTTAGATAAACTTGTTAAATCATATCGTTTTGGTAGACTCAACACTACCCTATGCACCTTGACTAAAGACAACTTTAGCTGTGAGCTTACCTTTCTTAAAATATTGGCTGCACCATTGCAGTCACTGTTAATTTTTACTCCTTCTTCTGTTTGATATTGTCCCCGTCCTAATCCATCTCCTTTTTTCCCTCTTTTTCCTGATGGTTTCCACTAAATGTGCTTTACCTTTCACTTGAAGGGAATATACTCAACTGTATTCATCCATTCATCGGGTTCTGAAGCTTTGGCAATCAATTCTAAATCTCTGACAAACTGACCAATTGTGCCTCCAAGTTGATGACCGAAAATCAGTCCACAAAACTGCTTCCCTTCTACTTGCCAAGTTTCAGCTAAAACACGGAATCGAATGTCTTGGGTAAAAAGAACTCGATTAAGTTGAGTCGCCCTTAACAAAAGCCGATTGTCAGGGAATTTTTGAGCTTCATCATCAAACGCCGTCAATACATCTACACCCCGACGACGCAACTGATCGGTAATAGCTTGGGGAATATGGACATCCATATACAAATCAATAGCCACTTACAGCAGCCCTCTAGCTTTCATCCTAGTGTAAAAAGGCGATCTAGCTACTCGCGTTATGTTAGCTTGCACCTGCTCCCATTCTTGGGTGATTTCCCAGTCGATTTCTTCCTGATGATCGAAATAGTAGCCCATAGCTGCATGAGCTTCGGCTGGCTTTAAGTAAGGGTGCTGTCGGCATATCTCCTCTACAGACCAACCGTAGGCAAGATAATCCATGACAATCTGTGTAACTCGAATACGCGGTAATCGTTGCAATCGTGCAGGTTGATCGTCCTGCTTCTCAATATGTGGGTAACTCAGGGCTAGCATACTACTTGATTTTCACCTAGCTCAGTTGCCATATCCTTACAGTATAGTCTTTGCTGCTTGGACTAGAGAATTGGTTAAGATAATAGTTGTGTTCATTGGCTCCGGTATACGGAGTCCCCACCGATCAAGACCTTTTTCTTTCCTCGCTGCTCAGAAAGATTTTGTCTTGTTTTCCTCTTCCCATGGTTCAGCAGAAGCATTAACCAAATTTAATAGCGGTCCACTTTGATCGGTACCATTCACTGCTAAATCACTATGGCACAAATAGACTCGCTCACTAACACGACCTAATAAATCCCGCAAAATCCGCTGTAAACGCTGTTCATCAGTCTTGGTTCTATCTTCCTCTGTCCAAGGACGTCCTGACCATTCTTTGAGAAACAAAGGAGCACCAAATAGAGTGGCAGCTCCACCAATTTCCCAAAGGTGGGAACTAGCATCCAACCAAAAGTGCCAACGGTGGAAGCGGCGACTGGCACGATATTGAAAGATAGTTGCCAGAGTCACAGCATTCTCAGCAGTACTGGTAGAACGGCGCACAGGATAAGGATTCGCCGTAACCGTACCATAGCGCAGCATCTGAATAAATTTTTCAATAGTAGTATGAGCAGGAGTATCCCTATCTACTCCCAAACTTGGGGATTGGGAATTGGGAATTGGGAATTGGGAATTGGGATTTTTTCTTGTCTCCCCATCTCCGCGTCTCCGCGTCTCCCCTTCTTGCTGAATACTCTGCCGCAACCTGCCATCGACTTCCCAATAATGTTGAGCAGTTTCCATCAACTCCCGCAGTGCTGCTAGCTGCTCGTAAGGCAAGTTACTGCCATTCCACAAAAATTTCTGAATGGCTCGATCCAGAAGGGTAACACAGGAGGGTATCAGACGCTGTTGTTGTTGCTCGCGCTGCACTTCTAACCACTCTAAAATCTCGGAGTAAGCCACTGTTGCTTGATGTCCTAACCTATCCCAACGGGGAAAACTATCTACTGGTAGTAGACGTGGTTGCTCTGGATTGGGAGCATAACAATAATCTGCTAGTAAACCAGCTCGAACTGGATCAATACTAGGACTGGGTAAGGGAATTTCTTCGTTACTTGCCGATACTTCTGACTTGTGACTCAAAACAACTAACATTTCTGCGATCGCATCTTTGTCTAGCAACCGTCCTAAACTGGGATATACCAAGGTCAGCATTGTTAGCAAAGCGCGAATCATTGGGGAGCTAATCAAGGGACGCTGAGGGTTGAGAGGCTCTACTGCTATACCTTGGCTAGTCAGGATTTCGGTGAGGGTGTAGCGAGCGATGGCATCCAAACCGGGAGCAATGACGGCAATCTCTCCGGGCTGTATTTGTCCAGACTTTATTGCTTTAATAATCACCATTGCTGTCTGACGCAATAGTTGAGCACGGGAAGTAGTTTGAAGTGACTGTACAGACTCTGGTAGTCCAGTGAGGAACATGGGGTCACTGACTAATTCCACCATAATAGTGCCCAATTCCCCGACTAAAGAGGTACTTGTAGATATACTCAAAGTTTCTACTTGGCAGCGGGATGCCAAACCAGCCAGATAATTAGGGTCAGCATTTAATCCTAAGCGTACTTGTCCATCAGGATTGTAGGTAAAAGCTCCCACCGCTCCTTGATCTAATAAGTAGTCAAATAAATCCCTAGCGATCGCAGGATAATCATCCAGATCATCTGCTAGCACCGCCTGATACCTTTGTTGTAAATGCTGCTGGTAAGTAGGATTAGGTAACAGATTGCGCCAATAAAGCTCAGCAATAATACTATAGGTGAGTAATCCTCTTTTTAAACACCAGTCCTTCCAGTACAACAGCATCTGTCCGATACTTTCCCAAGTTTCTGGTGTTCCTTCTAGTTCTGTTATACCTTCTCGCAGAATAGTAGGAATGTCCTCTATGGGTGTTCCACTTACTGCCGCCAATAGCAACAAGTCCAGAATACGGCGTACTTTTTTGTACTCATTTGTTCCCAGTAGTTCCAGATGAGGTTTGTCTAGCTCCGAGCGCCACAATTCAGTTGCCAACTCCTGCTCAGTTTCTGGGCGCAGTCTTACAGGAAACTGTGCTCTGAGATTTAATTCCTGAATCAACAGTGGCCAAAATAGCCTTACCTCATCTTGAAAAAATCCCAAAGGCGTCTTCGCCAGCACCGGATAACGCCCCTGGATTGCTATAGTTAATTGGTCAGCTAAATCACGTCGATTATCGTCATTAGCCGCAAAAACTAAAATTGCTGGAGCCTGTTGGTGGTCTTGAGGCAGTCGATCAACTCTATCTGACTTACCCAGTCCCCCCTCAACCCATTGGCGAAACTGAGTTACTAAGCGAGTTGTCTTGCCAGTACGAGTTGACCCAGTGATCCAGATTGAATCAAGACTCACGAATGCTCCTTTTGGGTGAATCTGTTAACATACCACATACAATCAAATTTAAGTTGATCCCACAACTTGCATTACATGGCATTGCATATCCTTTGTTCTTTGTCCTAATGACCAATGACCAATGACCAATGACCAATGACCAATGACCAATGACCAATCACTAATGACCAATGACCAATGACCAATAACCAATTATAGCGATGAAGCTCAAAGCTATATTACGCGCTGCCAATCGATGGTTTTACGATACATCAGAAAGAGCCCTAGAGCAGGCATATAGAGCCGCATTAATGATTAAAGGAATTGAAGATGAGCATTTTAATGGCAAAAAAATATCTTCTGATTCTGGCGACTACAGCGAAAGTGTAGTCTCCTATTTTGAGGCAGACCTGAAGCAATACTTAAAGATTATCAAGGTCAGATTAGCCGAATTTAAGACTAGCCGGTCAGTTATCGGTAATTCTGAGACCAAAAAGCTAAATCTTAGTAATTTTGAGGTAAATAATTACGAGCCATACTATCCAGCCAATAATAATGAAAAGCAAGAAATTATTATTGAAAAATTAAATTTTATCGATGAAATTTTGACCAAGTATGAAGAAACTAAAGCTCCTGATTATTCAGCTGCTTTGATACCTATTGAGCAAAATCCAGAAAATAAGCTAATCAAGAGAGATAGCGATAGCCAATCAACTGCCTTGGCAGCATCAGTTGACTTAATTTCAGATGCCAATCAAAACAAGAGAAATACCAATACTAGAGAAGGTATTTTAGATAAAACTGGGATCATACCTAGGTCAATATTAGGAACATTTAATAGGATTCAGCGAGAACTAGATCCACAAGCAGAAGAAGACGTTGTTCAAAAGCTGCGTAAGTCAAAAACTAAAACCATAATATCGATCAAATTTTTAATGCTTTTAATTATTGTTCCTATTTTGACTCAACAGGTTACCAAAATTATTCTGAAAGAAGTAGGAGTGGTAGAAAGATTTAGAGAGAGTACTAGTGAGCCTTTTTTTAACTATGAAATGGAAGAAGAAGCTTTTTTAGAGTTACATAAATTTGAAGAACAACTGCATTTTAAAAGTTTAATTGGTATTGCACCTAAACTATCCTTGGAAGAAGAAGAAGAACTAGTAAAGAATAAAGCTAAAGAATTAGCTGAGGAATATCGGGGTAGAAGCAGTAATGTCATTAGAAATATTATTGCCGATGGTTTCTCCCTGATGGCTTTTGCTATTGTCATCTACACCAGCAAGAAAGAAATTGCTGTTTTAAAGTCTTTTATGGATGAACTTATCTATGGTTTAAGTGATAGCGCTAAAGCTTTTATTATTATTCTGTTTACCGATATATTTGTAGGATTTCACTCACCTCATGGTTGGGAAGTCATCCTTGAAGGAATTTCTCGACATTTGGGAATACCAGAGAGTCGTAATTTTATATTTTTGTTTATTGCAACCTTTCCAGTTATTTTGGATGCCGTGATTAAGTATTGGATTTTCCGCTACCTGAATCGCGTATCTCCTTCTGCGGTGGCAACGTATCGGAATATGAATGAATAGGTGTTAGGTGTTAGGTATTAGGTGTTAGGTGTTAGAGTTAAAAACCTTGCCGTACAAGCTTTCTTTCCTGCTGCCTTCTGCCTGCTGCCTGCTGCCTTCTTGAACTAGTGCAGCGCGGCAAAAGTAACTGACCAGTTTGAGATTGTTAGAATCCTTACTCTATAAGCATTCTAAATTCTAAATTCTAAATTCTAAATTCTAAATTCTAAATTCCGCGCAGCGGCACTAGTTACCTTATTTGATGCAAAAAGCGCATTAGCATTATGCTAGTAAAGAATAAAGGATAAAATTTCTGTATTAGGTTATACCGTTTATCATCCTATTTTTCAAATAAATTAATGGTAGATGAGTTAACTTATTGCTAAAAATCTCTCATGCTGAAACACTATAGCTTGATTAAGCACGAGAGAAGGCAATCAACCTCAACCTAGGACAGGATACTAGCAAAAAAAATTGCTCTCAATTGGCATGATGAGAAGTAATTTTACTATACAGATAAAGATAAGTTGTAAGGATTAAGCTGTACAGGCAAGATACTTCCATAACTTTTGGTTACTCTCAATCATGTCAATTGTCTAACAATTAACAATTACAAACAACTCAACATACACCAAAGCCAAGGGGTAAATTTATGACTGTCGCTGCAGCAAAAAAGTTGAACAAGTTTGAAAAGTTCAAAGCCCAAAAAGATGGACTAGAAGTAAAAGCTCAGCTGAAAGATTTTGCAGAAATTGGCTGGGAAGCTATGGAAAAAGACGATCTTGAGCATCGGCTCAAGTGGGTAGGCGTCTTTTACCGTCCCGTGACTCCTGGCAAATTTATGCTGCGGATGCGGACACCCAATGGTATTCTCAATAGCACCCAAATGCGAGTGCTAGCAGAAATAGTGCAGCGTTACGGTGAAGATGGCAGTGCCGACATTACTACCAGGCAAAATATCCAATTGCGAGGAATACGAATTGAGGATATTCCAGATATTTTCGATCGCTTTGAGCAAGTAGGCTTAACCAGTGTTCAGTCAGGTATGGACAATGTCCGCAATATCACCGGTTCTCCGATGGCAGGAATTGGTGCAGATGAACTAATTGATACCAGGGAACTGGTGCAAAAAGTACAGGACATGATCACCAAACAAAGCCAGGGCAATTTTGAGTTTACCAACTTACCTCGCAAATTCAATATTGCGATCGAGGGAGGACGAGATAACTCAGTCCATGCTGAAATCAATGATATTGCCTTTGTTCCAGCCTATAAAGATGGTGAATTAGGCTTCAATGTTGTTGTTGGTGGTTTTTTCTCTGCCAAACGTTGTGAAGCTGCTGTTCCTCTAAATGCTTGGGTTCCCCCAAATGACGATGTGGTTGATCTAAGCCGAGCTATTTTAGAAGTCTATCGGGACCACGGTTCACGGGCAAACCGACAAAAATCCCGAATGATGTGGTTAATTGATGAATGGGGTATTGACAAATTCCGGGAAATGGTGGCAAATCAGTTTGGTCGCTCCTTAAAGACTGCCGCCGAAAAAGATGAAATAGACTGGGATAAGCGAGATCATATTGGTGTCTATCAGCAAAAGCAACCAGGATTAAACTACGTAGGCATGAATGTTCCTGTTGGACGGCTACAGGCTCAAGATATGTTTGACTTAGCTCAGTTAGCAGATGTTTATGGTAGCGGCGAAATCCGTCTTACTGTTGAAGAAAATGTCATCATTCCTAACATTCCCGACTCTCGCTGGCAATCATTCTTAACTGAAACTCTGCTAAACCGTTTCAGTATTACCCCTGCTCCCCTAACTCGAGCTTTAGTTTCCTGTACTGGTGCTCAATTCTGTAACTTTGCCTTAATTGAAACCAAACAACGAGCCTTAGCACTGGCTCAAACTCTAGAAACGGAGTTAGAGCTGAGCAAGCCAGTAAGAATTCACTGGACTGGTTGTCCTAACTCTTGTGGTCAGCCCCAGGTAGCTGATATTGGTTTAATGGGAACAAAAGTTCGTAAAGATGGCAAAACAGTAGAAGGGGTTGACATTTTCATGGGTGGCAAGGTAGGCAAAGATGCTCACTTGGGTAAATGTGTACAGAAAGGGATTCCTTGTGAAGACTTAATACCAGTGCTACGGAATTTGCTAATTGAGAATTTCGACGCCAAACCCAAAAATTGAAACTGATAAACTTTCAAGAAACACGCTCAAAGCTAATGGCTAATGGCTAATGGCTAATGGCTAATAGCTAATAGCTAATAGAGTCTCAGAGTCAGGAGGGAAGAGAATTTGAGCTTGTTTCTTCCCTTCATCGGGGGTGGTGCGCCGCCAGTTGGGGGGCTCTGAAGAAACAAGGGAACAGGGAACGGGGAACAGGCGACAATCTTCTAGTTGCTTGTTCCCTTTTCCTCTAAGATACCAGTCTTGGTTAATTCTTCTACTCTGCTCCAGGAGATCCTTTGGAGTCTTGTGCTGATACAGTACTCCCCTGAGTATCATATTGTAGTTGCTGACGTCCGTTACGAATAACCCTGAGCATGTCATTCAACTGTTGCTCAATATTAATCAATACAGAATCAGCATAGTCATCAGCACCATTTTGAATATCCTCACATTCTGTTAGTGCATGTTGGCGCATTTGCTCTAGTTCCTGCTTGGCTTGCAGACGCATCCTCTCAATTTCAGCCAGAGTTTGCTGCTGGAGTGTTTCACACTCTTGGCTCACTTGTTTGCGGATTTGGTTAGCTTCAAGTTCTGCCTGCTGAATTATGCCCATTTCATCTAAAAGCTGATCCGCACGTTGCTCAGCTACTTCCACAATTTCCAAAGCATATTCTTCAGCTTGCATAAGGATAGTTTCCCGCTCTTGCACAAGCTCTTCTGCTGCCTTAAAAGCACGAGGCAGATTTTCCCGCACTAAATCCAGTTGAGCCAAAAATATTTCTTCATCAACCAGCGTGCGCTTTGTCAGTGGGATGTGAGGACTATCGAACAGGATATCTTCCAGCCGATTGAGTTCTTGCTGGATATCTATACCTCGCTCCGCAGTCGGAGGTGGTTCACTCGGTTGGCTGGGGTTTGACACTCTTGGTGTCGCTACCGCTGCACTATCAGTTTTAGGAGGGTCTATTCTAGAGGAGTCTCGGTGTAACATCGGCAAAGATCAATGGCAACCTGCTGAGGAACAAGATGAGCTACAGAGCCGCCAAACCTGGCAATCTCTTTAACTACGCTACTACTTAAAAAACTATATTCGTTAGAAGTGGCAAGAAAAACGGTTTCAATCTCATTCCAGAGGGTGTGATTGGTGTGAGCCATTTGAAGTTCTCCTTCAAAGTCTGAGAGTACTCGTAGTCCTCGCAACAACGCTTGAGCATTTTTCAATTTGGCATATTCTACAGTTAAACCAATAAAACTATCCACCTCTACATTAGACAAATGTTCTGTAGATAAGCGAATTTGCTCGATGCGCTCTTGCACAGTAAATAAGGGAGATTTACTAGGATTGCGTAGCACTGCAACAATTATCTGATCAAAAAGCCTACAGCCACGCTCTATGATATCGAGGTGTCCTAGGGTAATGGGATCGAAGCTACCTGGATAAATTGCAATCACGAGGGAGGCATAACCAAAAGTTACTGAAGCGACTATTATACCGCTCCTATTTAAATCCCAATCATTCTGGAGTTTAGACTACGAAAAATCGTAACCTGCACCGCCTTCCAGGGTATCATTACCAGCATCACCCCAAATGCGATCGTTAAGGTGCATAATTTCAGTTACAGGAAACAAGCCTATAGGGGTTTGCAAAAGCAGGGGACTTTGAGTCCAGGCTCCCCCTCCAATTGGGGGCTGGGGGGCTTCAATAACCTTTGTATTGTTGCAAATGTTTCCAATTGTTAATTTCGCATCCGTATTGACATAAAACTTACCCCTTTTCTCAGATATTTCCGGAATCTGGTACAACTATCTTGATGTTTATGTTTAACAGGCGTTTCTGTAAGGCATCGAACAAACGCTGTGGATTGCTGTGACTATTTTAGATGATGTAGTTCTTCCTATTACACCATGAACATCGATAAGACCCTAACGGACTCTTTAATAGAACGCCTTAAAATAATTTGTACAATATTAATGGATTCAATATTTCTTGTTGCTTGGGTTTTTATAACGTGGGGTACTGCTAGATGTATAGATTCATTAAAACTAGTAGAACTGGATTTGTTAATCCTACAAGTGTTTCAATGGGTGTTCGGATTGTCAACTTTAATAACGGTACTTTCCTTTATTACTAAAGATTTGGCTGCGATTTTGGTGAAAACTTATCAGGATATCAAGAACCTGAAACAATGAGTAATAACAGAACAAATAAATTCACATTAGACCGTTTAGAGCGTCCCTTTGAAGAAAATTTAGCCTGCTATAAGGAAAGAGCTTTAATTTTTTTAAAAGTGATGCTTGGTAATCTGGCACTTTTATTTTTTGTTCTTTCGAGTGTACATTATCCTGTCATAGCTATTAGCATAGCTTTATTCTTGTTATTGTTGTTACTACAAAAAAGGCTACTTAAAATCAAGACAAGCTTCACTTTATTAAGTTTTATATATTCTTTGTTAATACTCATGTTTTTGACTATAAGCAGCGATTTAGTAGAAAAAGCACAGCGAAATAATAGTAATGATCCAGCCCATATTACCTCTGATCCTAATAGTGGCGTAATCATTAATGGCGATAACAACACTTCCCAATATAACACTCTTGTCCAATCTAACAACAACTCTAGCAGCAATTACGAATTTAGCGTTAGCGACAGCGTTAGCAGCAATTACGAAATATCTAATACATTAGTAATATCTAATAACAAAGACTTTATCATTGGCAGCGAAAACTTAAATGTTTTAATACTCGAATATATCTTAAATAAAACTGGTGATTACCAAAAAAGTTATAGCGGTGTTTTTGACGAATATACCCTAGATAGTTTAAAGAAATTTCAAGAAAGAAATAACTTAAAAACTGTCGGTACTATGACTTCGGAAACTTGTACGGCTCTACAAGCTGCGACTAAGGTTTTGGATATTGATGTTCAAGTTGTATGTCGAATATGATTTAACAGTGATTTAGCGATCGCAGTCATCCAGGTATAGGTGAGTGCAACTTAAGAGTTTAAGAAAACGAAAGTAGTTTTGACTGAGTAATAATGAACTCGTTAGCATCAATCTATAATTTTCTGTCACTTTCAGATTTAATAGCAACTGCTGGACAACCCACAGAAGAGCAGTTGGTTTCAATTGCCCACCATGGCTATCAAGTCGTCGTCAATTTGGCTCTGCCAACGTCTGATCATGCACTGCCCAATGAGCGGACAACTGTGGAATCTCATAGTATGGAATATGTGGAGATTCCCGTCGTTTGGGAAAATCCAACATTGCAAGATTTGGAGCATTTTTTTGAAGTGATGGAAGTACACCAAACTCGCAAGGTTTTCGTACATTGCGTTGCTAATAAGCGAGTTTCGGTCTTCATGTACCTCTATCGTCGCCTTAAAGGCAGGTTTGACGAAACAACAATGAAAGGAGACTTACTCAAGATTTGGGAGCCAAATGATGTATGGCAGCAATTTATTCAACAAGCCACTACTCATTATGAGGTCTAGTATCACTACGCGGAATTAAGAATTAAGAATGCTTATATAGTAGGGATTCTATCGATCTAGGACTTACGCACTCAGCTGTCATACTCAAAGTAAAAAAAGCATTCTCTTGCAGCTGGGAGATCCTTCGCAATCGCTCAGGATGACAGAATTGCGTTACGGTGCGTAAGTCGTACGATCTCACACTGCTGGGTTATTTCTGCCCCCCTGCACTAGTGCGATCGCATTGTAGGGTGGGCAAATTGAAGCTCTTCGACAATTGGACTGATAAATTACCCCTTTTTGCCCACCAATCGCGATTAGGAGAGAAGACTGTGGTGGGCATTGCTCCCCAATTATTTCGCTGCTGTTGGATATTGTTGACAATGCCCACCCTACTGGCTAGGGAATTTTTCATCTATTTTATTTATACTCCTGACCAGTCCTCTATTTGCAATTCTTTAATTTGTCCAAAATCTGAGGTATTACGGGTAAGTAATATCGCATTCTTCACAAGATAAATTGCAGCAATTTTCAGATCCATATTACCTAGACGTGGATAAGTTTTTCTCAAGTGTTGGTACTCTAGCCCAGCAGCACGATTAAATGGCATGATCACAATTGATCGATAATTATCTGAAAGTTGCTGTAGCCATTGATATGCCAATAGCTGCTCCTCTAAAGTTTTTGCTCTGGATATTACACCGAGACGACCTCTAACTTGTTCTTCGTAGGTAATAATAGTAACTGCAACCTCAGCTTCTTCAACGGTTGCCAACCTTGCTAGAATGCGTCTTCCTTCTTGCCCATTACGCTGGATTAGACTGAGATGATCAGTGTCCAGAAGGTACATCGTCAAGTATTCGGGAGCTACTCAGCAGACTGTCGCCATTCTTGACCTAGACAAACTGCCTTGTCAAAGATAGGGTCGTTTTCAAAGGTGCCTGCCACTTGCATCCACCAAGGAGTTTTCTGTTGAAGCAAGCCAGAAAGTAGTTGCTTCAACTGTGCTAGCTCCGACTCCAAAGTTGCAACTCGGGCTTCGAGACGTTGAGAGCGGTTGTCGAGTTGCTGGGAAGTCATAGTTAAAGATGTGGTAGTTCAGAATTCTGACCATATTATAGCAAGCCTGCCAAAGCTGCTAACATCAACCCAAACCCTGAATTACTGGATGGAAGTAAAATGCTAGCCCTAAAACTACATAGGTTGCTAAGAGCAAAATCCCCTCGAGCCAGTTGGACTTACCATCAGAACTAATGGAATTGGCAATCAACACTGCTACAGATACTGCTACCAATTCAAAGGGGTTAAAATCCAAATCCATTGGTTGACCCATGAACCATCCAGCAAGGACTAAAACTGGTGCAACAAACAGAGCAATTTGTAAACTAGAACCTACTGCTACGGATAGAGAAAGATCCATCTTATTTTTCATTGCTACGGTGACAGCGGTGGCATGTTCAGCTGCATTACCAATCACCGGTAATAAAATAACACCAGTAAACAGTCTCGTTAACCCTAATTTCTCAGTGGCCTCTTCCAGAGTGTCAACCAACAATTCTGACTCAAAAGCTACAAATAAGGTAATAGCTAGTAGCACTCCAAGCCATAACCATACATTGGGTTTGTGTTGTGAATGCTCCTGTTCCTCTGAGTTTCCTTGTTCATCCGAAGCTGTCTCCAATTCCGCCACACCAACATCAAATAGATAGCTATGGGTTTTCATGGAAAATAGCAATGTCAGCCCATAAACCAAGATCAACACTACAGCAACTGCGACAGAAAGGCCTTGTAATGTAGCTTCATCAATACCAGTAGAGGTAGCATCCATCGCAGTTGGCAGGAGAATCGCAATCACCGCTAAGTTCATTGAAGAAGCATTCACCCGCGCCAGAATCGGCTGAAATTCCTGCTCTTTGTAACGGAGGCCTCCCAAGAACATCGAAAAACCCATCACCAGTAATAAGTTACTGATAATTGAGCCAGTGATGGTAGCTTTGACAACATTGACTAACCCAGCATTGAGAGCAATCAGGGCAATAATTAATTCTGTGGCGTTACCAAAAGTAGCATTTAACAAACCTCCCAGATTGGGACCAACCACCACAGCAATTTCTTCTGTTGCATTACCCATAAAGGCAGCTAGAGGGATAATTGCTAAACCAGAGGTAATAAAAATAACTGTCGAACCCCACCCTAGAAAGTGCCCTGCAATGGAGATGGGGACAAACAGTAACAAGCTATACAAAATTATGTTTTTATTGAGCATCTAGTTTTTGAAATATAAGGTAAAAGGGTAAGGGGGAAGGATAGCAAGATTTCAGACAATACTCGCTGCACAAAGATAAAAGCAAATGTCATTGGCAAGTTGTAACCATGATGGAGAATTGTTATTATGTAGTTAAGTTTGATTAACTTAAGGCACTTTCCATGAACTCGAGACTCTACATCCTAGTAATTGCGGTTCAATAATAACATTGTTCAAAGCTTGCCACATTTTCATTTCCCAAAAAAAGCTTCACTGTTCGTTTGACACCTCTTTGCTAAAATCTGCTGTTCTTAACCTCTAAAGATAGCAAATCCAAAGCAGAAATTAGCTTGAGTTTTCCTGTTGAGTCCCTCCTTATAAAGAAGTTATTTCTAGTGCTTTGTCAAGGAGAAATTATTGGGTAATGAGATCTCTTTTGCCTTCTGCCTTCTGCCTCCTGCCTTCTTAGACTAGTGCACAGAAGGAAACAGCCTGAATAGTTTTTTAGTAATTGGTTAATTCATATGACTTTTGCTGCTGATGTTCAAGGTTCACCAGCTGTGACAATGAACTCTGATACCCAGTTGACGAATACTCCTGGTAATGGTGATAATCCCCTACAGACTGCAACAGGTGTTTATGTAACCATTCATGGTCATTTCTACCAGCCGCCCAGGGAAAACCCTTATTTGGACACGATTGAACGTCAGTCCAGTGCTGCTCCTTTCCACGACTGGAACGAGCGCATTCACCATGAATGCTATCGCCCCAATGCCTTTGCCAGGGTGTTGAATGAGCAGGGCGAAGTTATAGACTTGGTCAATAATTATGAGTATTTGAGCTTCAACATTGGTCCAACGCTGATGTCATGGCTGGAACGCTATGATATTGAAGTTTATGAGCGAATTCTGGAAGCTGACCGCAAAAGTTGCGATCGCCTCAATGGTCATGGCAATGCGATCGCCCAAGTCTACAACCATATCATTCTACCCCTAGCCAATGAACGGGATAAATACACCCAAATCCGCTGGGGTAAAGCGGACTTCCGCTCCCGCTTTGGTCGTGATCCCGAAGGGATGTGGTTGGCGGAAGCTGCTGTAGATTATCCTACTCTCGAAGTTTTAGTAGCCGAGGGCATTAAATTTATCATTCTGGCTCCCTCTCAAGCTGAGCGCTGTCGTGAGCTCCCCAACGATGAGAACCCTGATCCCGAATGGCATGAAGTGGGTGGTTCCCAGATTGATCCCACAAGACCTTACCGTTGTTTTCTGCCTGAGGGTCAATACATCGATATCTTTTTCTACGACGGACCCATCTCTCGAGATATGGGCTTTAGTAATATCTTGAGCAATTGTGACCATTTTGTCAGCCGTTTAGGTTTGGCAATCCGTGGGGATCACCGTCCGTCCCAGCTCATTAGTGTAGCAACAGATGGGGAAACCTTTGGGCATCACAAGCACCATACACAGATGTGTCTTGCCTACGCTTTTACCCAAGAGTTTCCTCGTCGGAACTGGACGGTGACCAATTTTGCTCACTATCTCAGTCTCAACGAGCCAACCTGGGAAGTTGTACTTAAGCCAGTAACTGCTTGGAGTTGTGCTCACGGAGTCGATCGTTGGCAAGATGACTGTGGTTGTGGGGGTGATGGTGTCTGGCATCAGAAATGGCGGCGTCCCTTGCGGGATGCCCTGGATTGGTTGCGGGATGAGTTAATTAAGATTTATGACGATACAGGTCGCCAATTCTTCCGTGAGCCCTGGGAGGCGCGGGATCAATATATTCAAGTAATTCGCGATCGAGAAGCGTCTCGGAATAAGAATTATTCCCCAGCCAATATTGAGAGCTTTCTGAACTCTCACCAACATCATCAACTTACCCAACTAGAGCAGATTGATGCCCTGCGGTTGTTGGAAATGCAGCGTCATGCCCTGTTAATGTATACCAGCTGTGGTTGGTTTTTCGAGGAAATCTCCCGTCCGGAAGGGGTTCAGATTCTGCGCTATGCTGCCCATGCCTTGGCATTAGCTGGTGATGTGACAGGCATACAGCTAGAAACAGGTTTTCGTGAGCGCCTTGCCCAAGCTCCCAGTAATCTGAAATCCTTTCAAACAGGAGAGGGGGTTTATCGACAATTGGTCGTACCCTCACAAGTTAGCCTCAACCAAGTTGCAGTCCACTACGCCATCAGCTCTCTATTCACCAATTATGCTGAACAAGAACGGGTTTACTGCTACGAAGCACGGCAGCTAGACTACCAGCTACAACGCATGGGGAATTTAACCCTGGCGGTAGGACAACTACAATTGGTCTCAGAAATTACCAAAGAAAGCTCTGAGTTGGTGTTTGCTGTATTGCATTTGGGAGGCTGGGATTTCCACTGCTGTATTCAACCATTTGTTGGTCGTCTTGCCTACAGCCAAATTAAGAATCAGCTATTTGATGCTCTTAAGCAAGCTAGCGCTGCCCATGCAATTATTGCTATGACGAAGCTGTTTGGAGAGCAGACTTTCAGCTTGCAAAATTTGTTTGCCGAGGAACGACACCGGATTATGCAGCTGTTGAACCAGGAAACCTTGACACGTTTGGATCAGTTGTACCACCAGGTTTACCGGGATAATTACGGGGTGTTGATGGCATTCCATCGGGATGAGTTGCCTGTACCGCAAGAATTACAAGTAGCAGCGGAAATTGCTCTATCTAATCGCTGTCTGATTACCATCAAGGCGCTGGAGCAAGAAACTAGTGACTCTCAACTAGTATTAACTCATCTAGCAGAATTGGAAGCTATTACTACTGAAGCCAATCACTTGCACTGTAATTTGAATATTTCCCAAGCTCAACAAACTCTGGAGAAGTTGATTTGGCGATCGCTGTGGCAACTTTTGTACAAAACTAACCCAGAAACCCTAGAGGAGGATATCCACTACGTTGAGCGTCTAATTGATGTGGGTAATCAGCTTCAATTCGTTTTATCTCTTGATCGCTGTCAGGAACTTTACTTCAGTCGTTTGCACAGTAGTATCACACAACAGTGTCAGCTAGCGATTCGAGCTCACCAGATTTTTGCCAGCAATGATGGCGTTGATACTGATGAGTTGCCTTCACAAACTGACTGGGATACTACTTCACTGCGCTTGTTATTAGAGCTTGGGGAAAAACTGGCTGTAGATGTTAGTCCTTGGCTGAGTTTGTTACCTTAGGGCTTGCTGAAGAAAATCACCAACCATATCAGATAAGGGTTTCAAGCGTTTGTTTTTCTTTCTAAGTGCCGTGGAAATTTTACCGATGGGCTCAATTTCCACGGCACTTTCGTTGAGATTAACTCAAAACTTGTTACTTGTTACTCGTTACTCGTTACTAGTAGGGAGCAATAGAGCAGGGGGAGTAGAACAAGCACATCAAGTCCAAAAATTGGATAATTTGTTTTCACCGAAAGCGGCAGGAAGCCCATCCCTAAAGGAATGGGAGGGATAGTCGCCCGCTGCTTGGTTATTTGTTATTTGTTTTTTTACAAACAACCAACAACTAAGAACAAATAACACGAAATCCCCCGTGCTGTCTTCCGGGGGATGAGTTAACAAACTGCCTCAAACTCCCCCGACTTTGGTCAAGATTGAGCCAATACCTTAGCCGCAGCGGCAATCCCAGCACCAGGCGTCACAGAATCATATCCCAATTCCTGGAGACTAGCTTCGAGAGCACCAATAACGGTGAGAATATCGCGATCGTTAACAAAGCCTAGGTGACCGATACGGAAAATTTTACCTTTAAAGTCATCTTGTCCTCCTGCCAGAGCAATATCGTAGTGCTTTTTCATCACAGTACGGATTTGTTCTGCCTCAACTGATACTGGAGCCACAGCGGTAACAGCAGGACTAGCATACTCATCAGGAGCAAACAGAGGTAAAGATAAGGCTTTTATCGCAGCACGAGTTGCCTTCATCAGCCGCTGATGACGCTCAAAGATGGATTCTAAGCCTTCTTGTTGCATCATACGCAACGCCATCTGTAATCCGATGATCAAGTTAACTGGCGGGGTAAAAGGATTACTATTTTTCTTGGCAGTTTTACTATAAGCTCCCAAATCCAGATAGAACCGTGGCAGTTTGGCTGTTTTATAGGCTTCCCAGGCTTTGGGACTAACACAGACAAACCCTAGTCCAGGAGGAATCATATAACCCTTTTGGGAACCAGAGGCAACCACATCCAAACCCCAATCATCTATGGGTAAATTAAATGCCCCTAAACTGGTAACTGCATCAACGATCATTAAAGCTTCGCCATGTTCTTTGACGTAACGATTAATCGTTTCTATGTCATTAAGTACACCAGTAGAAGTTTCTGAATGGGTGACGATTACCGCTTTGATAGTTTTGTCACTATCAGCAACCAGTTTTTCTTTAAACTGCTCAGTGTCTAGAGGTTTTCCCCAATCAGCGGTAATTGTATCTACCTCTAAACCAAAGGCAGTACTCATTTTCCCCCAGCGATCGCCAAATTTACCATTACTTCCCACCAAAACGCGATCGCCTGGACTCAAGAAGTTAATAATGCCAGCCTCCATCGCCCCGGTGCCACTGACTGTTAAGGTTAAGACATCATTTTCGGTTTGATGTAGCCATTTGAGGTTTTGGGTTACCTCTGCCATGATTTGGCTAAATTCACCACTACGATGCCCGATGGGATGCTTAGCCAGAGCTAATAATACTTGTTCTGGTACTGGCGTTGGACCAGGAATCATCAGCATGAGCTTATCGTTCATTTTCCCTCCTCTGTATTGTTTGCTGCCCATTAGCCAAGAGTTTATAACCACCCCAACCATTTTTAGATTAAGGTCGCTGAGTCATTAATTGTTGCTTATAAACAAATAACTAATAATAAACAACAGTTTATTTACTGATTTCGGGTTTTTGATGATCTAGGGGAAAAACATCCGTCGAGTCTTCTAGCTCAAACCCAACGTTATTGAGAGACCAACGATATTCAATTGGTATGTTGTTCCTTTGGCAGCTTCCTTCCAATTGCTTTTGCTGAGCTAGAGCTTTGCGAAGGGTGATAATCAGCTGCTGAACTTGTTCTCGAACTACTGGTTGTTGATTAGCAGCAAACAAAGTTTGGCGCTCTAGCAGTTGGAGTAGTAGTTCGTAATGGACATAAGATGGAAGGGGGAGTGGCTCCATGAAACCTGGTTTACCTCAAATGGACAAATCTAGAAATTACCCAAGCAACCCTTAAAAGTTCAGCATAGTTTGTGAGAGCCTACGGGTATAGTTACTTCTTGTTCCTCATTATTCCTACAATAACCCTTATTTAGTAAGGGTTAGCGTCTGGCTAGAGTGAATTAAAACCATTAACATTTGTTTGTGAATTACAACTTACAAATTAGAAAACAGATTAGTAATTGCGGTTTCGGGGTCAGGGTGTTTCATCAATGACTCGCCAATCAAGACAGCATCAGCACCTGCGGATGCCACACTATCGAGATCTGTAGGATGATGCAGTCCAGACTCACTAACAACCACAATGCCAAGCTCTTGCAGTTGGTTGCCCCTAGCTGCTAGAAGTTGGTCAGTCGTTTGCAAATCAACTGAAAAATCTTCCAGGTTGCGATTGTTGATACCTACTAGGGTAACCCCATCTAGAGATAACACGCGGTCTAACTCTGATAGGTTATGGACTTCGATCAAAGGTGTAATTGAGAGACCTTTGGTAATTTTGATGAAGTACTGAAGGTCTTGATCTGAAAGAATTGCAGCAATTAGCAAAACAGCGTCCGCTCCTTTAGAGCGGGCAAGATATATTTGGTAAGGATATATAATGAAATCCTTACATAAAACTGGCAAATCGCTTGCAGCACGAACAAGCGCCAAATTTTCCCAACTGCCTTGAAAGAATTTTTGATCTGTCAGAACTGATATGGCACTAGCACCTCCTTGGCGGTATGATTTAGCGATCGCCACTGGGTCAAAATCCTCACGAATGAGCCCTTTACTCGGAGATGCCTTTTTTACTTCTGCAATTAGCGCAGGACTTGTTTTCCCTGCTCTGAGAGCTTGGAGAAAGTCACGGGTTGCAGGTGCTGTTTGCACCCGTTTGCGTAACTCTGCCAAGGGAAGACGCCCCCGCATCTGATCAACTTCTGTCTCTTTGTGCCAGACAATTTTTTCCAAGATATGGCGTGGTTCAGCATCTGGAAGAGCTACTTGATAGCGAAGTACATCGAGGTTAATAGCTGGGTTGGGTGGGCGTCGGCGAATTTGCATCAATTAATTGTTAGTTGTTGGTTATTGGTTGTTTGTTATTTGATTTAAAAATAACAAACACATTGGTCATTGGTCATTAGTCATTGGTCATTGGTTGATCTACCTCACTTAACAGATAATTGCTATATTTGTGCCTACCCACTTATTCGACAATAGCTGTTAGCCGATGGTCATTGCTCGTTTGTAAGCTTCGTCCAAAACTTCTGATAGAGTGGGATGCGCATGAACTAAATAGCCTAGGGTATTAACTGACTGACGATTAGCGATTGCCACAGATGCCTCATGAATTAAATCCGAAGCATGGATACCCAAAATATGGACACCGAGAACTTCTCCCGTATCCTTGCGGTAAATTACCTTAGCGATACCATCTGCTTCCCCTTCCGCGATCGCTTTAGAATTACCTTTGAAGTAGGACCGTACAGAGGCTACTTCAAATCCTTCTTGTGCTGCGAATTCCTTCGCCTGTGGTTCGGTTAAGCCCACATAGCTGATTTCTGGATGAGTAAAGGCCGCAGCAGGAATACTGCGATAGTCTACTGTACGGTGACGCCCACAAATATTTTCCACTGCGGTAATACCTTGAGCCGATGCTGCATGAGCTAGCATCATTTCACCCGTAGCATCGCCAATTGCCCACAGGTGAGGCACTGGTTCCCCTTGTGACAACACTTTCATCGTGTCATCTACAGTAATAAAGCCTCGCCGATTTGTTTCTACACCGACAGCATCTAGTCCCACATCCTTGGTTGCAGGAATCCTACCAGTTGCTACCAAGCAGGCATCTACTTCCAGTACATCTACCACTTCTTTTGTTTTGGCGTCGGCTAGTTCAATTACTACCGGCGAACCAGGGGTAACTTTTATCGCCAGCATCCCCACCTTTGTTTCAATATCTCTGGGATTAATGAGAATCCTTGTTGCCAGCTTAGCAATATCCGGATCGAAGGTTGGCATTAGCTGATCTAGAGCCTCAATCATGGTAATTTCACTACCCAAAGCCGTATAAATATCGGCAAACTCTAAACCAATATAACCACTGCCAATAACTGCTACCCAATCGGGCAACCACTCTAATTTCAAGGCATCATCACTAGTAAAGACAGTTTTGCCGTCAATAGTAATTCCTGGAGGGACAAAGGGCACTGAGCCAGTACACAGAATAATATCTTTGGCAGAGAGAATTTTTTCTCCACTTTCTGTAGCAATTGCTACTTTTTGTGGACCAGCGATTCTGCCCCAGCCGTTAATTATATCAACACCCAGGCGTTTAAGGCTATTGGTGAGGTCTCCACGAATCTTCGCAACCAGATTGCTAGCATGATTAGCAATCACTTCTCTGTCAAATGCAACCCCTCCCACTTGGATTCCCAAAGACTTGAGGTGGTGAGCGTTGTGCAGTTCCCTTACCTTACCCGATGCAGCTAATAAGGCTTTTGAAGGGATACAGCCTCGATTGACACAGGTTCCGCCCATCTCAGCAGCCTCAATAATAGCCGTTTTTAATCCACAGCTAACTGCATGTAAGGCCGCACCATGTCCACCCACACCAGCACCGATAATCACCAAATCGTAATCAAATGCTTCACTCACATCTATCTCCCTACTGAATCTGTATTGCCCTCCTTATTTTCAACTTGACTGATCAATGAGCGCAAGTTTTTACCAGAATTCTCTTGAACATCTGTTGTCAGTCAAGGAAAACAAGTAAAGACAGAGGAGTTGGAAGAGTAGGCTTATCTGAAGTAAACCAGACGTGGGATTTCAGGCGATTAGCCATTAGCCATTAGCCATTAGCCATTAGCCATTAGCCATTAGCCATTAGCCATTAGCCATTAGCCATTAACCAATCGTAAATTTCCTGAAAGCTCTGTTGTATTGTAGAAGTCTTATATTGTGTATTCCCCAAGGAGAAGTAACAAGCGAGGAGATCAAACATCATGCATGAGCATCAGGAAAAAAGAATTGCTGCCTCCAGAGAGTTTGCAGAATCACTCGAGCAACTACAAGATATTTTGACAGAAGGAAGTCAAACTGCTGAATCTGAGCCACAGCAATCAGACGAGTCATCCGTTGAAGTCTCAACTGAGACAAAACTCCTAGAAGAAGCTGCTGCTGAACTTGATGAATTTCTTGACAATATTTAACCATTGCCAACTAAACGTTGGCGTTGAGCTTCATACAACATTAAAGCAGCAGCGATCGCTACATTCAAAGATTCTACTCCTGGCATGAGGGGAATTTTCACTTGTTTATCTGCTAAGGCAGCCAACTCAGCTTTCAAACCCGCCGCTTCATTACCCAGCATAATCAACGTGGGACATTGCAAGTTGAGTTCCCAGTAGCTCATAGTAGCATGAGGCACAGTCGCCACAACCTGTAGCCCTTGAGCTTGAAACTGGCCAACTACATCTTTCAAATCGTTACTCACGATCATAGGTAACCTGAACCACTGACCAGCTGATGCCCTCAACACTTTCGGATTATCTAAATCTACACTATCCTTACTCAGCCACAAACCCTCAGCACCAGCAGCAGCAGCAGAACGAATGATCGTTCCCAAATTACCTGGATCTTGTATAGTCTCCAGAGCTAAACCGAGAGATAGAGGCACAGAACAATTGGTGGAAATTATAGTTCGCTTCGCCGTTGCCACAACGCCATCAGGTTGAACTGTAGTCGCGATCGCTTTTAGTACCGATTGACTGACTAATTGTGCCTGTTGACATTGGCTAGTGGCATCGTGGCAAAGTTGCTGATGACGTTCCTGCCACTCTGCTGTATAGCAAAGTGTTACTAGGGGGTAACCCACTGCACAAGCCTCTTGCAAAAGGTGTGTACCCTCCAGCAAGAATAAATGCTGCTCCCGTCTTCCCTTAGCTTTGTGCAGCTTCCTAATTTGTTTTATCAGAGGGTTCTGGGTACTTATGAGCATGACAATTTTAGCTTTTAGAATCGGCGGCGAATCCAAAATCCAAAATTGGTATGCGGAACCCGGGACTTGAACCCGGAAGTCCTTACGAACACTAGAACCTGAATCTAGCGCGTCTACCAATTCCGCCAGTTCCGCTGGTGCAAGTTAATTTCCTTTGCAGTGTATCATCATGCAGCAATTGGTGACATTCGTCAACTCATCTTATCGGGATATATCAACTAAAACAAGGTATAATAATCAATTGTCAGGCCAATCATCTTGATTATAAATCTAGACATTTACAATCTTTCAGGTAGAATCAGTAGCAAATTTTAAAAAATGCAAAGTATTCCACTGATTCTGGAGGTTAGACCCATTAATCACTCTCTGATCCTGAAAGACACCGACTCTCTCCCCAAGGAAGACCAATCCGTTTTACAGATTTGGGGCAAAGCTTCCCTGAGTGGACAAGTAAAAATTAGCGGAGCAAAAAACTCTGCATTGGCAATTATGGCAGGAGCTTTACTTTGCCCTCAAGATTGCCGACTGCACAATGTCCCTTCCCTAGTAGACATCCGGAAGATGAGCCAAATTCTCTGTGCTCTGGGTGTGAAGCTAGAAAGGAATGGCGATACATTGGACCTCAATGCCAGCCATATTGGACACTCGAGTGCCCCCTACGAATTGGTTAGCCAGCTACGAGCCAGCTTTTTTGCGATTGGTCCAATACTAGCGAGGTTGGGAGTTGTACGAATACCCCTACCGGGAGGCTGTGCAATTGGTGCTAGACCCGTAGATCTCCACGTTCGTGGTTTACAAGCTATGGGAGCCCATGTGCATATAGAACATGGTATGGTTCATGCCTATGTTAGTGGAAGTGGTAGCAAAAAGTTGAAGGGAGCAAAAATCTACCTAGATTATCCGAGTGTCGGTGCCACAGAAACCCTGATGATGGCAGCAACGCTAGCAGAAGGAGAAACAATACTTGAAAATGCGGCTCAGGAGCCAGAAGTAGCAGATTTGGCCAACTTCTGTCGAGCCATGGGAGCCAAAATTCGTGGTGCTGGGACAAACACAATCGTTATTTCCGGTGTTCCTAGCTTACATTCTGTGGAATACTCAATCATTCCTGATCGAATTGAGGCAGGAACACTATTAATTGCTGGTGCCATTACCAACTCAGAAATTACCCTTTCCCCAGTAATACCAGATCATCTTAGTGCTGTTATTGCCAAGCTGCGAGAAATTGGTTCTAAGGTGATTATGGAGGGAACCAATCGACTGCGGATTGTTCCTGATACAATACAGGCAACAGATATTGAAACTTTGCCTTTTCCAGGGTTTCCCACTGATATGCAAGCACCGTTTATGGCGTTGTTAACTTTAAGTGAAGGAGATAGCGTAATTACCGAAACAGTATTTGAGAACCGAATGCGTCATGTTGCAGAGCTCAATCGCATGGGTGCAGATATTCGTGTCAAAGGTAATAATGCGATTGTCCGAGGAGTGCCAATGTTATCTGGAGCCCCTGTCATGGCAACAGATTTACGAGCATCGGCTGCCTTAGTACTAGCAGGGTTAGCAGCAGAAGGGAAAACTATCATTAAGGGATTGCATCATTTAGACCGAGGTTACGAAAATCTGGAGGAGAAGTTGCGGAACTTGGGAGCTAAACTAAAGCGAGTAAAGGATGAGACAGAACCAGAGGACACCTCTACTGCTAAAAAGGAAACCTCTACGGCTACAAGTAAAATAACTGTAACGCCGCAGTAATTATTTAGAAGTCAATTTCAAGAACGAGTAAGCTTTTCCACATCTAAATTTTCCTAAGTATTTCAAGCTAGACAATAGTTTTAGCTGTTAGATTAGGTGATTTAAATGTGGTTTAGCTTCATAACCAACTATTAGTACCAGTGTGCTGTATGTAGGCTTCAGAATCTCATCATCAAACCAACAGCGACAAAAACTCAAGTCACCTTCTCCCGCTAACCCTACGGGTATAACGGGAGCTTGGGAAGATTCAGCTTCCCAGTAACAGGTGTCTACCGCATAGAGTCAGCACATGGTATGGACGTACAAATATTCTCCTAGTTTGTACCCCTCCAAGTCCTCTGATTCAGGACGCTTTAAGAAAGGACATCTTTATGCTGATGGCGGTAAGGAGCAAGTTACTTTCAAAGTAAAGGATTATCTCGCCTTGCAACGAGTACCAGTTATTTCCCTAGAAGGGAAAGCATTAATGCCCACAAAGCCGTCAAGAGCTAGGAAATGGCTAAAGAAAGGTAAGGCCAGAATTTACAAAAATGACCTCAACATTTTTGCTATTCAACTAATCAATGAACCATCTGGANCAGGAGTCAGGAGTCAGGAGAATAGGAGTTTAGGAGTTTAGAATAGTCTTTAAAGGGGATTATGGGTTAAGAAGATGCAAGGAAATTGCATTGATGAGCTCAATTTTCTTGCACTTTTCAAGGAAAATAAAAGCTTGAAAGCTATACCAGACTTTGCTTTCAATCATTTTTTTCGAGCCCAAGTGCAAGGAAATGGTATCTTTTAGTTCAAAAACCTTGCACTTTCATGGGAAATCCCTGGGTGACCTTGGGGAATACAAGTGCTCAAAACGAGGATAAATGCTTAATTCCTTCTTACTTGTTACTTTTTACTTGTTACTTGTTACTTATTCAGCAAGCCCTAAGTATCCAAAAATTATAAGTTCTCTCTTCTCCCTCAGCTCCCTCAGCTCCCCCAGCTCCCCACCCTTTTTTTCGCTCACCCCCGTATAAGCTTTCTTCCCTCCTGCCTTCTTAAGGACACTCTCGACTCATAACTAACTCTCCATTGGGAAGTCGATACACTCCTGTGGGTTCCACAATAGGGTCACCTATCTGCCAAGGAGGATTAGTAACGGAATTTGAGGAGTTATTCTGTCCATTATCACTGGGTACAGGAAGCACAGTACCAGTAGAATAGGGTGAATCTGTAGCATCTCCCGGACGCAAGGGTAAGCCGCCAGGGCCAGTGATGATGAAGTTACCTCCTGAATCAGCACTACGCACAATACAGCTGTTAGCAAGGAGAGTGTCAGGATCAATGAGATTTTCTGGTAACTCATTGAGGCTGTTTTGAATAAAGGTTACGTCGGGTAAGATGATTACTCCATCAACTGCACCACTGGCGTTGATATCCACTCGCTGGTTGCCATCGAGGGTAGCGGGGTCAGTGCCTTTGGGAGCGGGAGTGAACCGGAAGCCGAAGAAGGCGGGGGTATTAAACGTGATATCGCCTCCTCTGCCATCCCGAGCAAAGGCGAGGATGTCACTATCATCGAAAGCGAGGACAGAACCGGAAGTGATGGTGATGTCGCCGCCGCCACCTGCACCACTGGAGACACTGGTGGTAATATCACTATCGCCGAACAGGCGGATATCTTCGGTGGTGATTTTGATAGCTCCCCCGGCGGATTGATCGGCAGAGGTGGTGATGTCGCCGTCGGTGGCTCTTAAGGTTCCTGAGGCATTGATGATGATTCCCCCGGCAGTTCCAGGGCCAGAACTGTTGGCAGTTACTTCAGCACCATCTCGGATATGCAAATTCTCAGTATTTAGTATTAGTTGTCCACCATTTCCTGTGCCTTCGGCAGCGGTAAGTAAGGCGCTTTTGACTGGGGTGGAGCCAATTGTGCCAGTACCAGTTACTTCTATAGATTCGGCGTTTACCCTTAAGATTCCCCCGGAACCTCGTATATTATTAACCGCATCATCTTCTACTAAAGACCCTGCTCTTATCTGTCCCCCATTGCGAATAATCAATTGTCTGACGTTCAGGGTTGCATCTCCTCCGTTACCGATGCCCAAGGTATCAGCGGAGATTCTGGCTCCATCTTCGACAATTAACTGTCCAGTGGTAACGTTCAGTTCCCCTGCATCAGCAGTGGTGATGATGAGGTTTCCTGCATCATCTGTAAATGCTGGTTCTGCTGAAATGAAAATGCCACTGCTACCGGCTTTGAAAGTTGCTGTTGGCGAAGTTCCACTCAGTCGGATAAAATCTGAGGCGTTTATTTCTAAATTTCCAGCTTGACCTCCATTCCGAGCCGCAGTTGATATCTGTGCTCCGCCCAGAACTGTTAGTCGTTCCGTTTCAACTGTCAAATTTCCACCATTGCCTGTAGCGCCTCGCTCAACTTGAGCAAATAGACCGCTAGGTTCATTATTCCCTGCTCCTCTGCCTATCAATTCTATTGACTTTTCAGTGCTGACAATCAAATCTCCTGCACGACCCTCACCAAAAGTAGAGACAGATACCTGAGCCCCATCCTTAACCGTTAAGTTTCCGGTTGCAATGGTTAGTGTTCCTCCATTACCTGTTGCGCCTTCCGTAACTCGAGCAAGTAACCCACTAGGCAGACTGCCATCTGCTGTATTTCCCAAAATTTCTACAGATTGCGAAGCATTGACTCTCAAATCAACTCCTTGACCCTTGCCAAAAGTAGTGGTTGATACCTGTGCTCCGTCTTTGATAATCAGTTGTTGAGTGTCTATAGTTAGTGTTCCTCTTTCCCCTGTTGCTTCTCCTTCAACCTCATTGAAAAATCCTGTAGGAAACACACTACCTGCGCCTACGAGTTCTACTGATTCCGAGGCAGTTACCTTCAATTCTCCGGCTTGACCTTCAACTAAGGCAATAGAAACAACTTGACTATCTTCTGTGAGGATTACGCGCCGTCCCTGAATCTGAATATCGCCGCCTCGGTCACCTCCGACAGCAACAAATGATTCTTGAGATAGACTAATATCCTGGAAGTTTTGGCTCTCCTCATAGTCTAAAGACAAGCCTGGATTTGTTGGAGTCAACTTGACGAAATTGTTGCCAGCAACACTCCCTAGTTCAATTCTTCCCTCTTCAGCAATCAGAAATACCCCTTCTAGTGAGAGATCACCACCTACAAGTGCTAAGGTTTCTCCTGGTAAAACTTCGAGTGCGACAAATTCACCGACAATGCTTCCTGGTCTTGCCCCAAATCCTAAACCAATAGGTGCACTAACTGTCATAATAGGCTGAGTTTGGCTATTTGTGGCACTGAATTGGGTGTCATCGGCAAAGTTAATGCTATCTGCGGTAGTGGCAAGAAAAGAGCCACCAATATCCAGGAAAGCATCGGGACCAAAAACAATCCCATTGGGGTTGATGAGAAACAGGTTGGCAGTACCATTGGCTTGGATAATCCCATCTATTTGGGAAATCGAACCCCCCGTAATGCGGGAAAAGATGTTCCCAATATCCAGAGCATTATTGAAGAAAGCAGTGTCACCAGCAGGGACAGAAAACTGATTAAAGCTGTGAAAAAGATTACCCGTTGCTCTAATTCCGCCATTAATCTCAATGATGTTACCTTGAGGTGTAGCAAGCGTATTTGTAGTATTATCTGGGATAATTTGAGCTGTAGCAGGAAGGGCAACTAAGACAGCTAACAGAGTACTGCTGCTAAGAAGCGGGAATTGAAGGGGGAATGCTTTCATAAATAAATACGGCAGAAGAGCAGATGAGCTTTCGAGGGGGAGCTAACTCAATACAGTTTGGTTAAGAACTATTGTAATGGCGTGGCAAGCTGAAAACAGTAGGTTGGGAGGAACGAAGTGAAACCCAACAGAATATGCGAAGAGTGTTGGGTTACGCTATCGCTCCACCCAACCTACTTAAAATGGTGATTTAGAGTAAGCCACAAAATAAATGATCCTGTCTTGTCATGCTGAGTGTAGCAAAGCGAAACGAAGCATCTCAAACGATTATTACAGCGTTTTGCAAGTTCGTGAGGTACACTGTTTTATCCCTTATCCCTGATGAATCAATCTTTTCTCATAATCTGGGTGTACCTCATAAACCTGAAATCTGCTGTAACTACACTTCGTTTCATTCAGAATGAGATTGGGAATTTCTTTTTGTGGAGTTCTCTTATGAAAATCCCTTAATCCCTTGCCAATTAAGACTTTCCCCACAAAATCCATTCTACTACTTTAGCTGTGTTATGCCACTAGTCGTAAAACTACTCTGGCGGTATAAATAGGAATAACCAGCCATAGTAACGATCACTCTTTCCTGACTGGTAAAATTATAATGCTGTTGAAGCGATTCAATTTTGCTTAATCTTGCGTTTTAGCAAAACTCCTAATCCCAAGCTACCTAAAGCTAGAAGATTATTTATTGAGTTAGATTCAGGAACAGCTTGGGAGTTAATAGTCTCTTGTATTGGCTCAAAACTAAACTCTCCTGGGGGGTCTGCACGAGTTTGATATGCTTTTCCAAAAATATCATTACTTAATATATACTCTAAGTTGTTAATAGCTTGGTATTGATCAATGCCTGAATTATCTTCAATCACTAAGCTAAAAAACAGGTCAGGAGTATCTTCCAGAAATATATCTTCCGGAGGAGTAGGAAAAACTTCTTTCATCTCAGCATCAACAAAACTGTATAAAATAGCCTCTTTGCCATTTTTAGGATCATTTCCTATCTCCGTTTTCAAGTTTAGTCTCTTGAAAGATGAAGAAAATGAAAAGCCTGCAACAGGATTTAGAGCCTCAATCGCCATAAATTTAAAATTTTCAATTGCTCCTTGAAATAAACCTAATTCTGAGCGTTTATCTTGATCTTTTATAGGTTTGCCATTCTGATTGATATCAAACAAATCAAACTTTAAATCTATTTCTAGAGTAGCAGAGCTACCTCCAGAATATGCATGACCTCTTCTTCTATCTATCGCTTCTGCCGATTCCATAAAAGCACCAAGCAATGTTCCCGTAGCCAACGCTGTAGCTATCATTATTTTGTTCATCTTCATTTTCATGGTTTTCCTATACTTCAAATAACTTGATTTTTACAGTTACTAAATGATTTTTACAGTTTGTAAAAATTGGTTTTTTGTTCTACTTATTAAGAAGTCATTAGAATTCACCCGTGTAATCCTTGTGAGAAATTCAATTTTGCCTAATCTTGCGTTTTACTAAAACTCCTAATCCTAAGCTACCTAAAGCCAAAAGACTGTTTGGCGAGTTAGATTCAGGAACAGATTGGGAGTTTATAGTCTCTTGTATTGGCTCAAAAATAAGCCCTTTATCAGTTTGTCCAAAAGGCTGATATGCTTTCCCAAAAAGATCCTTGCTTAATATATATTCTAAGCTATTAATAGCTTGATATTTATCAATCCCTGGATTGTCTTCAAGTACTAAGCTAAAATGATCTCCAAAACCTGTAAACTGAGCATCACTCCGATCAAATAACCCAAACACATCTTCTCCCAAACGAGGAAACACTTCGTTCATGTCAGCATCGACAAAACTATATATGATAGCTTTTTTGCCATCATCAGGATCATTACCTATCTCCGCTTTCAAATTTAGTATCTCAGGTATTTTGAATTGCTTACTGTCATCTTCTGAGTCACAAATTTGTTTTATTTCTACTGGTTCTGTCAGCTCAACTGTCTCTCTTCCACAAAGATAGTATAAGGATGAAAAAGAAAATACTTCACTGCCCGCACCAAACTCTATTGCAAATTCAAAATTTTCAATTGCTCCTTCAAATAAGCCAACTTTAGATCTATTATTCTTATCATTTATAGATTTACCATCCTGATTTATGTCAAATAAATCAAACTTAAATTCGACTTCTGGAAAATCACTACTGCCTCCAGAATATCCATGACCTCCTCTTCTACCGATCGCTTCTGCCGATTCCATAAAACCACCAAGCAATGTTCCTGTAACCAACGCTGTAGCTATCATCAATTTCATCATCTTCATCTTCATTCTTCTCCTATACTTCAAATAACTTTATATTTTCAGTTACTCAATTATTTTTACAAACTGTAAAATTTGCAATTTAAGTCTGCTTATTGAGAAACCCCTTAGAGATTAACTGTGTACTGATTGTCAGTAAATTAAAACATTAGCGATAGAAAAAACAAGACCTTTCCGAAAACTTCACTGAAACTTTATTAAAACTTACCCACAACTTTACACAAACAACATATTAGAGAATCAATCACACATTTATTCTTGAGTTTGTAACTTTCTTAATTTTTACGATAAACCTCCAAGAAAAATAATGCTTTCACCTTTTGTGCCAAATTAATTGCACAAAAGTGCAGACAATATTGCACAAAAGTGTAGATAGTTTAAATTCAATTTTGAAGATTACTAGCAGGATTATCCAATCGCCAGAGTTGAGAGATAATCTAGAGATTGATATCAGCTACTCTCAAGCAAAACCTGCCCTAATACCAGAACAAAACAGCCCTAATTTCGGAGTTTGCTATTACACACAAATGGTGATAATTTAGAGCTTGCAGCATTCTCAACTAACCCGATAATTCGCCGGAAAATTGAATCTCCGGCGAGTTATCGGGATTTATGCAAGCTCTTAGGTATTTTTGCATTGTTAACTTTGAAAGCACACCCTAGAAGAGACACCTGAGTTGGACTCAACAGTATTCTCTGAAGACCCTAGCCAAGTTTGATTCGATTCCGCGTCGAATAAAAAAGCAATAACTGGCTTATTAACACAGAGAAAAGGCATATTTGCTACTAATTCATGGTCACTGCCACGAATTTCAACATCGGTCAATTCAATGAAACTACGAGAATTATTTAGTAAATCTGATATTTCCGAGGGATAGCTGTCTGAGGGCAAGTTAATTGTGATATTTCCCCAAATTTGCAGGTCATTGACTGTTAAGATCTCAACTCTAGTCCGTCTCATTTTAGTAATCCTTCAGTCGCAGTAAATTTAATAAATTGAAATATCTCTGTTAGGATAAATTGGCTAGCATTACTAATATATTTAAGTCTCAGAAGAGAAAACTAGCATTTCTCAGTAATATGAGTTGAGATGCGTCCTGATAAGATTAATTGACTGTCCAATTACTTATATGATAAAAGGCTAAGCAAAGAAATGTCTTTGCATTTTTATGCAAATCTCAAGGCTAACTTACGAATCACTTCACCACGATAAGTAAAACGCACCGTTAAAACAGGATTTTAGGACTTACGCACTCAGCTATCATACTCAACGTAAGAAAAGCATTCTCTTGCGGCTGGGAGATCCTTCGCGATCGCTCAGGATGACAGAATTGCGTTACGGGACGTAAGTCCTAGATCTTTATTTGTTCCCAGCTCACGAACGTCTGTACTACAAGCTAGAATAGTAAGTGGTATTTACTTCAAGTGCAATGAATAAAACAGAAGACAACGTTCGCACTTATCTCAAAAGTATTGGTAAATACCCGCTGTTGACCTCAGCGGAAGAAGTTGAGCTGGCACACCAAATCCAAGCTATGCTCCATCCTCCACCAGATCTTAACCCAGCCCAGTTAGAGCAGATACAGAAACAGGGTCAGCTAGCGAAACAGAAGATGATACGCTCTAACCTTCGCCTAGTAGTAGCTTTAGCCAAGAAGTATCAAAGGCGTGGAATGGAACTACTGGATATGATCCAAGAAGGTAGTTTGGGTTTAGAACGAGCAGCAGAAAAGTTTGACCCAACCAAGGGTTATAAGTTTAGTACCTATGCTTACTGGTGGATTAGGCAGGGTATTACCCGAGGACTTTCTAATCAGTCTCGCACGATTCGCTTGCCGATCCATATCATCGACAAGCTAAACCAAATCAAGAGAGCAGGGCGAGAATTGTCCCAAGAGTTGGGTAGAGCTCCTACTCAAAAAGAGATAGCAGCAAAATTGGGACTAGAGCCAGAATTAGTGCAGAAGATTTGGGCTGCCGCTCGCACTGCGAACATTGGCTCGCTCAATGTGCACGTCGGAGGTGATCACAGTACAGAATTAGGAGAACTGCTAGAAGATAAGCAGAATGCAGCACCAGAGGACATCTTAGGCGAAGAACTGTTGCGAGACGAATTTCGGAAAATACTGGCAGAATTAACCCCAAACCAGCAAAGGGTACTCATTCTTCGCTATGGACTCAATGATGGAGTTTACAGATCCCTTAATTATGTAGGCCAGCAAATGGGTTTAAGTCGTGAGCGAGTTAGGCAAATTGAACAAGTTGCGATCGCTAAATTGCGGCGATCGCAACTTGTTCAATCGTTAAATCGTTAATTGACTTTCCCATTCCCAATTCCCAATTCCCAATTCCCAATTCCCGATTCCCAATTCCCAATTCCCAATTCCCAATTCCCAATTCCCAATTCCCAATTCCCAATTCCCAATTCCCAATTCCCAATTCAACAATTCAACAATTCAACAACTTTCTCAATTCCTGGGGAATTTCCTCAAAATGCTCTAGCAAGAAATCCATGAGCGCCAGATGACGCAAATCATTGGACATGGGACGACGATAGTTGCGACCCCGACTAAACCAGCGTCGGACAGTCGAAATTGATCTCGAGCAAATCATAGCAATTCGGTCTTGATTCACCTGCCATTTGGCATAGAATCTTTGAGGTGTCATTCCCAATTGGCAATAGCTGTAGAGTTTGATTATTTCTTGCTCTCGCTGAGTCAAAGTTCGCTCAGTTCTTCTTCCATAACGGTAGTTTGCTGGAGGGGTATGTAGATATTGCTGGATCAAAGAATAGGGTAAGGTGCTGGTTTGGGAAGAGGGGTTATTATGCACAGTTGCAATACTACTCGGAGCAACTCTATGATCTCTCACTGTGCTTATCTGCTCCCCTGCTGCTTCTACTGTCCTCTCAGAGTTAGACTCAAGATCATCTTCCCAGGCGATGTCGGTAACTGTCCAGGGAAAACTAGGGGAGTTGGGAGCCAGACGGATCAGGTAGTAAATTGACCACTGACTCAAGTGAGGAGCATAGGCATAAAAGTGCCCAATTATTGTACCCCAGTCAGTAATATTACTTACAGGTTGCCATCTAACGCGATCGCCTTCAGTATAGCGGGGTGTTATCTGTTGAGGGAAGTTGGCTGGTAGCTCTAAGGATGGTAGAGAAATTTCGAGATTGGTGGGATGCGATCGCACATGGGAGTCACCATGACGGATAACATGCAAATAACTGTTAATTAGCTTGCCTTTGAGGTTACCGAGTAAGTGCTGGATTAGTATTGCGGCTAAACTCTCTAACTCTTGTTCCTCTACATTCATCGATGCTGCGCTGAAATCATCATCTGAGTAGTTTTGCAAATAGGACAGCAGTTCGGTAATGCCGAAATCCTCTAAGGCTTGCTGATAAGCATCGGTGTGAGTGGTTTGATTACTAATTGTTTTTATCATAAAACTATACTGCTGTGTGATAATAAGTTATCTATAAATCTATTCTAGAATAAACTTGTGTCAATTTTCAATACTTGTAACAAGTTTTTTGGGGTAATGAAAAAGAAGACAGAACGTGGAAGTAGAGGACCGGCTCCAAATTGGAATCTGGGGAGAACGAAAACCATCAGAGTACCGATCGCGATCGCTGACCAATTACTCAAAATAGCCAGGAAAATAGATAGAGGTGAACCAATAGAACCCCAAATGCTGAAAGCCCCCATCAACTATACTGAAAATAAATTTATAGAAGAACTATCAAAGGATCAATGATGAACTTGCCAACTGTCCTCAATATTGCCATTGGCTTAATTTTAATCTATCTAACTTGTAGCTTAATTTCCTCAGAAATTCAGGAACTTATTGCCACCCTATTTGAATGGAGAGCGAAAAACTTAAAAAATGCGATCGCTCAATTGTTGGGGGAAGAGAGTCCAGATACTCCCCTGATCAATAAAATCTACAATAGCCCTTTGATTCAGTCTTTGAACCACAAATCAACCAACAAAATAAAATCAACTGGTCCCTCTTATCTCCCTGCTGAGTTGTTTTCTACTGCTTTGATAGAAATTATACGAGACAGCAAAGAGCTACCTAAAACCTTAGAAGAGTAACGCCCTCAAATTCATTGCTGATGTCTGTTTAGGACAAAACTATAACCCTCCATCGCCGCAAGTAGTTCCTCGGGTGGGAGTTTATCTATGGAGAGATGGAGAGATGGGGAGCTGGGGAGATGGGGGAGTGTGGGGAGATAGGGAGATGAGGAGATGGGGAGATAGGGAAGATAAGGGAGACATTCCCAATTCCCAATTCCCAATTCCCAATTCCCAATTCCCAATTCCCAATTCCCAATTCCCAAACAACAAAATTGGTATTTTGTTCTACCGTGCTCATTATCTAGCTGGAAATACTGCACCGATTGATGCGCTTTGCCAAGCTTTAGTAAAACGGCAGTTAGTACCAGTACCAATATTTGTTTCTTCTGTGCGAGAACCGGATGTACAAGCTGAGTTGCTCACCTATTTCCAACCTAAAGAGGGTGTAGGGATTAGACTGTTGCTCAATACCACCAGTTTCTCCCTCGCCAGGTTAGAAACTGAGACACCCCAGTTAGATTTTTGGCAGTGTCTAGATGTGCCAGTGTTGCAGGTAATCTTCAGTGGCGGCACAGTAGAGCAGTGGAGTGAGCAGTTTCAGGGATTGACGCCCAGAGATACGGCAATGAACGTAGCACTACCAGAAGTGGATGGACGTATTATTAGTCGTGCAGTTTCTTTTAAGTCAGTGCAAACCTGGAATCCCATGCTGGAGACAGATGTAGTAGTTTATCAACCAGTTTGCGATCGCATTGAATTTGTCGCAGATTTAGCTGCTAATTGGCTCAGTCTACAACAAACCCCCCCAGCACAGCGACGAGTTGCCCTAATTTTGGCCAACTACCCCAATCGAGATGGACGTCTTGCCAATGGGGTAGGCTTAGATACCCCTGCAAGTTGTGTAGAAATTCTCAAAGCACTGCAACAAGCTGGCTATCAGGTTGAGGACATCCCAACAACTGGCGATGAATTAATCGCTCGTCTCACTGCCGGAGTAACTAATGATCCAGAGGGACGAGAATTACGCCAAGTAAACCAGCAGCTATCTGTAGCAGAGTATCAACAGTATTTTGCCACCTTACCCCAACCGGTCCAAGAGGGAATATGCGATCGCTGGGATTTGAGGAGATGGGGAGATGAGGAGATATGGGAGACACGGAGACGCGGAGACACGGAGACGCGGAGACGCGGAGATAAAGGAGACAAGGAGGAGAAGGAAGACAAGGGAGATATTCCCAATTCCCAATTCCCAATTCCCAATTCCCAATTCCCAATTCCTGGTATCCAACTAGGCAATATCTTCATCGGCATCCAACCGTCACGAGGCTATGATCTTGATCCAAGTTTGAATTATCATGCTCCAGATTTAGAGCCGACTCCTGCATATTTAGCCTTTTACTATTGGTTGCGTGTCAAGTTTGAAGCACAAGCAGTGGTGCATGTGGGTAAGCACGGGAATTTGGAATGGTTACCCGGTAAGAGTGTGGCATTGTCGAGTAACTGTTATCCAGAAGTGGCACTAGGAGCCATGCCTCATCTATATCCTTTTATTGTTAATGATCCTGGTGAAGGTTCCCAAGCCAAGCGTCGTGGGCAAGCAGTAATCATTGATCATCTTACGCCACCGATGACCCGTGCTGAACTCTATGGTCCCTTGCAAAAACTCGAAGGTTTGATTGATGAATATTACGAAGCTCAGAGTTTAGACCCTTCCAGGTTACCAATAATTCGCGATCGCATTGTGCAACTGCTCCTACAGGAAAACTTGCATGAGGATCTAGGAGTTAACCAGGAAAAATTAGGCAAGGAAACCAGTAAAGGTGAAATTGTTAATTTTGAATTGTTAATTTTGAATTCGATTGATGGCTACTTGTGTGAATTAAAAGAAGCCCAAATTCGAGATGGACTGCATATTGTAGGACAATGTCCCCAAGGTCGTCAATTGAGAGATTTAATTGTAGCGATCGCTCGTCATCCTGGTAATAATGGTCGTATAGGTTTAACTCGCGCTCTAGCTCAGGATTGGGGATTAGATTTCGAGCCTCTTACAGCTGATTTCAATAATCAGTTAGTTGATAGTCTGCCAATTGCCACTGATAAAAATTGTCGCACCACTGGTGATCTCATTGAAGCATTAGAACAACAAGCAGCTGCATTAGTAGAACACCTAATAACTAATCCATCATCCCCAATTCCCAATTCCCAATTCCCAATTCCCAATTCCCAATTCCCAATTCCCAATTCCCAATTCCCAATTCCCAATTCCCCAATCACCAACGAATTACAATGGATAAGCGATCGCCTTTTGCCAGCTCTCCAACAAACTAAGCAAGAACTCACCCAGCTGTTACGAGGACTAGATGGGTGCTATATTGCTAGTGGTCCTGCTGGCGCACCAACCAGGGGACGTCCGGAAGTTTTACCTACGGGACGCAACTTTTACTCTGTAGACATCCGTGCTATCCCCACGGAAACCGCTTGGGATGTAGGTCGTAAAGCAGCAGAAGTCCTCATTGAACGCTATACTCAGGAGAATGGTGAATACCCTAAAACCTTAGGATTGTCAGTTTGGGGAACTTCCACCATGCGTACTGGCGGTGATGACTTAGCAGAAGCACTGGCATTGTTGGGAGTACAGCCAGTGTGGGATGGGCCATCTCGTCGGGTAGTAGACTTTGAAATTCTACCAGTATCAGTCTTGGGACGTCCTCGGGTGGATGTAACCCTGCGGATTTCTGGCTTTTTCCGGGATGCCTTTCCTAACTTAATTAGTTTATTTGACCAAGCAGTGAAAGCAGTTGCTGCTTTGGATGAACCGGCAGAGGAAAACCCCCTAGCATCGCAAGCTCAACAAGAACAAGTCCAGTGGCAAGCAACAGGTTTAAGTAAAGAGGAGGCAGAAATGCGATCGCATTATCGCATCTTTGGCTCTAAACCCGGTGCTTATGGTGCAGGGTTACAAGGTTTAATCGAAGCGCAAAACTGGACGGATGAGCAAGACTTAGCTCGTGCTTATATTAACTGGAGTAGTTACGCATATACGGATGTTCCTTCCATTACTCAGGAAAAGCTAGATTCTGTTGTAAAACCTGGAGATCCCCCCCAGCCCCCCTTAACAAGGGGGGAGCATTCAGCCCAAGTCTCTCTTAATAAGGAGGAGAATTCAATCAAAGTCCCCCTTAATAAGGGGGATTTAGGGGGATCTCAATCCGAGGGAAAAGTTGACAAACACGCTCCAGAAAGAACTTCTGCACCAACTCAAGGCGGATTAAACGGAGTTCCCGCAGCAGAAGCCTTTGAACAACGCTTAAAACAAATGCAAATCGTTCTGCACAATCAAGATAATCGAGAACATGATTTGCTCGATTCTGACGACTATTATCAGTTCCAGGGGGGACTAACTGCTGCTGTCAGAGCTTTGAGGGGTAAAAATCCTCAAACCTATTTCGGTGACAACTCTATCCCCGAAAATCCTAAAGTACGACAATTACGGGAAGAAATTGCACGGGTATATCGTTCCCGTGTAGTTAATCCTAAGTGGATTGAAGGAGTAATGCGTCACGGCTACAAAGGAGCTTTTGAAATGGCAGCAACGGTAGACTATTTATTTGCCTACGATGCTACAGCTAATTGTGTAGCAGATCATATGTATCAAGGGGTAGCAGAAGCGTATGTTTTTGATCCTAAGGTACAGGAGTTTATCCAGCAGAAGAATCCTTGGGCATTGCGAGATATGGCAGAAAGATTACTAGAAGCTCATCAGCGTTCTTTGTGGCAGTCTGTTGAACAGGATACATTGGAAGAGTTGAGAGGGATTGTGCTCCAAGCAGAAGCCGTGATTGAAGGGAAAAGTTCTTAATCAAGGCTTAATTTTATGGTATTCTTTTACATAATGGAATAAGTGTGTGCCTGTAGAGTCTGAGCAGATACAAAATGCGATCGCAACCTCCAAGATGACTAGGCAAAATTCGTAAGGACCTTTGTGTTCTTTGTGCCTTTGTGGTTTTTCCTAATCTCGCTAGGGTAACCATTCTCCACATCACCGCGTTTGTGCACTTTCGCACTCACTCTTTAGTTAAAATATCAGTAGTCACTCCCAGCACACCAACCATGGCTACGAGACATATACGCTTTGATTGGGCCATCAAAAGACTACTGCGCAATAAAGCAAATTATGTAGTCTTGGAAGGGTTTTTAAGCGAGTTATTACATACTGACATCACCATCAAAACCCTCCTCGAAAGTGAAAGCAATCAACAGACACTCGAAGATAAAAGCAACCGTGTCGATATTCTTGCGGAAACCGAAGACTCCGAGTTAATCCTCATCGAAGTACAAAACAACTCCCAACTAGATTATTTTCATCGGATGCTCTACGGCGTTTCCCAGCTAGTCACCGAATATCTTGAACAAGGGGAAGAGTACGGCAAAATTCGGAAAATCTACTCAGTAAATATCGTCTACTTTAACCTCGGTAAAGGAGATGACTATATTTATCGTCATCGCTGTGAGTTCCTTGGTTTGAATACAGGTAAGATCCTGGAACCGACCTTAGCTCAAGAAAGAAAATATAATATCGGCAAAGTAGCAGATATTTTCCCAGAATACTACCTGCTCAAAGTAAAGAATTTCAAAGGGACAGCGAAAACCAGCCTAGAAGAATGGATCTATTTTCTCAAAAATAGCGAAATCAAAGAGGAATTTGGAGCCAAAGGAATGGTAAAAGCCAAGGAAACTCTAAGAGTCAATAATCTCTCAGAACAAGAAAGAGCGGCATATAACCGTTATATGGACAACAAGAGTTACGAAGCCAGTATCAGAAGTACCCAAGAGTTTGAAGCGACTTGGCAAATCGAACAGATTGAAGAGGCTCAAATGAGAGGTAGGGAAGAAGGTAGGGAAGAAGGTAGGGAAGAAGGTAGGGAAGAAGGTAGGGAAGAAGGTAAAAGAAGCTTACTATTAGGACAGCTTGAGCGCCGTTTCCCAGAAATCACCTCACAACTGAGTGCGGCTATCGTTGGCTTGAATTCCCAAAATTTAGATAATTTAGCAGATGCCATGTGGGATTTTCAGACTAGCGATGATTTGCTCCACTGGCTACAGGAACACTCTATTTAGGGCTTGCTGCATAAGTGTGGAAGCCATGCCAGACAAGAATTTCAAGAATTTTTACCCTGAAAAAGTGCAAGGAAATTGTATCGATGGGTTCAATTTCCTTGCACTTTCATGGGAAATCCCTGAGTAACCTTGGAGAATGGAAGTGCTCACCCACGAGGATAATACCAAATCCGGTTATTATGGGGTACTTATCAAAATCCCCAAATCTTTTCCAGACAAAGGCTTTGATTTTTTTTAATAGACCCTTGGTAAAGCGGATTTGGTATAAATACTTCATTCCTTCTTACTTGTTACTTTTTACTTGTTACTTGTTACTTATTCAGCAAACACTAGCTATGCCACTGATAGTACATACTCCCCTTCATTGACAGCATGATTAGTGGATACGGTAAAAACTATACCTTCAGTTTCTGCACAGACATCGATTACAGTCGGTAATTCTCGATTTTTATTGAAGCTCAGTAGCTGATAGAGTCGTTCTCCTGCCTTAACCTGGCTACCTAGTTCAACTTTTGCTTGAATCATGCCACCTAGGGGGGCATAGTATCTTCTAATCTGACTTTTGCCAACAAAATTTATCCGGTGAGATGCCGTTTCTGCTAGAGGAAAATCAGCAATTTTCAACATTCCCTTTTGGGCTAAGTAATTTTTGATCCCCTGAATCCCTTTTGCTACTGATTCTGGATTCATCTCCCTACCAGAACCTAACTCCAATGTCCAGGATTCAAGCTCAAACTTAATTGTTTTACCGAGTTCTGCTAATTGCTTTTCCAGTGCTAACCAGGGTTTGAGAAAAGCTTCATCAAAGGTATTTCCATCGTACTCATTCATCAAAATACTATAGTTAAGAATAAAAGCCTTAGCACTTTCTTCACGACTGTGAAAGCAATACAGATAATCAATAGCTTGGTCTGTAGAACTATGAATATCAATCACATAGTTGGCATCAAGACATAAAGATTGTAGCTGATAGCGATAGCGGTCACGGAAGGGCAATCCACTAGGAGATTGTATTTTAGCTAGTTCTTGAGCAAAACTTGCTTGAATTCGTTCCAGATAGTTGCTGTAAATTTCAGTAACATCAAGATTGATCTGAGATTGAGCAAAGGCAGCCAAATCATCACACCTTTTCTCATAATCCCAGAAGATACGGTTCCAGTCTTTGCCATCATAAGGATTAAATCTGCCTGTAGAAAAAGCGTGATGGCGCTGATTCGTACTGAGGGGGTTGCAGACAGGGACTAACCAAATTTCCCCAACTAGCTGGTTATCATCAAGACTCATGAGAAATTCAATCAGTTGATGAATCACTGCATTACCGACAATTTCCGCACCGTGGAGATTGGCTTGTAAGTATGCTTTTTTTCCTGGTTGACTACCACTAAATTGATAGACTTGAATGGCAAGGCGATCGCCTGAGGCTAGGTGTTGAATGGGAACAGTAGTAATCTTGGGAATCATATTACCTAGTACCGCTGCGCGGAATTAAGAATTAAGAATGCTTATAGAGTAATGGTCAATTTCTTGTGGAATGGGCGTCTCGCCCGTCCGAAACATGCAAAGTGAATGCGTCTGGGCTTACAAATAACAAACAACAAATAACAAACAACAAATAACAAACAACAAATAACACGAAATCCCCTGTGCTGTAGCCGGGGGATGAGTTAATGTGCAAAATCATCACACAAAGACTGATCACTTTCTGGGGCGTTGTGCTTCAAGTAATCCTTAACCCAATTACAAGCTTCCTCCATGAGTGAATCTAGAGTTAAATCCTCTAAATTCCACAGCTTCACTGTGTTATCGGCACTGGCAGAAGCAATGGTCTTTCCATCTGGGCTGAATGCTACGCTGGTAACGAAATCTTCATGACCTGGGAGAATATGGAGTAGCTCTCCTTGTAGATTCCACAGCTTTACCTTGCTCATCTGACCAGCAGAAGCAATGGTGTTGCTGTCTGGTCTGAACGCTACGCTGGTGACTGTCAATTCATGGCCTTCGATTTTATCGAGTAGCTTTCCTTGTAGATTCCACAGCTTTACTGTTTTATCTTCACTAGCAGAAGCAATGGTGTTGCCGTCTTGGCTGAACGCTACGCTGGTGACTGTCAATTCATGGCCTTCGATTTTATCGAGTAGCTTTCCTTGTAGATTCCACAGCTTTACTGTTTTATCTTCACTAGCAGAAGCAATGGTGTTGCCGTCTCGGCTGAATGCTACGCTGGTGACAAAACCATCATGACCTTTGAGGGTACGGAGTAGCTCTCCTTGTAGATTCCACAACTTTACTGTTTTATCATCACTAGCAGAAGCAATGGTGTTGCCGTCTTGGCTGAACGCTACGCTGGTGACAAAACCATCATGACCTTTGAGGGTACGGAGTAGCTCTCCTTGTAGATTCCACAGCTTTACTGTTTCATCCCTACTAGCAGAAGCAATGGTATTGCCGTCTGGGCTGAACGCTACGCTGTTGACAAAACCATTGTGACCTTTGAGGTTACGGAGTAGTTTTCCTTGTAGATTCCACAGCTTTACTGTGTTATCATCACTAGCAGAAGCAATAGTGTTGCCGTCTCGGCTGAATGCTACGCTGGTGACAAAACCATCATGACCTTTGAGGGTACGGAGTAGCTTTCTTTGTCGATTCCACAGCTTTACTGTGTTATCATCACTAGCAGAAGCAATAGTGTTGCCGTCTCGGCTGAATGCTACGCTGGTGACAAAACCATCATGACCTTCGAGAGTACGGAGTAGCTCTCCTTGTAGATTCCACAGCTTTACTGTTTTATCTCCACTAGCAGAAGCAATGGTGTTGCCGTCTCGGCTGAATGCTACGCTCCTGACGAAATCTTTATGACCTTTGAGAGTACGGAGTAGCTCTCCTTGTAGATTCCACAGCTTTACTGTTTCATCCCTACTAGCAGAAGCAATGGTGTTGCCGTCTCGGCTGAATGCTACGCTGATTACTGGAGCTTCATGACCTTCGAGGGTACGGAGCCGCTCTCCTTGTCGATTCCACAGCCTCACTTTGTTATCCCCACTAGCAGAAGCAATGGTGTTGCCATCTGGGCTGAACGCTACGCTGATTACTGGAGCTTCATGACCTTCGAGGGTACGGAGTAGCTCTCCTTGTCGGTTCCACAGCCTCACTTTGTTATCCCCACTAGCAGAAGCAATGGTGTTGCCATCTGGGCTGAACGCTACGCTGTAGACTGGAGCTTTATGACCTTCGAGGGTACGGAGTAGCTCTCCTTGTAGATTCCACAGCTTTACTGTGTTATCATCACTAGCAGAAGCAATAGTGTTGCCATCTGGGCTGAATGCTACGCTGTAGACTGGAGCTTTATGACCTTCGAGGGGACGGAGCAGCTCTCCTTGTAGATTCCACAGTTTTACTGTGTTATCATCACTAGCAGAAGCAATGGTGTTGCCGTCTCGGCTGAATGCCACGCTGAAGACTGTAGCTTGATGAACAAGAACATTGTGTTGTTTAAATTTATCTTCATAAATAAACGACTGCAAAGTTCTCAAAATTGGCTCTTGAAGTTGTGGTTTGTCCTCAAGTTCCAACTTCCTTCCCATCAACCCTTCCAGTAAACTCCCGGCTCGGATCGCTTCAATTAGTGCATCGAAGTCCCGATTTGACTTAGCTAGCATCGAGGAAAATTGACCTAAAGCATTGACTTGACCTTCAGTGATTTTTTTGGCTCGTTTCCATTGATAGACTGCTACCGCACCAACACCAACCGCAGCGACTAAGGCTGTACTGACAGCTACCAGGAATATTTTTTGTCGTTTAGCACTTTTTTTCTGTTCGACTAATCGAGCTTCTGCTTCCTTTGCCCGTTCTGCTTGCAAGTGTAGCATTTGCTCTTGTCGGCGTTTTTCCTCTTCCTCTGCTACCGTAATTGCCTGTTCACTTGCCTCAATAAATTCTTGCTGTAATCCAGTCGCCCCAGGCTGTTTCTCTTGTTGCGCTGTTTTCTCTAACCAGTTTTTCGCCAGCAAAAATTCACTGCCTCGCAACAATAAATCATCAATTTTTCCCTTCTGTTCCCACTCCAACGCTCGCTGCAACCATTTGCTATGCATGTGAACGTGTTCTCTATCCGTATCTAAAGTTCTAACCAATTGATTGAAATTGGCATTAAACTCCCGTTGGTGCTGATTAAAATCAATCCACTGTATCTTGGCTAACTCTGGATGTAAATCTGCTGTATCTACTGGCTGATGCAATACCGTGACAAAACGCTTATTTAAACTTGCCGCATATTCCACCTCGTCAGCACAGTAGGGAGATTTGATGGAACGGGGTGAGAGAATAAACAAAAAGTTATCACAAGCTTTAATACCTAGCTGAATTTCCTGCTGAAAGTCACTCCCCGAGGCAATACTTTCCTGATCAAACCAGGTGGTTTTTCCCTGCATCTGCAACCCATCATTCAGCTTTCTCGCCAAATCCGAATCTGCACGGGAGTAAGAAATAAACACATCCAGGGATTCAAACGGCGGTTGTCGCAGACTTTCAGCCATGAATTCTGCCTGTAAGGCAGTGGGTGGGTGTTGTGTCCTTTTCTGCGCCACCTTTAACCATGCCTCTGCACTGCGTAAGTTATAGCCTCGTAGCAGAATACTGGGATTGGAGTATTGCTCTTGCCACTTGAGTGCTTTAGTCAGTAATATCTTATGCTCTCGATAGTAAGCTTCATCCTGATGTAGAATTCTCAATAATTCACTTTCATCAAGCCGATAATCCTCTTCTTTGACATTATCCGTAAGGTCAATATACTGTAATCCTCGTAGCGCTAAGGGTACTTGTGCCTCTGAGGTTTCCCTTACCAATAGGGGAATAATCCGCTTGTGCAGTGATACTGCCAAGTCTAATTCTTGTTGACAGTAGGTTGAGTTTACCGAGTCCCGTGACAGTAGATAGACTAAATTATCCGCTTGTTCAATTCCCCGCTTAATCGCCTCCTCAAAGGCTTCTCCGGTGCGAATATCGGTTGTATTAGTCCAAACGGTAATACTTTCTCGCCTTAAACTGCAACGAATCTTTGCCATCGTCGCTTGATCCTCTTCACTGCAGGCAATAACCACCTGTGTCATTAAGTTATTGGCATTTTTGACACTTTCAGTGATGTATTCGCAATGTAAATCAGTGGGAGTACAAGGGGGTTGTTCATCCTTAAACCTTATCTTCAGCCAAGCTTCAGCCTGTTGCCTCTCTTCCCCAACTAAGAGCCAGCTATTTTGCTTTTGATTCCTCTCCCACTCAAGTGCTTTAACTAACAACTGAGTATGTTGTTCCACATAGTCAGTATGAGAACGGAGTAACTTAACTAAGTCGGCTAAGGATTTTTCAAAATCGTTTGTCTCTTCTTGGAAATACACCCAGTTCAGTTTACGGATAGTTGGGTGCATATTCTGATAGCTTTCGTGTAACCCCTTTTCCTGATACGCTTCCCACTCTTCCTGAGTGCCATTAGGATAGCGCTGCTGCCAGATTGACTGGCTAATGGACATGACGTGTAAGAGAGGAATAATCCGTTTATTGAGCTTAATCGCTAGCTCAATTTCTTTGAGGCAATAGGGCGAATTGACAGCATGAGGAGCAATAACAAAGAGGAAGTGATTGGATTTCTCAATACCATCATCAATCTGATGCTGGAAGTCTACAGCTAGGGGAATATCATTGAAATCAAACCAGACTTTAAAACCCTGTTCCTGGAGACAAGCTTGAAGTTTTTGGGCAAAGGCTTTACTGTCGGCTCTTCCATAGGAGATGAAGGCATCAAAGAAGGTTGTCATTGCCTCATGTTTGTTCCAAGTTAAATGTGATGAATGGATAATGGATAATTGATAATGGATAATTGATAATGGATAATTGATAATTGATAATTGATAAATTTGGTCTTTGACCTCTTCATTTATGAAGAAAATAAAAAGAAAATATTTTCCTTAAGTTCAATCCTCTTCTTTCAAAGAGAGGTAATTATCCATTATCCATTGTCCATTATCCATTATCCATTATTCATTATCCATTGTTGAATAAACTTCAAGAAACCATTTGCGCTACAGAAGTCCCAACTAAACAAGTTCGCTCCAAATTTACCCCATCCAACTTCGCACCATCCAACTCTGCACAGAGCAGATTTGCTCCAGCCAAATTAGCTCCAGCCAGATTCGCCCCTCGCAAATCTGCCTCCTCTAAATTAGCTTCAGTCAAGCTAGCTCCTTGTAAATCTGCTTGAGAAAAATCTACTCCTTGTAAATTTGCACCATTGAGATTAGCTCCTCGCAAGTCAGCACCTCGAAAATCTACCCCTTGTAAATTCACCCCCATCAAATTTACTCCACTGAGAAAAGCACCAGCCAAAGATGCTTTAGTCAGCTTCGCTCCCATCAAGTTTGCCCCTCGGAGATTGCTACCCCGTAAGTCAGCACCACTTAAGTCAGCTTGCATCAAATTAGTTCCCAACAAGTTTGCTCGTAAGTCTGCTGCTACCAATTGAGCACCAATTAAATTAGCACCATCCAAACGAGCACCATTGAGATTGCAACTGGCAAAATTCGTTCCCACCAAATTGGCACCAGCAAGATTAATTCGCTGCAATTGGCAGCCAGAAAAATCTTCGTCTTCTAAATCTGCCCCCGGTACTTGCTTAAGTCTCCCTGCCTGAATTGCCTCTATTTCCATTTCTATTTTCCATTAACAATTAAACAATTCCCAATTCCCAATTCCCAATTCCCAATTCCCAATTCTCAATTCCCAATTCCCAATTCCCAATTCTCAATTCCCAATTGCGTCTCTTCCTCAGCATGGGAGTCAAGTAACCACATCCCTGATGCAATTTTCGGTTGAGTTGCCTGTAGGTTCATACCCTGTTGCATTCCCATCACCATCAAACCTAAAGCTTCAACTAGTTTGGGATCAAATGTTTTCCCTGAGAGTGCTTGACACTCAGCTAAAGCTTGAGACAAAATCTCTTCGTGACTAAGAGTTAACTGACCCTCCCTTGCCTGGGACATCCGCTGTTGATTGACTCGCTGCTGAAACTCTGTAATCAGCCCCAAAATTCTTGATTCTAAGGGAATAGCATCATAAGCTAACTCAGCAGGTATACCCGTACCATCCCACCGCTCAGTTTGATGAGTGATAATTTGAGCAACTGCTCTTAACTGTGGCATGGCTCGTAATGCTTGTACTCCAGAAACTAAAGGACAACTAGGTCCTTGATCCTCAGAAGAAATCCCTGTACCCAAGGAAGGAACTAGTCCATGCAACAAACCAGCAAGGCGCAGTCGTTTTAGTTGCCAAGCTGGTAAATCCAATAGCTGTCCCATGGCTTCTGAGAGAGCCGTGACTTCTGCTGCTAGCATCGGATTAGAAGCGTTTGCCTGATCAATTAACTGAGCCATCCGTAAAAAGGCTTGCATTTCGTTAGAAACCAGGTTTTCATCTAACGCCTGTTGATAAAACTCTGAAGCATCAGGATTAGTCTGTCCCAGTTGGGATAAGTTCTTTTGACTATCTTGGAGATAATCTACTACCCGTTGTACCACTACCCCTAGATCATCTCGTTCTTCGGTGACAGAAGCAGTAATTTGCTTTACTCGAGTAGTTAAGGCTTGTTGCAAGTCCTGATCATAACTACCAATATGAGCGATCGCAACTCTCACTACTTCCATTACCAAATCTGGCTCGAAAGTCCAAAAGCCATAAAATTTGCGCTCTATGTCCTGCTCTGGTGGTCCCTGAGAACCATAATCCGACTCCGATAACTCTTGACATAAAACCATTGCTGTGTATCTCGGAGACAGAATCATTAAGTGCCACTCTTGAGCCACGGGATCAGAGGGTTCTAGGTTAATTAAGGCAACATTTGAGAGCTGACTAGTGGGGTGTTCAAAAAAGCCACTATCAGCAGCTGCCATAATCACTACCTGAGAGGACTTCTGAGCTATCTCTCCATAGCGTTCTGCCTCTTGCAAGTACCACTTACCCCGTTGGAATGCAGTAATCATTAATGGAGCACTGTCAGACTCAAGAATGAAGTCTTCCAAGGCATGACACAGAGCAATAAGTGTGTTTTTGTAATAAACCCCAAAATTCAGAGGTTTTTTACTACTCCGATGAGCTGTATCTAGCTTTTGTAAAATCGAACCTTTAAGCATAATTGGTTATCAATTGATAATTGATAATTGATAATTGACAATTGATTAATTTGGTTTAAGACCTCTATGCTTATTAAACAGTAACTAGTTGTTTGTGAGGTTTTTCCTGGGATGTCATGGGAGCAGTTAGTGCTTCCCCTAAATCAGCACAACCTAGTCTCTCTTCGAGAATCTTCATCACCTCACGACCAAAATCATTAGGATTTTGTCGCCATGCTTGGAGGCAAACTTCTCCAAAAAAAGAACCCAAGGGTTCTGGATTCCAGAGGAGTTTCTTGGCTGTCCAAGGCATGAGGCTCATCGGGTTGTAGCCTTGTTTGACAATGTTGTTATCAAAGGCATACTGTTCTAGGTGAGTGTGAGGTTGCAGACCAATAAAAAAGATAGCTGGTTCAACTTTATCAGCTCCAAAGATGCGCTCCAACTCCCGATGATAAGCAATAGTCTGACGAATGGTTTCTGGTCGTTCATCTATTACATTAAAAGAGTAGTTGACCGAAACCAAGTCATTGAAGCCTGCTGCTTTTAAATCGCGGCAGTTTTCTAAGACTGTGCGTAGATTGTAACCCATCCGCATCTTCCGCACGAGTTCTTGAGAACCACTGGTGATGCCAATTTCAAAGTAATTCATCCCAGTCTTGACCATCAACTCGCACAGTTCTGGGTTAAGATTATCTGCTCGAATGTATGCAGCCCAATGAATATCCGTCATCCCAGAGTCGAGGATTTTTTCCAATAGTTCAACAGCATCTTTAATGAACTTACGAGCTGGGATAAACTGAGCATCGGTGAACCAGAAGTTACGGATCCCCCGGTTGTATAGTTGACGCATCTCTGCCACAACTTCGTCTGCCGGGTTAATGCGCACCTGTTTACCTTCGACTACGGTATAGATACAGTAACAGCAGTTGTGAGGACAACCGCGCTTGGTTTGGACTCCAATGTAGAAGTCTTGCTCTTGCAGATAATACTCAAATTCTGGCCAGATACTTTCGATATAGTTGTAATTGCAAGCAGTTTTTTCAATCGCAGTTGGCCATTCGTGGATCAGGCGATTGCGTGGCTTCGTCTCTCCCACCACATAACAGCGCTCATCCCGAAAATCTTGCTCCCTGAGAATTTTTTCTAGTAGAGCTTCTCCTTCCCCAACGGAAATGATGCTACCTGTTGGCAGTTGATTGCCCAACTGCTCATAAAAAACACTCACAGCACCACCACCGACAATCAGGCGAGCCTCTGGGTTATATTTTTTCGCTCGCTTCCAACCCCGTCGAATCAATCCTAAATTTTGCCAAAGCTCCTGGTAGTATGATACAGCTAGACGAAAGCCACCGAAAGCTCCCCGTAACTTGACTAAGGGATTGCGAGCATAGTACACCTCGAAGGCATTTTGCAGAGGGTTCCCACCTCTACCACCTACTGGTGCATAAATTTGAATGTCGCGCCAGGAAAACACCAACATTGTTGGTTGAAACTCATCTACACAGGTATCAAGAGCACGAGCAAAATCTAAGGGAGGCACAGCTCCCAGATCAAAAATACGCTGCTTAACTTCTGGGAAGAGTTTCTGAACGTGATCTGCTAAGTAAACAACCCCAATCGGAAAGATGGGATTGCAAGGGAGGCGAACGTAAAGAATTTTGTGTTGCATTGTAAATTCCCACTGCCTTAATTTTTACAAAGTTTATGAAAATTATTTTCACATAACTTAACTTTAGCAAAATTGCCCATTTACCTCAACTTTAGGGTTTTTTCAGAAAAAAAAGCCACGGAAGTAAAAAGAAATTAAAAACTGAGTCACAAATGTTAAGAGCTCTACAGAGCCCTCAAGAATAAGCATTCCCTTGGAAAGTTGCCAAATATAGCCTAAAAAAACGAATAATCTGCCAAAACAGGGTTATAACCCCAAGTGACTCCCAGCCAGTTGAGCTGGGTGTTAGTGATTTGTAGTTATGATTACAGCTAACGGGGATCGCAAGTGTTAACTTAGTTGGAGTAATAAAAAGTTAGTCTTTAACAAATCTGCTGTCATGGCTCAAATTTTAGATCCCCTACCTTCTGATAAGAAGGATAAAATCATCTGCTGCTACGTAAATGCTACTAGTCAGATTCAGATAGCGCGAATTACAAATATTCCCAACTGGTATTTTGAGCGAGTCATTTTTCCTGGTCAGCGCTTGGTGTTTGAAGCTCTGCCAGCAGCTTTGCTTGAGATTCATACCGGTATGATGGCCAGTGCCATTCTTTCAGATACGATACCATGTGTTCGCTTGTGTGTCGAAGAAAACGGTCCTTCCTCCAAGAAGCTGGTTCCCGAACAAGTCGCACAAACTAGTAATCCTAGGCAAAACCTAGAATCAGTTAGTAGAAAAACTCCAATCACCACAGAAAATTTGAATCTCGCTGTTGTAGGCTAAATCAGCTTAAGGTGATTTGCTCGGAAAGAATGTACCTATCATAGTGCCGTGACACGAATAAAACTGTAGGTTAGGTGGAACGAAGTGAAACCGAACGGAATATGCTCCGGCATTGGGTTACGCTACCGCTTCACCCAACCTACCTATTACTATCGTAGGGTGTGTTAGCGCAGCGTAACGCACCGCCTCCTGGGTGCAATCATTTTCAAAAATCGCCTATATCTTAGGGGTTGCTAAATTTTGCAACCCCTTAGTCGTATCATGAAGGTTAGAAAATAGCACACTAGTTTTGGCAATCGCACTGTGGATCTACCTTCATTTCTCTGGCTATGGAAGATAGCTGCATGGTCAATGGGTTTGTCGCTGTTTGCCTATTTAGTCTTGGGCATTACCGGCAGTATGCTGTTTTTTAAGCGCAATTATGGGCATCGGCAGCGTCCTTGGTTGCAGCCTGTGCACTATATCACTGGCTGGGTAATGGTAATTCTAGTCTTGCTCCTGCTGATGATCGGTATTGTGGGTACTCTAGGTCATTATGGTAGTTTGGGGCATTCAGAACATATAGTTGCTGGATTATCTGCTGTAGCGTTAGTATTGCTTTCAGCAAGCAGTTCCACCCAAATTAGCCAGAAGCAACCTTGGGCACGTTCTGTTCACGTAGGAACAAACATTGCACTATTGCTAGGATTTACTTGGGTTTCTATCTCTGGCTGGCAGGTTGTGCAAAAATACTTACCCTAATAATTTTCTCAAATCCACCGATGCAGTATTTTTTATCCTAAATTAGGTATGGCAAGAAGAAGCTCGAACAAATTAATTCTTGGATTGATGCTCATGGCAATTGGGGTTGCCTCCCTTGTCGGGGTTGCATTCGCTTGGCGTTTTCCTTTCCGGGGTAGAAATCAGACGGCAAGTCAAACCCAAGAAGCATCAGGGACTACTGTCCCCCAAACAGCAGTTGAACTCAATAATCCTGAGGTTACTATAGACCCAGAGGGTTCGGCTAACAATCCACCCCCTCCACCTGCACCTGCGCCGACAATAGCTCAAGCGGATAATCCGCCTCCTCCACCAAAACCTCAAAATTCTGAGGAGGTTACTACAGATCCAGAGGGTTCAGCGAATCAGAATTCACCAGTACCAGCCCTATGGTAGGAAATTGTGCCTCTTGAGTTGTAGTTGTTTCTTGTTTAGAGAATTAATACGGATTTAGTGGACGTGTCATAGCGCGTCGTGACAGCTACCGTCGCTAAACCTAGGGTTATAGCACGGGCTTCTCATTGACTCGGAGCCATTGCATAGGACATTTCACGATCTTTAGTTTTACTTCCCCGTGCTGCCCCACCGGAGAAGGAGTAGAGAATGCAGAATGAAGAAAAATAATTCTAAATTCTAAATTCTAAATTCTAAATTCTAAATTCTAAATTTTTGTCCAATGAACGCAACAAGTGACATTCTCATTATCGGTGGTGGGGTGATCGGTTTAGCGATCGCTGTTGAACTGAATTTGCGTGGTGCAAAAGTCACCGTTTTAAACCGGGACTTCCAACAGGGCTCGAGCCTAGCTGCAGCAGGAATGCTGGCTCCTCAAGCAGAAGCTATTCCCGCTGGTCCGATGTTGGATTTATGCCTTTGGTCGCGCTCATTGTATCCCGAATGGATTCGCAAACTTGAACAGCTCACTGGTGTTGCTACCGGCTACTGGCCCTGCGGCTTTTTAGCTCCTGTATACAATACTCCACAGTTAAGCAATAGCGAAAATGGTCATCCAGAGGGTAAATATGGGAATAATGCTCCTAGTGCACTCTGGTTAGATAGAGATGCTATTCATTTATATCAACTTGGTTTAGGGAAAGATGTAGTCGGTGGTTGGTGGTATCCAGAAGATGCTCAGGTAGATAACCGAGCGCTGGCTCAATCATTAAGGCTTGCTGTTCAGGAATTGGGTATAGATTTCCGGGAAGGAGTAGAAGTTGAGGCAATAGAGCCCCAAGGTGGTTTTGTCTGTGGCGTCAGAACTTCCGCAGGTGAGTTTCAGGCAGATCATTATGTGCTAGCAACTGGTGCTTGGTTTCGAGACTTATTACCCCTGCCAGTACATCCCCTCAAAGGTCAGATCTTATCTCTCAAAGTCCCCATAGACAACCATCAGCCTTCGCTACAGCGGGTAATCTATGGCTCGGGAATTTATCTAGTGCCCCGGCGAGATGGTCGTCTGTTGGTGGGTGCTACAAGTGAAAATGTCGGCTGGACACCCCATAATACTCCAGCCGGGATTCACACTCTCTTAGAACGAGCTATGCGGTTGTATCCCCAATTACAGGACTGGCCAATTCAGGAGTGCTGGTGGGGATTTCGACCAACAACACCGGATAAATTGCCAATTCTTGGTTCTAGTTCCCTGGAAAATCTCTCCCTAGCGACAGGCCACCATCGCAATGGTATTCTTCTAGCACCAGTAACAGCATTATTGCTAGCTGATTTAATTGTGCAGCAGAAGTCTACCCCCCTACTAGCTCATTTTCACTATGACAGATTTTTCCATAAATCCTCCCGAGCTCCAGCAACTCAAATGATAAGTGTTTCCAGTAATTCCCGCCCCACACCGGTGGTGCAATCCGATAACTCAGTGCTCACTGAATCATCTACCTCCCAACAGCTAACCATTGCCGGTCGAAGTTTTTCCTCCCGCCTGATGACTGGCACAGGGAAGTATCCTAACCTAGAACTAATGCAGCAGAGTATTGCTGCTAGTGGCAGTAAAATTGTTACGGTAGCTGTCCGTCGAGTGCAAACTAAAGCTCCTGGTCATGAAGGCCTTTCAGAGGCACTTGATTGGACAAAATTGTGGATGCTACCAAACACTGCTGGTTGTAAAACCGCGGAGGAAGCAGTGCGGGTAGCGCGACTGGGTCGAGAAATGGCCAAGTTGTTGGGACAGGAGGACAATAATTTTGTCAAGTTAGAAGTGATCCCTGACCCGAAGTATTTGCTCCCTGACCCGATTGGTACATTAAAGGCAGCAGAACAATTAGTGAAAGAAGGCTTTGCTGTTTTGCCCTACATTAATGCTGACCCCTTATTAGCCAAGCACCTAGAAGAGGCAGGGTGTGTAACAGTAATGCCTTTGGGGTCACCGATTGGTTCGGGACAAGGAATCAAGAATGCAGCGAATATCCAAATAATTATCGAAGAGGCAGGAGTACCAGTAGTAGTAGATGCTGGTATTGGTACTCCCAGTGAAGCAGCTTATGCGATGGAGTTGGGAGCAGATGCTTTACTAATTAATAGTGCGATCGCATTAGCTCACAATCCGATTGCAATGGGTAAAGCTATGGGTATGGCAACAGAAGCGGGGCGCCTGGCTTATATTGCCGGTCGTATGCCAGTAAAAAGCTATGCCAGTGCCAGTTCACCCCTAACAGGTACGATAATTTAAGGTGTTAGGTTTTAGGTTTGGCGAAAATACGACGCGGAAGCTTATGAGTCCGTTTTGTAGTGAGACAGGAACATCGCAACGCAGTCTTGCATTACCCCTTCTGGTGTCAGCTTCTCGCCCAGCAGGAATTCCGGCCAGAAGAAGTTCTTCACTAAAACAAGCAGCATCTAGGTGAGATAATTCATAGAAAAAACTACACCCTGAGGTATCGATTTTGACCTAAATTTCAATTTAGGCGATCGCGAATATTAGCAACTACAGCCAGAGAATCAAGTCCCTGATTAACCAACTCTGGAAACTTGGATAGAGTCTCAATTATATTACGAGCAAAGTTGTATTGAGGATCATCACCATGCTGAACTGTCAAATATTCTAGTAATTCTAGAGTATAGTCTGGAAAACCCAGAATATCAGCTATACATGCTAGTTTCAAGATACGCTTTGGTTCTTTGATTACTGTCTTGGCATCCTCCCTAATGGGATCACGGAAGTAGCAAGCATCTGCCCAGATTAATTGACCGGCACGAGCTGGTGAACGCACGGGTGAGCAAGCACGAGTAGAGCGACACCAGTAATGATCTGTCAGTAGATCAAATAGTACAAAACCACGCTTTCTAAGGTAGGGATCTACATCAGCGAAAAGAGGTTGATTGGCGTATAACTGAGAAAACTCAACTTCAGCTTGAACACCCAATATCGTGCTTTCTAAAAGTACCGAAGCTCCTGCTAAGACATCAAGTTCTGCTCCTTGCACATCAACTTGAAGGAAATCAATTTCCTCAATTCCCTCCGATTGACAAAAAGTATCTAGAGTAGTGGTTTCCAGTTCTACAGTAAACTCTAATTGGAGTGAATCTCTAAATCCATTCAGCCGCTTGATGTAAGGTTCGTTAGGGGCATACAATGAACTACAATCTAAACTTTTGGTGACATAAAGTGTAGATTCTCCTTCGGACTTAGCCAAGGCTAGGGGAATATGTTTTTCCGTCCAATTAATCTGTCTCGCTTCCACTTCTGCATTAGCTACTTCACAAGCATCAGCATCGGCATCAAATCCATAAATAGTCAGGTTAGGAGCAAGTAATCCCCAAGGTCCCGAACCATAGTCATCACCTTGTAATAACTTCCGAGAGCCAACAATGCAAACTGTCATGTGTACTTGCTCAAGCTGACCACTTTCTTTGAGGCTTGGTACGAATAAAGACATAATTGATAATTGATAATTGATAATTGATAATTGATAATTGATAATTGATATTGAAAGGAGAAAATAATTAATTTTTTTTCTAATTATCAATCCTCTTTCTTGATTGAAGAGGTAATTGTCTATTATTCATTGTTCATTGTCCATTGTCAATTTTTGAACAAGCTCTAGCTGCCAGCTTAGACAAAACTGATTCTAGTTGCTCAACGGCTCGTGCTTGACTAAATTGAAGCATAGCCCGTTGCTGTCCTTTTTGAGTAATAGCTTCCCACTCAGCAGGATCTGTTGGGAGAGAGGACAAAACTTCTGCTAGAGCAAGACAATTTTCCGACTCAAAGAGGAATCCGCTCTTGCCATTTTCAATTATCTCCCCTGCTCCTCCTGTACCACTAGTAATCAGTGTTAATCCCGCACCCATTGCTTCAATTTGGCTAATGCCGAAAGGTTCTTGAAAGCGGGAAGGGAATACTAGCACATTGTGGGTTCGATACAGTTGCTTGAGTTCCTGTCGGGAGAGAGCACCAGGAAACTCCACCAACTCTTGCATTCCTTCTGACTCAATAAACTCGTGGAGAGCCTGAACAAATTCTGGTTGAATTGTACCCCCAGCAATAGTAGCCCTAAACTTAACACCAGCAGCATGAAGCAAAGAAAGAGCCTCAATAAGAACATCGGCTCCTTTGTAAGGCATCACTAAACTCGCATAGGCAATTCGGAGCTCAGCATGGGAGGGAAGTTCTGCTTGATAAAATTCCTCAACTGCTGCACCAGGATAAATAACTTGGGTAGTTTCTGTTGGGTAACCCTGTTGCTGTAAATGCTGGCGCAGCCAATCGCTACAGGTGAGATACTGATGTTGACTACTCCGGGGTGCTAGCTCAGGAAAATAGCCAGGGTTAGCATTCATCACATAGTGAGCCACGGGTACGCCTGCTGCCAAAATCTGTTCGAGGAGTTCCAACCCCAAGAAATCAATATTACCGGCTAGACAGACATCTGGTTGGAAAGCTAACAACTCTTGAGCCAGAATTTGTCGATTTTTCTGAGTCACTGATGCTACTTGTTCTGGGGAAAACCAGTATGTACCTTGGTTAGTCCAAGCTCCACCTAAGGATAAGCAGCGCCGAATGATCGGTTCTGAATCTGTCTCTGTACAATTGGTAGTATGAGCTTGGGTGTCACTTGTCAAAACCAGAACTTCGTGATGGCGACAATGCAACAATCGAGCGCAATCAGCGATCGCTCGTTCATATCCTCCAATCACTTGGGGAGGATAAAGATTGGTTAAAATAACGATTTTAAGCTTCTCCAAGCTACCACACCCTATTTAGTATCAAGATATCTTTGCCACATTTGCTCGTAGGCTTTTTCCATTTCGCGGGTAAATTGTTTAGCATTCCATAAAGGAGCTGTTTGTCGGGATTGCCGCAGTTGCCAGGAGATTTGTTGTCGTAATGCAGCATCTTTGCCTAAACGAATTCCCCACTCGAGATATTCTTCATCAGTCCAAGCAATTCCTTCGGTTATACCAGCATTGAGCATCATGGTGTAACTATTACGAGCTGAAAATTGTTGCCCAACTCTGGTAACTATCGGGATACCCATCCACAGTGTTTCAAGAGTAGTAGTAGCTCCATTATAGGGATAGGTATCTAATACCACATCAGCGATGCCTAAATTGGCTCGATGAACATGTTCTGAGACAAACTCCGGCAAGAATTTCAAGCGCTCAGTATCGACACCTTCTTCTTCAGCAATCTGGTTAAAGAAGCTTTCAATCGACTGTTTATCTGCTCTACCTTTAATCAGAAAGTAGCTATTAGGAACTTCCTTGAGAATTTTCATTTGTAGTCGTGCTATGACTGAATTAAGCTTGTATCCCTTCTGAGGGCAAAGATACACGACAGCATCATCGGGAATATCTAACTGATCCCGACGTAGGGTAGGCACAGCCACCTCAAAACCATCAACTGCCACATAAGTTTGAGGCAGTCTCCAGATAGTTTCCGTATAGTAATCTTGAGCAGATTCCGGTAAAACATAAGGATCTGCAAGAAAGTAATCCACTGCTGGCACACCGGATGCATCCCAACCCAGCCAAGTAACTTGAACTGGTGCTGGCTTGAGTGCCATAATCTCGCAGGTAGTATCCAAAGTGATGCTATCAAGATCAATCAAAATATCAATTTCATCTTGATAAATTTTTTCAGCAATTTCCACCCCATCACTATCTCCTCGGTATACTTGCTCTCCTTGATGGAGATACCATTCTTGTAAAGGGTCGTTAAGCTGACTGTAGTTAATCAAATAGGGATAAATTTGAAAGCGTTCCCGGTCATAATACTTAAATACCCAGCGTGCCAACCAGCCTACTGAATGGCTTCTCAGACAATGGGATAAGTATCCAATCTTAAGGGGTTTAGTTTTACTACCTCTGACAAGCTGAGTGTATACCTCAGCTTTCTCTTTACCATATATCCGCACATTAGCTTGGCAAAGCTGCGCGATTTGATTTTGAATATACCGATTTCTTTTTGGTTCGTCCTGTATATAAGGGAGAAAATAAGTGGAATTAAATAGGCGTTGGACTGTAGCTTGGTTCGGTAATGCTGGTTGTTCTTGGAACAGGGCAACAATTAGCTGTTCTTGCTCCTGCAAAACTTTACAAGCTTCCTGCCAATATCCACCTGCACTCATTAAAGCTCGCAATAAGATATAAGCACCACTAATTTTGTCTGGCAGGGTTTGTGATAAAGACTTACATAACTTGGCTGTTTCTATTCCTTGAGTATATTCTCCTGCATTTTGATAAAAACAGGATAGATGGCGCAGAACTTCGATATGCTCTGGTTCTAAACGTAAATACAGTGCCAGGAATTTTGCTGCTAATCCCGGACACTTTAACGAGTAGGCAATTTTAATTGATGCCGGTAATAAAACAATCAGAAACTCTACAGGAGGTTGGACATGGGTAACACAGGCTGTGGCGAATTCCAAAGCTGAACTATGCCAAAAAGCCTTTTCTAGGACACTTTGTAATACTTTTAACAGTAAATCAATGTCTAGACTAATCTGTTCACCTGAGTTAAGGAGTTCAACGACGCCTAGAGCTGCCATCTCCTCATCAGTAAAAATCTCCAGCTTGAGGGCTAAATCCATCAACTGCAAGAGATTGTTAATTTCTGTCGGGCTAATTTCTCGCAGATGTTGCCGGAGCGCCCAAGCTAGGGAATAATTGGCTAATTCTTCCTGCCTGATGGCTTCTGTTTGTAGAACTTCTGCAAGTTCTGTCGTCCAGATTTCAACCTCTTCCGGCTCACCCTCGGCCATTACCAGTAACCAGGTTGTCTGCGCTTCAACTTCTTGCCCTTGCAGCAGCAGCATCAAGCCTAAGTGCCAGTAGTGGGATTTAACATCCGGTTGAGCAGCTATTAACTGCTCATACAATTTTGCCGCTTGGCTATAGTCTTCTTGGAGTAGATATTGATTAGCTTCTTGTTGCCAGTTAGCTACATTAGTCAAAGCGCATTCAACAATCATCGGGAATGGGGATTTTCCTTCCTTGCATTGTGAGTAAAAGCTTGTGATTGATCGCTTGTACTCTTGGTGAAAAAAGGCAGAGGGCAGAGGGCAGAAGGAGCCAAAAGAAGCTGACTTGTTTCTCATCTTCTTTTTCCATGCGGTATTGATCCTGTTGCCTATTGCCAGATGAGCTGTTGCCTGCGTCGTCAGACGCTCATTCAAAGAAGTGGGTAGAGTTTTTTACCCACCTCAGACAACGGTTTATATCTATGGAGCACCCAGATCTACATACTTATTCGGGCATGTCGGTCCAGCGGTAGTATAACCAGTTTCATCTTGCCCCTTTAAGGTTTTATCAACAACCAGAGCAACCTCAGTTTCGCACACTACACCTAGGGTAGTTGCCTCACTAGTATCTGCGATTACACCTACATTCACTCCTCCGATATAAGCCTTGAGCGCCTCTGCCTTTTGCCGTGCTTGGTTGGTGACTGCGCTACTATCGGCTTGTAAAGGAGCAGTAGCACCGCGTGCAATTACATAGCTATAGTTAGCTGTTTCAGTCTTGATACCCAGCCCTAAATCACCAAATTTGTCATCGTTAGCAAAGTAATTTTTCTCCAGGTAGTGGGTTTGCTGAGCTCGTACCATTGAACCCACATAAGTTTTGGCTTCTGATTGCTTGGCTTTATTTGCTTGGTTCAAGAAGGCAGGTAGGGCGATGGCGGAGAGAATACCAATGATGATGATTACAACCAGCAGTTCAATCAGTGTGAAACCTTGATCTTGTTTAGTCTGGTTCAGGTATTGAAGGTATTTAGCTTGCAGTTCGGTCTTCATAAGAGGTTTTTCCTTGTGATCTGGGATGCTTATCCTATAACTCTTAGACCTAACTTACCCGTATAGCATTCGTTTTCTATCACCTGCCTGAGGAATTTTTTGAGGAGCATCCGAAGTTAGGCAAATCGGAAACCTAAGCTGGGAGAGAAAAATCTGGCGAGATGCTTCACTCCACTGCGTTCCGTTCAGCATGACATAAGTTCAATTTTTACCTGTGAGCAGTATAGGGCTCAATCATTACATATCCCTCACCCGTACCAACTTAAGCCACAACCCTTGCCAATTGATTGTTTCCCAGCCGTTCTACTTAAACTGAGCGGGTGGCGTTACCCTACTCGATTAAAAGGAGAAAGAGCCAGCAACAGGAGCATTCTCTTGCTTCCCCAACTCCCCCAGCTCTATCCATTACGCAAAAGTCGCTGAAATGCCTATTATGCTGTTCGGGTCGATCTTTCAAACGCTTGCTATGAAAGGATTCTTATCTTGAGAAACCCAAACTACAACCGAAAATCAGAACGACTGGTATATAAGGGTTACACCGACTTGTGCCTAACGCATAGCAGCTTCAAGCGCTTTTCAGCTTAAGTTGACACTAATGCACGTTGTTGCGCCCCTACAGTCGATCGTCTCTGTTAAACTAAAGAGAGTTCTTTGTCCTGTAATGGTTGATGATGCAATACCATCAATTGATTTTCCTTTAATGTTTCCAGGGCATAAGAGCGACCTGTTGTGTCGCTAAATTCTACCTCAAAGATACCTGGTTCGTATTCTTCTAGAATTGTGCCAACCTGTCCACGATAAAGGTACAGTTCTGGTAAGTCTTCTAAAAGCGCAACTACATCCAGTAATTTCATCAGATTTTCTCCTTGCAGTTAGAGTATATAACATGTAACTAAACGAGGAAAGTTTTCATCATTTCTGATCATCCAAACACTACGAATTGTTGCAGTTTGATTACTGCAAGTCATAGCAAAGTCAATTACATATTTTTGACCATAGGAATTACGCCTATCCACGACGGCATCATTATTTGTAACTGCTTCTAATAGAGCAACTTTGAGTTCTTCCACATTTTCAATACCCAAATTCAGTGCAGATTTGAAGACACGAGCTTTATGTTGTCCATCTGGGTGACTTGGATTGAGACAGTATCCCACCAGTTTTTGCTCATCAATAATTGTGTCTTTTGGATTGGGAAGTTTCATTACTGATATGGTACACCCAGCCGATATACGCCCATCTCTCAGAAATGGTATAAGTTAAAGCTCGATCATTACGTATCCCTGCTCTTCAAGTCCAGTTAGTGCTTGTCTGACGATTGTTATAGCCTCCTCGTTCGTTATTGCTTCCAAGGTTACTGGGTTCACTGGGTACAATTTCTGCCATAATTCCACCAGCGATCGCATCGACTGGGCTGACTCCAATAAAGGTAACAGACAAGCAGCAATAGTACTATCTACCACTGACTGCCATCCAGGAATCAACAGATACTTACTGATTTCAAACGAGTTTAATTGGGTAACACAGCGAACAATTTCTGCTTTCACTGTTGGTGTTTTCAGCTGTGGATGCAGATGTACCTTGGCTTCTTGCCAGTCAGCAGTTGTCCAGTCAGCGACTGGTATCCAGGGTTGAGTTTGCTCAGGATGTCCACACCAGAAGTCTAACAGCCGGTGAATGGGATGTAAAATTTCAAATATACGCAGTCGCTCTTCTAGAGGAATTTCTGGCAAGCTCATGCTCCAGAATACTGGCAAATTATCTGGTTCTTTGAACAAATCGATCAATTCCCATTGCCGCCAATTCACCATACTGATAAATTCCAGATCTGCTGCTCTCAGAGCTGCAAATAACTCAGAAATTGAGTATCCCTTATCCCCTTGGAATAAATAGTTCATCAAAACCGATTGTTTACCATCTTCTCCTTCATAACCGGTATGCCAAGTTTTGGCTTTGAGGTCAACACCATCCTTCAAAGCCTTCATAGTTTCTAAGGCAATTTCAATTTCCATGTCCTCGGGATTGCCCTCCATCAATCCCATGATCTCGAATAGTTTTTGAGCGCGAAAATAGCTGACTCTTTGATGGGAACTGTGAAGGTTGCTGCGAATAATCCCCTGGGGCTTAAGCACTGATTTCATTGCCTCTAAGGCAAGAGCTGGTTCAGGAAACAAGTAGAGCAGCTCGTCACAATTAATGTAGTCAAATTCTAAGCCAAGACTTGGTAAATCATAAATAGACAGTAAATGAAATTCTGCATTTTCAAACCCATGATGCTTGAGGCGCTGACGTGCCAAATCTAGAGACTTTTCAGATATATCAATACCAACAATTTTAGCTCCAGGGTTAGCTTCTGCGAGTATTAATGACTTGTAGCCACTACCACACCCAGCATCTAAGATAAGTTTGTCTTCCGTCTGAATTAGCTTTTTATTTCTTAAATAATAAGGTGTTACTAAATTATGGAGATAAAGAGATGTTGGCTCATCTTTTGGGGAGCGTTCTAGAGGAATTCTGGGATAGGGACCAAAATTAAATTGCTGACGAATTTTCTCGATTAACTCAGATGATTGATTTTTCATAAATACTATTTAATGATGATTTTTGGAATACTAAGCTAGAAATTTCACCAAAAACACGCCCATCTCTCAGAATCGGTTACAATAAGTTAAACGTAGTCGTTATGAGTTCATCTACAAATATGTCCAACTCAACCATAGAAAATATAGTAATCATTGGTTCTGGTCCTGCTGGCTACACAGCTGCCATTTATGCAGCTAGAGCGAATTTAAAACCCCTGATGTTTGAGGGTTTCCAAGCTGGAGGCATTCCTGGGGGTCAGTTAATGACGACAACGGAAGTAGAAAACTTCCCTGGATTTCCCGCCGGGATTACTGGCCCCCAACTGATGGAACAGATGAAAGCTCAAGCAGAGCGCTGGGGAACAGAATGCTATACAGAAGATGTCACCTTTGTTGACTTGAGCCAGCGTCCTTTTATTATTCGCTCTCAGGAACGGGAAGTCCAAGCCCATAGTATTGTAATTGCTACTGGTGCCACGGCGAAACGATTGGGTTTACCTAGAGAAGCAGAATATTGGAGTCGGGGTATCTCCGCTTGTGCCATTTGTGATGGTGCAACACCGATTTTCCAAGGTAAAGACTTGGTAGTAATCGGAGCTGGAGACTCAGCAGCAGAAGAATCAGTCTATCTTACTAAATACGGCTCTCATGTACATATGTTGGTGCGCCGAGACGTAATGCGAGCCAGTAGAACCATGCAAGACAGGGTGCTGAATAATCCGAAAATCACCGTTCACTGGAACACAGAAGCAATAGATGTAGTTGGTGACAATAGGCGGATGACGGGGGTCAAAGTCCGGGATAATCAGACTGGTGAAGAGAAGGATATCCCAGCTAGGGGACTATTCTACGCCATTGGTCACACTCCCAATACTTCCTTATTCCAAGGGCAACTAGAACTGGATGAAGTGGGTTACATTGTCACTAAACCTGATTCAGTGGCAACCAGTGTAGAAGGGGTCTATGCTGCTGGAGATGTCCAAGATCATGAATATCGTCAAGCGGTAACAGCTGCTGGTACTGGCTGTATGGCAGCTCTGTTGGCAGAACGATGGCTTTCTGCTCAAGACTTAATTCAGGAGTATCATCAACAACCAGAATCAGAGCAGCCAGTGGCAGAGGTAACCGAGGAAAAACCTGTAGCTGATACGGCAGAAACCTTTCAACTTACTGCTACCCGTCATCTCGGAGGCTATGCTTTACGTAAACTATTCCATGAAAGCGATCGCTTACTTATGGTTAAGTATATCTCCCCCAGCTGCGGTCCTTGCCACATCCTCAAGCCGATGTTGGATAAGGTGGTAGATGAGTATGAGGGTCAGATTCACTTTGTAGAGATTGATATTGAGCAAGACAAAGAGATTGCTGAGAATGCGCAAGTGATTGGCACACCGACTGTACAGTTTTTTCAGGACAAGGAGTTAGTAGACGAATTTCGAGGTGTCAAGCAAAAGAGCGAGTACCGCCAAGTGATTGACAAATATTTGCCAGCAGGTGTTGCTAGAAAGCCACTGTAAATTTCGTTTACCCTTCTGAAGGTAGGGGGCTCCGGAGGAAAACCATGAAATGGTAATAAAGGAGGCAACAATCATTCACCCAAATGGTATGATTATCTTTCCCTTTCTTTTTTCCCTGTAGCATAGCGATCTTGTAGGTCCATATCATATCTACAGTTTGTTGTGTTGGGAACTTCAAGTATGGAACGGCGCCATTTTCTCAAATACCTCAGTCTGGCAACTGCTGGATTTAGCTTTAGTGCTTGTAGCGAAAATAATCTTTTCAATTTGCAAAACCGCATCGGCTCTGGCAAAGATAGCGAAGAGTCAGCGGTTGACTTTGGTAAATTAGAGAAAACTGACCTGACTATTGGTTTTGTCCCTACAATTGACTGTGCTCCCTTAATCATTGCCAAAGAACAGGGATTTTTTGAACGCTATGGTCTTAAAGTCAGTCTCAGTAAGCAAAATGACTGGGAGGCTATTGAGGAGGGTTTACTCGAAAACCGTTTCGATGCCTCCGCTGCCTTATTCGGGATGCCGATGCTTGCTCAACTCGCTTCCACAAAGGTTCCCATGATTTCTTTGATGGTACTCAACCTTAATGGTAGCAGTATCACCCTTTCCCCAAAAGCTTGGAAAGCTGGTATTCGCCCTTCGACAGAATACATCCAATTCCAGGAGTTTGCCAACTCTTACAGAAAATATATCAGAGGATTTGATGAGCCACCCCAGTTTGCGATCGAAAGTTCTTCGATAGATAACTATAACTGCCGTTACTGGCTCTCAACGATGGGGATTAATCCAGAAAAAGAGATCGAGTTGATTGAGATTAGTCCTTCGCAAATGATTTATAAAATCCAGGCAGGGATGGTAGATAGTTATAGTGTCACCGCTCCCTGGAACCTGGAAGCAGTTTTGGAAAAAGCTGGATTTACCGCTTTTGTTAGTCGGGATATTTGGCAGGGTCATCCAGGAAAGGTGCTGGCAACTATGGAGTCATGGGTTAAGGAAAATCCCAAAACTGCCAGAGCTTTGGTTGCTGCTGTACTAGAAGCTTGCCAGTTCTGCGAGCAAGTAGAAAACCAGCCGTTAGTTACAAAGATTATTTCCCAAAGAAAGTATCTCAACACTGATGTCAAGTCCATAGGAGGATCTCTTGTGGGTACTTATAACTACGGTGGCTTTGATGGGAAAGACAGACTTGTGGCAATTCCTGACTTCAACTTATTCCACTTCCAAGATACTGATTATCTAGAATCACCCAATCATGCTAACTATCCCTGGCGTTCTCACGGAGTTTGGCTGCTAACCCAAATAATTCGTTGGCGTCAGGGTGAACAACAGGAGTATCCCAAAGATGCGGATAAACTGATCGACAAGATTTATCCTGTCAAGATCTATGAAGATGTTGCCAAGGCATTAAAAATTGAGCTTCCCAGTGAGCGGATGAAGGTAGAACCAGCTGAGGTGTTTATCGACAAACGCCAATTTGATCCTAGTCAGCCTGTTAAATACCTCAACAGCTTTGATATTCGAGCTAACCGCCCTCAGATCTTTGCACTAGGGTGATGATACTGCTCAGATACAGCGTTTTCATCTAAGTGAAGTACATAATTTGTCGCTTGAAGGCAGGAGGCAGAAGTAAGATGTACCTCATTAAGCTGCAAAGTGCTGTAATACCAAATCCGGTTATTGTGGGGTACTTATCAAAATCCCCAAATCTTTTCCAGACAAAGGCTTTGATTTTTTTTAATAGACCCTTGGTAAAGCGGATTTGGTATAAGCCCTAATTCCTCTCCTTCAGCTCCCGTAGCTTTTTAACCGATATATTTCTCTTAACTGACAGGACTTACGCATCTACAACACAGATAGAGTCAAAGGTGCGTTACGCTACGCTAACACACCCTACAAATAGAGGCTTTGCGTAAGTCCTGACCGAGGAATATTGACTGCGATGACATTTAATGAGTTGATAATCGTCATCTGCCATTAGTAAGGGTTTGAGAAATATTTGCGTTTCATAACATAGCTCCCTTGATGTCCGTCTATCTACTGATGAAGGGAGAAAGCAGGAATATGCCTCATGACTTATCCCATGCAAAAAAAGCATTGATAATATGCATCAAATTCATATAAAAAAATATTTTGTAACTAAATATACTAATCAGACAAGAAAGAGATGCGATTCTTATGACTGAAGACAAGAAAAGATCGACTAAATTTAACTCGAAAATCAACATTTTTGTGTAAGTATGTCTGCCATAAAGTTAGATTTAATTCAGCTAAACCGTTTGCTTGTATTGGTTGAGCAATTACTCTAAATTCAATTAAAGTAACTGCAATCAGGTAATAGCAATCCACAAATAAATTATTGACTAAGTAAAAACTTGTACTTTGTCAATAATCTCTATTAATTTGGTTGATTAAGCTAATTAATCTAACGAAAAAGGGTCGATTTGGTTTGTAGATTGGTTGTTTAACAACAGATGATTTTCCTCAACCAATCTTCACCACTCTAACTACCAGTTAAGCTCCCGTCGATAAAGTTTTTCGCTCAGGAAAGGAACAGATGCTCAAAGAATTATGGTCATTTCACGGTAGATACCGTATCTTACATATGACCTGGTTTGCCTTCTTTCTCTCCTTCGTGGTTTGGTTTAACCTTGCACCTCTAGCCACGGCGGTGAAAGAAGACTTTGGTCTAGAGATAGGACAACTCAGGACGATCGCTATTTGTAACGTTGCTCTAACAGTACCAGCTCGAATTATTATCGGTATGCTGTTAGACAAGTATGGACCGAGGATTACCTACTCACTGCTGTTAATGTATGCGGCAATTCCTTGTATCACCTTCGCTCTGGCACAAAACTTCAGCCAGTTGGTGATTAGCCGTTTAGCATTGAGTATTGTTGGTGCTGGTTTTGTAATTGGCATCCGCATGGTAGCTGAATGGTTCCCTCCCAAGGATATTGGTTTAGCGGAAGGAATCTACGGTGGCTGGGGTAACTTTGGTTCAGCGGCTTCCGCCTTTACCTTACCTACAGTTGCCGCCATCCTTACCTTTAGCGGAGGTACCCTGATTAACTGGCGCCTTTCGATCGCTCTGACGGGGATCATTGCAGCTGTCTACGGTGTGATCTACTTCTTTAGCGTCCAAGATACGCCCCCTGGGAAGGTTTATCAGAAACCAGCAAAAACTTCTGGAATCGAAGTCACGACTAAGAAAGATTTCTGGTTCCTAATGCTGATGAATGTTCCCCTAATTGGCATTCTTTGCGTCTTGGCTTGGCGCTTGAACGGGGTTGGTTTCCTCGACCAAACTCAACTCTACATCGTCTGGGCATTTTTGGTCGGTCTGTATCTGTTCCAAGCTTACGGTTGCTGGCAGGTTAACAAAGACCTATTACTAGGAAATAAGCGTTATCCTCCCGAAGAGCGTTATAACTTTAGTCAAGTTGCCATCCTAGAGTTGACCTACATTGTCAACTTCGGCTCTGAACTAGCAGTTGTTTCCATGCTACCTGCCTTCTTTGAACTCACCTTCGGCTTGAGTAAACAGGCTGCCGGGATGATTGCTGCAAGTTATGCTTTCATGAACTTAGTATCCCGTCCTGGAGGTGGCTTAATCTCTGACAAGCTAGGTAGCCGCAAGAACACGATGGCAATCTTAACTGCTGGTATGGGGATTGGCTATCTCATGATGAGCAGTGTCAATGGTAATTGGTTCCTCCCAGCTGCTGTTCTCCTGACGATGGCTTGCTCCTTCTTTGTCCAAGCGGCAGAGGGTTCTACCTTCGCCATTGTCCCTCTGATCAAGCGTCGGGTGACGGGTCAGATTGCTGGTAACGTTGGTGCTTACGGCAACGTGGGAGCTGTAGCTTACCTGACGATCTTCAGCTTGTTACCAGAAGGGGATGTGGGTAACCGGATTTTCTTCCAAGTTCTAGGAGTCGCTGCTATGGTTGTAGCGTTCCTGTGCTGGTTCGTCCTCAAGGAACCAAAAGGTTCCTTTGCTGAGCATCATGAAGGTGAAGAAGATTACGTTGCTCCCACTATGCAACCAGAAAGCTCATCAATTGACTCCAGAATTTAATCAGGCACTACCGCCATTCAGAGTAGGGGTACGGCATACCGTGCCCCGATTTATACGGAGATGGGGAGATGGGGAGTTGGGGAGTTGGGGAGTTGGGTAAATAGGGGGATAGGGAGGAGAGATGAAGGAGATATTTCCAATTAGCAATTAGCAATTAGCAATTAGCAATTAGCAATTAGCAATTCCCCATTCCCAAACAACAAATAACAAACAACAAATAAGAAAAAAGATAAATTCCCTTAAATTTGCATCACTACATGGGAGAAAAGGGATGACGGAATCCACTAAAACATTGTGTCCTTACTGTGGCGTTGGTTGCGGTCTTGAGGTACTACCTCCTGCTCAACCGGGTCGGGCAACTAATCGAGATAGTCAAGGAAATCCCATCTGGCAAGTAAGAGGCGATCGCGCTCATCCCTCTAGCAAGGGTATGGTTTGTGTCAAAGGTGCAACCATTAGTGAGTCTTTGGAAAAAGACCGTCTCAAGTATCCCATGATGCGGGATTCTCTGAATGACCCATTCCGTCAAGTGAGTTGGGATGAAGCTTTAGAACGGGTAGTCAATCAACTGCAAACTGTTCGCTTTACCCAGGGTCCAGAAGCAATTTGTATGTATGGTTCTGGTCAATTTCAAACCGAGGACTACTACCTCGCTCAGAAATTGCTCAAAGGTTGCCTTGGCACTAATAACTTTGACGCCAACTCCCGCCTCTGTATGTCCTCAGCTGTGGCTGGTTATATTCAAAGCTTTGGCTCCGATGGTCCTCCCTGCTGCTATGAAGATTTGGAACTGACGGACTGTGCTTTTTTAATTGGTACTAATACAGCAGAGTGTCACCCCATTATTTTTAACCGTTTAGCAAAACACCACAAAAAAAATCGTCACGTTAAGATGATTGTGGTAGATCCGCGCCGGACTCCTACGGCGGAAAAAGCAGACTTACATCTAGCGATTAAACCTGGTACAGATATTGACTTACTTAACGGCATTGCTCACTTACTGATGCGTTGGGGTAAGCTTGACAGCCTCTTCATTGACGACTGTACTAAAAATTTCCCCAACTACGCCGAGATAATTTGGCACTACCCACCAGAAATAGTTGCCAGTAAATGCGGCATCTCCATTAATGAACTGGAAAAAGCTGCCCGCTACTGGGGTGAATCCCAGCGAGTCTTATCCTTGTGGTCAATGGGAGTGAACCAGTCTTCAGAAGGTACTGCCAAGGTACGTACTATTATTAACCTGCACCTGATGACCGGAAATATCGGCAAACCAGGAGCAGGACCATTTTCCCTCACCGGTCAACCCAATGCTATGGGAGGTAGGGAAGCAGGAGGACTCGCCCATATCCTACCGGGTTATCGGGTAGTGAAGAATCCCCAACATCGAGCTGAAGTCGAACAATTGTGGGGATTGCAACCAGGACAAATATCACCCGCTCCCGGCTTAGATGCTTGGAGTATGATCACTGGTTTGGAGACGGGGGACGTTGGTTTCCTATGGGTTGCTGCTACCAACCCAGCTGTCAGTATGCCTGATATCGAACGCACTAAGGCAGCTTTGCAGAAGTCGCCCTTCACTGTCTATCAGGACGCCTACTATCCTACCGAAACCGCTGCCTATGCTCACGTTCTGTTACCAGCAGCTCAGTGGAGTGAAAAAATTGGTACTATGACGAACTCTGAGCGAGTTGTGACCCTGTGTCCCAAATTCCGCTATCCACCGGGTGAAGCAAGAGCTGACTGGGAAATTTTTGCTGAAGTCGGACGTCGCTTAGGCTTTACAGAACAGTTCGACTTTGCTGACTCTGCAGCCGTCCATGCCGAATTTCTCCAACTCACCCGTGGACGTCCCTGTGATATGACAGGACTCAGTTACGAGCGATTGCAGCAAGAAGGACCAATTCAGTGGCCTTGTCCCGAGGGAGAACCAGAAAGCGAAAAGCAAAAAACTAAGCGCCTTTATACCGACTTCCAATTTAATACCCCTGATGGACGAGCCAGGTTTGCCGCCTTCCATTCCCGGGGACTAGCAGAACCGGCTGATGAGGAATATCCTTTCGTGTTGACGACAGGGAGACTCTACGGTCACTGGCACACTCTAACCCGTACAGGACGGATTGAGAAAACAACGAAGATGCACCCCAATCCTTTCTTGGAAATTCATCCCCGCGATGCTAAAACCTTGGGCATTAAAGATGATAATTGGGTAGAAGTGCGATCGCGTCGTGGTATGTGTCAGCTTCGAGCCAAAGTCACCAAGGCTATTTCTCCTGGTACTGTCTTTGTACCAATGCACTGGGGTTTCCTTTGGGCAGATAATGCAGAAGCCAATGCTCTGACTCATCCCCAATGGTGTCCTGATTCCTTGCAACCAGAATTAAAAGCCTGTGCTGTGCAGCTGAAACCCCTTACTGTGGAATCCAGCATCTCTGAAGTGCACACCAAGTCTGCCCCAGTTGCTGTTTTTTAGTCTTCTTGCTCCAAGTGGGGAAGGGGATATGAGGGATAGGGATAGGGAGATGGGGAGATGGGGAAACAAGGAAGATATTTCTAATTCCCAATTCCCAATTCCCAATTCCCAATTCCCAATTCCCAATTCCCAATTCCCAATTCCCGATTCCCAAACAAGACTAATTCCTTTCTCCCAAAGCGCTCCAAACACCTGCCTCACCAAGAGTAGTTGGTGCTTGATCTTGTGTTTGTGCCACCGTTGAACCATACAGGATAGGAATTAATCCCATAACTAACGAGCCGACAGCAACCAGGAGGATCATTTTGATTGAAGCACCGTGGTGAGTTACCAAAGCGATCGCATTATTTACAGAACCGTGAGATTGTCCTTGGCTTCCAATTTCGTGTGTTTTCATGGCTTTATCCTTAAAATTGCTTTCCAACAATTGTTGCGTTGGTCTTGCTGTGCAATTTCGGCGATTTAGTCCATCCCCCGAACCCTGCACAAAATTATTCTACGGAAACAGTGAGAAAATGTAGCGATTTTTACCAAATTCTGTGACAAAAAGTAGCAAAACTTACAGAATTTTCTTGATTCTGTGTCAAAGTTCGCAGTTATCGTGGTTATCTTAATAAAAGCTTTTTTGGGTTGCATTCACCATTATTTTTTGCTATTCTTCTTTTTATAATGGGCAAAGTTTGCGCTCATATATAAAAGGTATAGAGAGTTAAGGGTAGAGTAGGCAGTGCCAAGAGGTAAACTGATAAAGTCAGTCTGGCATTGCTCTACAGTGGTCACACTAAAGTTTGCTACAACGTTAATGCGATCGCTATTGCTGTAAAATCTCCTACTGGCAGCGCGGAATTGATTTTACTATTGGAACCCTAGAGCAAATGGCAACTGTGATCAAGACATTGAGAGATTGTTTACAATTAATCAGGAGTAACGGGTAGCCAATGTATATCTAATAATTGTTCTAGCTGATAAGAACAATTTTTTGGAAACAGCGTCAGCTCAAAACCGGTTTTTTGACTGACAATAAATACAGCCTCTTGATAAAGTTCCTCTAAATTTTCCCAGAGATTGAGTTAGTATTTTGTTAATTTGCAATTTTAGTAGTGATCTAATATCTAAGGTAGTGTCATTAGGTAGCAAATATCAAGATGGCAGATACTTCCAAAAAATCCTTTCTTGTGCGAGCCAGTGAAATAGCACAGCAAGAATCTACTTTCTCTCATCCAATGAACCCTAACTCGCTGATTATTGGAACCCGAATCAGCCCTATAGCGGGACTCAAAAGGGTAGGGGTAAGTCTTGCTAAGATACCACCGGGGAAAGAATCGTTTATCTATCATTCTCATTATCGAGAAGAAGAATGGATATATATTATTTCGGGTGGAGGGATAGCAGAGATTGATGGTGAAGAATTTGAAGTTAGTGCAGGGGATTTTATGGGTTTTCCCACACCATCGGTAGCGCATCATCTGCGTAACCCCTATGATGACGAGTTGGTTTATCTCATGGGTGGAGAGAATCTTGAGGTTGAGATTGCAGATTTTCCTCGCTTGGGTAAGCGAATGCTTAGACGTGGGCAAGATGTAGAGATTTACGATGTATCGAACGCTAAAAGTTTTGGCTCCCTGGATGACACCTAACACCTAAAACCTACCACCTACTTAACGGTAACACGATCGCGTTCTAATAATTTTGATTCAGAGAGTGCTTCTTGTGCAGCGGCAATCAGCATGGCTGGGGAGGTGTCAGGATTAGGTACTGTAGTTGCTACTCCTAAGCTGAAGGTGAGAACTTGAGAAGGAAAACCACTGAGTCGGGGATGAGCATAGGCTATTTCCAAAGTTTTGATACCCTCTCGCAGGTTTTCTGCAATGGCAGCAGCTGCTTTGGTATCTGTTCGGGGTAAAATCACAGCAAACTCATCACCACCATAACGTGCTACGACTGCCTTCGGATCCCTTACCCAGTTACTGATGGCACTGGCAATTTGCTGTAGAGTAGCATCTCCTGCGGGATTCCCGTGAGCGTCGTTATAAAACCGGAAATAGTCAATGTTGCACAAAATTAGAGAGAGGGGTTGAACTCCCCTAATCTGCTGCCATTTTGTTTCTAGGTATTGGTTGATGTAGTGTTGATTCGGCAGCTGGGTTAGTTCATCCATGTTATATAAACGTTGGATTTCTTGCTTCTGTTGCTCCAACTGCACCATCTGAACTTCAATTCCTTGTTCCTCTTTTAGTTGTTGGCGAAAATAGATACGATATAGCTGACAGCTGATACTTACTTGATTTCCCTCCAATTTCACTAATCCCATACTTTCTAACTTGTAAGCAGCGATCGCAGAAGGTAACTGGCTCTGGGTTAGTGCTTCTATGGGTATACTGTCCTTAGCACTCGCCAGTTGTTGCAAAGCTAAGGCTAATTGAGGTTCATCTCGCAGTATTGCTAAATGACTCCGTAAATGATCTGTGTAAATTCCCCCTTGGGTGGGTGCTGCTTGCAATAACTCCTCCAAGCTCATCCCTCCTCGGCACAGATAATACAATGCCATATTAACTAGATAGGGATGTCCTCCCACCATTGTCATCAGTTGCTGGCTGTAGTTGTTATTGCTCCAATCAAGTCCATAAAGTGCTGCTAATTCCTCCACCTGCTCTCTAGTAAACGGCAGCAACTTGATTGATAAACCGACATTAAAGGGAGATTGATTGAGTTTGAGGGGAATATAGACTTCTGTGGTATGAACCACTACTACGCGGAGTTTTTGCCAATTTTCTACTACCCTTGCCTGTTCGTGCCAAAAGCGCAACATTGGTAGAAATTCTTGGGCAATCTGGGGATGCTCGAATACCCGATTGACTTCATTAAATGCCAAAACTAAGGGAGAGTCAATGCGCTCCAGCAAATACCCTTCGATATAAATTCTACAGCTGACTTTGCTACCAAGCTCTTCATCCCAATAATCCTCCAGCCTAGGATTAAGGTGCAAACATCTACTGAGGTTGGCACATAACCAGCGCAGAAATTTATCGAGAGAGGCAAAAACTGCTTCTTCAGCTTCTTGAAAATCTAAGAAGACTCTGTTGTAATCCAAAGCCTTTGCGTGAGCCATAACGCGGTTGAGGAGGGAGCTTTTCCCCATCTTCTTGGGTGCTTTGATGCGGAGTACACATCCCGGTTGACTAATTTGGCTACAGGCGAGTTCCTCTATGGGGGGACGATGGATGTAGAGAGGGGAATCTGGTGGTACAGGAGCACCGGGAAATGCCAACAGAGTTTGGGGAACTGAAGAAGGAAAATAAGGTTGAGCCTTTGCTGGTGTGAGAAACTCCTGTGGTACTTTCATTGTGGAGTGAGCTACTTTATCTTGTTGATACTTCTTCAAGACTAAAGGCAAATTTTTTTTTGTCACTTTCTTCCCTAGTGCCTTTGAGAGTTCGTACCACAACTGGGAGGCAACTTCCTTGAGATGAGTGTAATCGTAAGTGGAATGCTCTGCTATCTCACTATAGCTTTGCTTGAGCCAAGATTGGCGCAGGATTAATTGCTCAACGGGACTAAGTCGTCGAGATAACAGAACTTGTTCTACAATTTCGAGAACTTCATCAACGTTCATTTAGGGGTGGAGTAGGCTTTTTTTGAATAAACCACAAAGACACAAAGTTCACAAAGGGAAGAAGAAAGAAAGGATACTTGGGTTAAACTAGTTTTGACGGTTTGTAGCTAAGAATCCCAATGGTGAAGTGTTCAAGCGAAAATGGTCAATTTTCAACTTAACAATTTCTATTCTAACCATATCAAATAGTCAGGTTATCGGGCAAGTTGTACCTGATGCCACTCTTACAAATGACTCTATTGTTAGCCCTACGGGTAATACCTTTACTATTGATGGGGGGACAGCTCTAGGAGAAAATCTTTTTCACAGCTTTCAGGAATTTTCTGTTCCTAGTGGTAGTGAAGTTTTTTTTAACAATGGGGTAAACTTAACAAATATTATAACGCGAGTTACTGGGAATCACGTCTCCAATATTAATGGCTTAATTCAGACTAATATTAGTGCCGACCTCTTTCTCCTCAATCCCAATGGCATTGTTTTTGGTTCTCATGCCAGACTCGATATCGGTGGTTCGTTTGTGGCAAGTACGGCAAATAGTCTGTTGTTTCCAGATGGTGTTACTTTTAGTGCTATTGATCCCCAAGTTTCATCCTTGCTGACAATTAATGTTCCCCTGGGTTTGCAATATGGAAATCATGCTGCTGAGGTGCAAGTACAGCAATCTTTCCTCGAAGTTTCTCCCCATCAAACCCTGGCTCTTTTAGGAGGTAAAGTCAGTATTGATGGTGGAACTTTACTCGCACCAGGGGGACAAGTAAGTTTAGGTGGATTAGTAGGAGAGGGGATTGTTGATATTCAAGGTATCATTCCTTCTTTTCCTCAAGTTAGCCCACGAGGTGATGTTCATCTGAGCAATAGTACCTTGATTGATGTAACAGGAACTAGTGGCGGTAGCATTACTGTTAATACGAATAATCTGGACATTACTGGACATTCTCAACTTCTAGCCGGAATTGCTACTAACAGTAACCTCACAGATGCTGAGGCGGGAAATATTTTAATTGACGCGACTGGAGATATTAACTTAAGTAACGGTAGTTTAATTAGTAATAGGGTGCAACCGAATGCCTTGGGAACTGGGGGCAATATTGAGATCAGTGCCAATTCTCTGGCTTTAACTAATGGTTCTAGGATTACGACAGTTACTCAAGCATTAGGGGAGGCTGGCAATATTCTCTTGGAAGCTAGCAATGTCGATATTTCTGGTTTCACCGTCGATGGACTCTTTAGTGGCATTCTCTCTTTATCAGAAACTGCTCATAGTGGTACAGGAGGAAATATTGTTATCAATCAGGATAATCCTCAAGGAACGGTTCGTTTAGCTGACAGAGGATTTATTGCTGCTGTTACTAATAGTAGTAGTGATGGTGGGGGAATCGAAGTTAATGGGGATAACCTGCTTTTAGAAGGTGGTGGACAAATTCTTACCTTGGCAACCAACAGTGGCAATGCCGGTGATGTCACGATTAATATGACCGCAAGTATAAGTATTTCTGGAAGTAGCCAAGATTTTATCAATTCTCCCTTTGATAGCTTAACCGTTTTTGGTTTGGATCAATTAGCATTTAGCACTTCCTTTAACCCCAATATCGAAGCTTCTGGAGCAGGAGGAATTCCTTATGTTGCTCTACAACGGACTCCAGAGCAAATTCTTAGTGGTACAACGGTATTGGGAACAGCAGCCGAACAGTATGACTATTACTCATTTACAATTACTGAAGGAAATAGTCAGGGCATTTTCGACATTGATTTTGGCGATGGCTATACCGATAATCCTGGTAGTTTAGATACAGAAATTGCGCTGTTTAATCGAGCAACGGGAGAAGTACTAGCTTCTAATGACGATACTAATTTAACTAATGGTGCTGCAGGTAGTATTGTCAGGCAAGACTCTTATATTTCCTTCACCTTTGATGATCCTGGAACTTACGTCCTTGGTGTAGGAGAGTTCGATACTGTTCCTAATAGTTTACAAGGATTAGAAGGCGATCGCGTTGACCCTGGTGATACCTACACCCTGCATGTTTCCTTGGAAAATCAGGGAACGAACATCTCTCACCTTCCAGATAACCGGAACCCTAACCACTTCAACCCCAATTATGGACTCAATAGTGGCTTATTCTCAATCACTGAAGCGACTGGCAATACAGGGAGATTAAATATTAATACCGGACAGTTAGAGATGGATGCTGGCGCAGAAATTGCGACGACGACTTTGGGTGCAGGGAGAAGCAGAGATATTACTATCAATGCCACTGAAAATGTGGAAATTATTAATCAATCGACCATATCCAATATCACTCGTGGCAGTGGTGATGCTGGTAGTATCATCCTCAATACTGGGGATGTGATGCTTGCTAATCGCGGTTTTATCAATATTAGTAACTTTGGGCAGGGAGACACTGGTGATATTAGCATTAATACCGATAATTTGAGTTTATTTGAAGGAGCTAGACTGAATAACTCTACCTATCTCCAAGGAGATGCTGGTAGGATTATTATTAATGCTACAGAATCGGTAATCTTTGATGGGGAAGATAGTCTAGGACAGGATTCTAATGCCTTCAATTTAGTAGCAGGACCTTCGGCTGTGGGTAATTCTGGAGGAATTGATATCAATACTCGCCAGCTATCGGTTACTAATGGCGCTCAATTGGCTACTAGTACTTATGGGGAAGGAAATGCAGGAGGGATCACGATTAATGCCAGTGAATCAGTTTTGTTAGATGGCAAAGCAAGTAGTGGTCGTTTGGATGGTTTACTTACTAGAGTGAGAGTTATTGGTAGAGGTGATGCTGGAGATATCAATATTGCTACCAATTCCCTGACTATATCTAATGAAGCTAGAGTAAGTAGCCAAACTGAGGGACAAGGAAATGCCGGTAGTGTGAATATTACTGCCGCAGAAATTTTCCTCGATGATGGTTTGATTAGCAGTAGTGCGGAACCTACAGCCATCGGTTCTGGGGGACAAATTGGTATTGTAACTAATTCGATTTCTCTTACTAATGGCTCTCAAATTCTTGCTAGTACCTCCGGTGAGGGAGATGCTGGAAGTATCAGTCTAAGAGCGAATCGCTTAGAAGCCACAGGGGGTTCTCAACTAAGTACTAGTACTAGTACAAGTTTTGATGCTGGTAGTATTACCCTGAATGTGGCAGAAACTATCTTGCTCTCTGGGGAAAAAACAGGATTATTTGCTAATACTGAAGCTGCTTCTGGGGGTGATAGTGGTAATATTTTTGTTGCTAAACCCAGAACTGTAACCATCCGAGATGGTGCAGGGATAGCAGTGAGTAGTCAAGGAATAGGGGTAGGGGGAAGCATTAGACTGGAAGCTGGTTCTCTAACTTTAGATAATCAAGCCTTTCTCTCTGCGGCAACTGCTGCTAATCAAGGTGGGGATATTGTGATCTTTCTTGATGAACTGTTGTTGATGCGACGCAATAGCCAAATTACTGCTACCGCAGGTACCGCAGGTACAGGGGGAGATGGGGGAAACATTGAGATTAATACCCCATTTATTGTGGCAATCCCCAGAGAAAATAATGATATTACTGCCAATGCCTTTGAGGGGAATGGGGGGAGAATTACCCTAACAGCTAAGGGTATTTTTGGACTTGAGTTTCAAGAACAACTCACTTCATTAAGTGATATTACTGCTAGTTCTCAGTTTGGGGTTTCTGGTTCTGTAACTATCACCAACCCAGAAGTAGAGCCTGGTTCTGGATTAGTAGAGTTACCAGAAGAAGTGATTGATCCTACTGAACAAGTAATTGCCAGATGTGCTGCTGCTGAAGGCAACTCCTTTACTCTTATTGGACAAGGTGGCATACCAGAGGATCCGACTGCACCTATCCGAGGGCAGACAGTTTGGCGAGATTTGCAAGATTTTTCTGTAGCAGAGGAACAACCTCAGCAAGCTTTGCCACCATCTCCCCCACCTATCGTCGAAAATCCTCCCTTTCAGATAGTGGAAGCCACAGGCTGGATAGTTGATGCAGAGGGGAATGTGGAGTTAGTAGCTCAGCTACCGGATGGGACAGTAATTCGTCCTGTTGCTCAAGATCCCGGGTGTATTAACAGTTATCTAGTTTCTTCTTCCCGCATTCAAGATGGAAGATTTTAGTAACCAGAATTAGATGTAGGGGCGAAGCATTCGGGCGATATTTTATCCCTCAAACCCTAGTTTTTCTGTCCGAATGCTTCGCCCTGAGATGTCGATTTTGGCATAAATAGGGTTTGCTGAATAAGTAGTCAGGAGTCAGGAGTCAGGAGTCAGGAGAATAGGAGTTTAGGAGTTTAGAATAGTCTTTAAAGGGGATTATGGGTTAAGAAGATGCAAGGAAATTGCATTGATGAG